>DBFADZ010000016.1:0-7172 GCA_048195375.1 Collinsella sp.
TGCCCCCTACAGCTCGGCATCGCTTCATGATACGGACGTTTTGAAGACCATAAGGGAATCAATTGACGAGGGCACGATGAGCGGCCCGCTGTTTTCTCGGCTTGTGGGGCTAGATGAGATTGGCTCGAAACGACTGCTTGCGGGCGAAAAAGTGGAACTCACTTATCGGTCGATGATTTCAATCCTGCGGCTAGCCGATGTTCTTCGCAAATAAATGAGGCTTATAGGACAAAATGTGTGTCTACTTTAGGGGCATCGGCGCAGGTCGATGCCCCTTTTTCAGCCGTTTAAATTCCGTGCCCGCTTTTAACCGCTCGGACAGAATGTGTGTCCGGTTGCCTATCGTTCCCGCAGGTGGATAACCTTTTCCGGAACCGTTAAACACCCTTTCGGAAGAGGTGCCCATGAAGGCCTTGATGGCCCGTGCGAGCTAATTCTTAAAAGCATCAACCTTCTCAACTGCGGCAGATCGGTCTGCTATCTCGCGTTCGAGTCGTTGAACGATTTCCTGTGTGTTGCTCATGCTATTCCTTTCCCTCGGGTGTTCTGCCTAATATATCGCCCCGTGCGGACACGATTCTCACCTAAGGAATGGCAATAGTGTGTTCATAAACACGCAGATAGACGACTTAACAGGATTCGATTTACGGGGCGATTGAACCTGTGGTGGTGCGGATGCCCCGACCCGCGGCACGACTTAACCGCCGTTATGTTAGCGACATGTCTAACATAACGGCGGCGCAGGCCGCTCGCTCCCTGCGGCAACGCCGATTCCGGGAAGGCGCGCCGGGGCTATGCCGACCTGAGTATCCTCTCGGCCTTCTCGATCGCGGCCGAGCGCAGAAACTCCGACTTCCGCATCCCGCACGCGGCGGCCGCCCTCTCGATGAGGTCGGCGCCCGTCTTCGGGCACTTGAAAGACAGGTTTGCGTTGGCCTCAACCTCGGAAAGCCTGGGGCGGCCGACTCGGAGGTTCACCAGGCTCCCCTCCCAGGAGCCGGATTCGTATTCCGCGCACTCGCGCTCGATGTCCTCATCCGTGATAACGGATCCGTTTGCAAGCCTATATTCCATCAGTAACCTCTCCTTCTCGCGTTCTCGATCTCCCTCAGCGTCTTCTTGCTCGGCGGCGTCATGGCGTGGTAGACGAGCCACGCGCCGTCGGCCAGGAGGACACCGACCATCTCGATGTACCGGCCTTGCGGGTCGTAGCCCGTCCGCATCTCGCGCTCCCCGGGTATGCGGACGGCTGCGAAGCAGTAGCTCTCCCACGCCGCCTCGACATCACCGTCATCTAGCTCGGGGTGCCGCTCGTGAACTCTCTGGTGTATCCGGACCATGAGCCTCCAATCTTTACGATAGTATTCTACTACTATTTGGTAGTAGAATACTATCCGTCCCAACATATTCCATTAGCCGTTCGTCCCAAAACGTATGCCTCTGGGCACTCGAAAATCGAACCCTCGATGCCGTGAACGTCGAGTGCCAAAACCCAGTGTCAAAACCTCCGCGTCAATTCCCATGGGAAAATCAAATACGAGGCAGGAGGCTGAAATGACACGTTACGGATATGCTCGCGTGAGCACGAAAGACCAGAGGTTGGACCGCCAGATCGAGGCTCTGGTGAACGCTGGCGTGGCCTATGGCCATATCTACAAGGACAAGGTCACGGGTGCCCAGGACGGCGACCGGACGCAGCAGAAGCGCCTGTTCAAGAAGATGCGGGCGGGCGACGAGGTGGTGGTCGAATCCTGGGAGCGCTTGACCAGATCGACCAGGCAGCTGCTCAACTATGACCTTATGTTTCGAAACCTCGGCGTGAAGCTCACGTCCCTGAAACAGCCCGTGGATCTAGATACCGCATTCGGGCGCTTCGTGCTTGGCACCCATGCTTGCACCGCGGAACTTGAGCGAGATCTGATTAGGCAACGCCAGGCCGAGGGTATCGCCGTCAAACGGAGCCACGGCGGCAACGTGGGTGGCAGGCCTCGCACTGCCGGCGTCAAAGCCGATGCCGCAGTAAGGCTCTATCTTGGAGGAGAGACTCCTATTCTCGATATTTGCGCTGCGACTGGCGTCTCCAAATCAACGCTGTACCGCATCCTTCGTGAACGCGGATTGGTGGGCGTCAGGAAATAAGTCCGTCTGTCGTTTCGCGATTTGCCTAATAGGCCCGAGTGCGGCGGCGTTACTATATAAGGGTGCGGTATTTCTCTAACCGAAAACCTGCGTGAACGCATGACTTGAGACGCCTTTTTAGAACTCACCGATCGCAGGAAAAAGACAACTCAACAGCGGCCGTGCATTGTTCCCAGCCATATGGCATGGCGGAGCCATGCCCGTTGTTGATTGGAGTGCCGCATCATGGCCGAAAACCAAGTCCAGTCCGAAAAGAAAATGACCAGTCTGAATGTCTCATCGGAGACCCGTGACGCCATAAAGGACATCAGCACGAGCCTTGGTCTCTCGCAGGCCGATACCGTCGCCCGCTTGGTCGATGGCTACCACCCTAACGCCACTCCCGGCGTGAAGGCTGCGCTCGACGCATCGGCCGTCCTCGATGAGGCGGTCGAGCGGATCAAGCGCATCATCGTGGGCGCTGCCGAAGCTGCCGCGATGGAGGCTCGTGCTGCCCGCGAGGACGCCGACGCCGCCAAGAAAAGTGCAACGGAACAGATTCAGGGCATCAAATCTAATTGCGTCGAGCAGGTCGCCGCCATCAAAGAGAAATTCGAGCTGGATACTGCGAGCTTGGAGATTGAGAACGATGAGCTCCACGCCACTGTCGCCGATTACCTCTCGCAGCTCAAGAAGCTCGATTCCGAGAACAATCAGCTCTTGGCAGAATCAGCCGCAAAAGACGATCGAATTGAAAGCATGAGGGGCGCGGTCGACGCTGCGGCCAAGGCTCAGGCCGATCTCAACGTCTCCCTCCTCGCCCAGCGTGACCTGATGGCCGAGGTCGCCGCCCTCAAGGACCGCCTCGCCGCCTCCGAGCAGCGGGCGGCCGTGGCCGAGGCCAAGGTCGAGGTCATGACCCAGACGAGGGGCGAGTAGATATGTCCGACAAGCTAAGGCCGTCTCGCCGTGAGTTGATAACGGCAGGGCTAGTCGTCTTTTTGGTCACGGCACTTGTCTGAACTGTCATTGATGGTGCCGGCGCAAATGCGCTCACCATCAGCGGTGTCATCACCCGTCAAAATGCCGTCTGAGCTTCGCTTGCAGCAGTTTCAGTGGTCATGCTCATTGGGGCTTGGCTGTTTGGCTGATGGCATTCAAAAACAATTAAGTTTGGAGTAGTCGATGGAACATCTCTCTGTTAAAAGGCAATCAACCTAGCTCGGAACTTTGGGGCTGCTGGTGTTCTGGCAGCCGCCCTAGTTATGACCTCTGGGTGCAGCCAAGCAGACGATCGTCAGACGGCAGTTCAGGTCGCTGATTCTGATAACGCGCAGGAAGACGGGGTTTACGGCAAGATGGAGTATTCAGTCACCGGCGTCGAGGTGCATGATTCCTCGGCTGGCGATGGCGGGAAGGTTGCCGTTGTTCGCTGGCACGCCATTAACAACCGATCGGCAGATTCATGCGCTGTTGGTAGCTACATCACGGCTTATCAAAATAAGCAGATGCTATCTCGCGGGTTTGCCGCCGATTTGCAGGAAGACCGCTTCTCTTCGCAAGGGCTTGCGCCGGGAGGCGAATGCGACGGTGTGTCGATTTTTGACCTCAACGACATGTCTCCCATCGAAGTGAAAGTCGACGGGATGGGCGCCGGGTCAAACTCCCTCGACCAGACCTTTGAATTGGAGTAGGCCGCAAAGCGTCTAATTTCTAGAAACCTTCTAGAGCATTTCTAGAGGGTTTCTAGAGCCGGGCGCAGCATTTTCGATCGGCACGATGTCTCGGTAGATAAGGCGGTGCCTGTCGTCGCGCCATTCGTCGCCGTGGTAGTGGCCGAAGAACCAGGCGCGGTAGCCGAGCTGCCCGTCGAGCTCGGCAAGGAATCGTTGCAGCTGGTCGTCCAGATACTCGCGTTCGCGCTCCCGGCACAGCTTCTCTGCCAGGTCGGCAGGAGCCTCGTGAGTCACCACGTAGTCGACCTTCCAGCCCACGCGGTCGAGCGAGGTGCGGCATTGCCACATCTCTTCCTCGCTCGGCATCTCCTCGGGCCACCAGCTCCTCCCCTCCTTGCGATACTGCCTGTCGTTGCTCGTGGCGCCGCCCATGGCAAGGACTGTGAGCCCGTCGATATCGAACACCTCTCCGCGCATCAGGTGCAGCACGTGCGGTCGCGCCTCATGGACGAGCCCGCCGTTCCACTCCCGCACCGGCAGCTCAGCCAGGGCGTGGTGGTTCTCATGATTGCCGTCCACGAAACACGTGGTCCACGGCTTCGACTCGAACCAGTCAAGCCAGTATTTCTCGGCGTTGGATCCATCCCAGACAAAGCCGAAGTCGCCGGCCACGATCACCACGTCATCGCGCGTCAGAGTCCGGCCCAGCGGCCAATTCTTGAAGGCAAACCGGCTGGACCCGTGCTCGGCCCTGCCGTGCACGTCGCCCGTCACATAGATAGCCATCAGTACGCACCCCACGGCAGGAGTTTGCCCCCGAGCCTCACGATCCGGTCATACAGCACCGTGTGCCGTTCGTCCGGATTGCCGTCTCGGTGAAAATGTCCGTAATACCAGCGCTTGTAGTCCAGACGATCCTCGAGCTCGTCGAGGAATCCGGTCAGCCGGTCCACATCCGGGCGTTCCCAGCCTGGGTCCGGGTAGAGCGTCGGCGAGAGCATGCGCGTCGAGCAGGTATGGGTGATGGCGCAGTCGACCTTCCAGGCGACCTCGTCGAGCCTTGCCCGTGCGGCATCGAAATCGCGCTCGTCCGGCAGCTCCTGCGGCCACCACGAGCTGTACGGGATGCGGTACGCCCTGTCGACGCTCGTCGCCCCGCCCATGGTGAAGACCGTCTTCCCGTCGAGCTCGAAGACCTCCCCGCGCATGAGGCGGCGGATGGACGAAGTATCCGACAGGCGCTGCGTCAGCCCGCCGTGCCACGGCTCCATGGGGCGCTCCGCCCAGTGGTCGAAGCGCTCGTGGTTGCCGTCGACGAAGAGAACCGTGTAGGGGCGCGACTCCATCCAGGCGATATCGGCGCATTCCTCGGCAGAGAAGTCCCACGGAAAGCCAAAGTCGCCGGCGATGATCAGATAGTCGTCGCTGCCAAGACTATCCCCAAGCTCCCAGTCGCGGAGCTTTTGCATGTCGAGCCCACCGTGGATGTCGCCTGTCACATAGACCGTCATCGGATCGCCTCTTTCCGCTTGTAAGCCGCCAGCTCGCGTTCGACCTGCCTGTCACCGGTCTCGTTGGCCCACCAGGGCCATTTCACCCGGCCGCACGGCTCGTCGACCCCGGCGAACCATTCCCTCAGCCCGTCGAGGCTCACCGGGGAGTGCCCGTTGGCGTCGCAGCCCACGTCGTAGCGCAGGAGCCCCTGCCTGCGGTTGAACTCGTTGTACGCGCCGCCGCTGCTGTGGATGTGCCCGTGGAGGTGCCACGATCCATGGCTCATGCCCTGCCAGTCGGCCATGGGGTAATGGCACAGGACGATCTTCTGCCCGTCAATCTTGAGCACGCAGATCGGCGGTTCCACGGTGAACGCGCCCGCGACCGCCGGCTGGGTCCAGTCCTTGTCATGGTTTCCCGGGACGAGGTGGATGCGCCTGCAGGCGATCCGCTTACGCAGCCCGTACGCGTCCTGAGCGGTCATCTTGAATGAGAAATCCCCCAGGATGTAGAGCTCGTCATCCACGGCGACCCTGCCGTTGATGTTGTCGACGATGGCATCGTTCATCTGCCAAATCGTCTCCCACGGCCGGTCCGTGAACTTCAGGACGTTCTCGTGCCCGAAGTGCGTGTCGCTGGTGAACCAGATCATTCCATTGTCTCCTTGTCGCTAAATACCGTTCTCCTTTGCGCAATTGAGGAGACGTATTTTGAGCGACATGAGGCGTTCGAACCTCATGTTCTGTGCTCCAATCTGCCGGATTGTTCCAGCTAAAACTTTAAAACCTCGTGCGGGCAGAAAACCGTGTCCCGTTTGTGGGGTCATAGTATAGGCACTGTTAGAACTAATAGCCCAAATCCGTTGCCAACTGGCCGCTATTGGCAACTATTAGGCCTTTTAGACAGCCAACTGACTAATAGCCGCTATTTGTTGGGCCGTTTTGCAACCACGAGCGCTGCCGTGGATTCTTGATACGGCGCATCGACAACAGCAATGTCAAGCGGGTAGAATGGTGCCGACGGCAGCCCAAGTTGTAGTGAGCTGGGCAGAGCCGTTGCGTTAGAAAGTTAGGTTATCGTCTTAACGACGGTGGCCTTTCTTTTTGGGCTTCGAACCCTGCTTGAGTGCCTTGGAAAGGCCGACAAGGGCCGTGAGGAGCGAGACCAGGGCGGTCAGGAGCTTCACGAGCTCGGTGAAATCAGTCATGGGCATCACCTCCCATCAAATGGAGGGCTCTGCCCGGCACGAGGGCTGCCGACAGCGCTGCTGATTCTAGCAGAGCGTCATTCCTCTTCGATCAATCCGTGCTCCACTCCCTCGCCGGAATCCAGTCCGTAATCCGTGGGTCATTTTCCTTTGTTTTGCGAGACTGGTTGATAACAAGCAGGTGGAATAAACATGGAGCCCGACACCTCTCGCGCAATCGGCGCGCGGCAAGGGTCTGGCCCATCTCATATGTTGCCAACGCTAACGGTGAACCTGAGCGCCCGGGCACATTCTTTGTTGGCTGAAACCGGCATAGCAACTAGCGGAAGGCATCATCGAAGGAGTGTGCTGGAAAGCACCCGTCTCCTTAACTGTTAGAAATGCAAGCTAATAATCTATGTGGTCAATATAATACCGTTGAACCCGCATATCGATACCGCTCAGCCATTCGCCTCGCCCCCATCGCACGCATCTTCATTCGGTCTGTCATTATCAATCTAACGATGCTTTGAGAAATGTAGGTGCTTCTAAATGTACTGTCGACTTCTTCTCAAACTAATCCTAAGAGACAAGGCCGTATGGATCTCTACGCTCGTTCTCGCTGCAGCCTTCTCCGCCCCCATTGCGTTCAATTCACCCATCTACGGGCCCTTCTTTATGAAACAGGGCATGCAGAG
>DBFADZ010000020.1:0-38641 GCA_048195375.1 Collinsella sp.
GGGGGGGGCAAAGGTGTTGAAAAATGGGGCGGTTCCCCATATTATTAATGACGTCGACAGGCGGGGTGGTTCCCCGCGTACGTGCCATCTGAGTAACCGAGGGGAGGGCGCACATGGGAATGACTGGTGCATACGAGCGCAATCTCGATGCAAAAGGTCGTCTGTCCCTGCCTGCACCTCTTCGCGAGGAGCTTGGAGAGCACGTTCGCGTGTTCAAAGCCCTGGATGTCGATGCTCTGTACGTGTTCTCTGCCGAGGCCTTCGATAAGTGGGTCGAAGGACTCTTCGCGGGTCGTGAGGGCCACGAGGGTTTTAACCCGCGTGACATTAATGACCAGAAGCTCATGAGGGCGATCAACAAGCGCACCACGTCGATGGATGTGGACAGTGCCGGTCGTATCGGTCTTTCCGAGTCTCTCCGCAAGCAGGCGAACCTCGACCGCGAGGTCACGGTTGTGGGCAACTACGACCACCTTGAGGTTTGGGATCGCGCCGCGGCCGATGAGGACGATGACGATGAGGCCCTGCTGGACCTCTTCTTCTCGTAAGGGCAAGGCACGGGTAACGGATGGAGCGTGGGATCTTGACACAAGAATATCGGCATGAACCTGTCATGCTCGGCGAAGTGCTTGAGTCGCTGCGGCTAAAGAGCGGCTCCGTTGTCTGCGATTGCACCCTTGGCGGTGCCGGTCATTCGGTAAAGATGGCCGCGCAGGTGGGGGAGACGGGCCTTTTGCTCGGCGTCGATCAGGACGACATGGCCCTCGAGGCCGCTGGCGCCCGTCTGGACCGCGAGGTTCCCGGCGTTCCGCACCAGCTGCTGAAGGGCAACTTCGGCGACTTGGACGAGCTGCTTTGCTCGGCCGAGGTGCCCGGGGTCGATGGCTTCCTGTTCGATTTGGGCGTTTCGTCGCCGCAACTCGATATCCCTGGCAGGGGCTTTTCGTATAACGAGGACGCCCCATTGGACATGCGGATGGATCCGGGTAATAACACCTTAAACGCAGCTGAGGTCATCAACACCTATAACGAACACGACCTCGCCCGGATTCTACGCGTCTACGGCGAAGAGAAGTTCGCCTCGCAGATCGCGCGCGAGATCGTGCGCCGCCGCGAGCAAGAACCGATCGAAACCACCGGCCAATTTGTCGAGATCATCAAGGCGGGTATCCCGGCTGCCGCTCGTCGGCATGGTGGACACCCGGCCAAGAAAAGTTTCCAGGCCATTCGCATCGAGGTCAATCACGAGCTCGATGTGCTCGAACGAGGGCTTGATGCCGCCACCAGGTGGCTCAACCCGGGCGGACGTATCTGCGTCATCTCGTATCACTCGCTCGAGGACCGTATCGTAAAGAACCACTTTAAGGAGATGAGCCAGGGGTGCACGTGTCCGCCGGAGATTCCGGTGTGCGTGTGCGGCAACGTGCCGATACTCAAGGTCATCACCCGCAAACCCTTGGTTGCCCAGCCTGATGAGGTTGAGCGCAACCCTCGGGCGAGATCAGCCAAAATCCGCGTGGCGCAGCGTCTGTAGACGCGACCGCGCGATATTGGACCTCCCGCTCGCACCATAAACGAAGCTTAAACACACTACCAACGTACTCGGGATGGGAGGCGGCATATCATGGGCTACAACACTTCAAGCGCAGCACTCGCCTATGATATGAACGCCATGCCCGCCTATCGTGAGACGCCGCAGGCCCCCGTTGCTCCCCGTGAGCAGCGCGCGCCGCGCTTTGATGTCTACACGGGCGCGGGCCGTCAGGCAAACCAGGTGGTAAGCCCGGTTTTCATGAGCGTTCTTAAAACGTTTTGCATCATTGCGGCTATCTTCATGACGATCGGCGTCGCCCGCGTGGCGCTCGCCGGCGTTACGGCCCAGGTGCTCAACAGCAACGCCGAGCTTACCAACACGCTCGAAAAGGCGACCGATGAGAGCTCCGACCTGGAGGTCATGCATTCGGTCTATGGCGCCGACACGCGCATTCGCGACCTTGCGGGCGCTTATGGCATGGTGGAGCCCGGCGAGAGCGTTACACTTGACTTTTCGCAGGATGCAGCCGCGGGCGCCAACGCGACCGCGACCGCTCAGTAGCAAGACGGTAGCTGAGTATGACAAATGACTATCGCCGCGGTTCCGATGGGGGCCGCGGTTCTGGACGTCCCTCGTCGCGGGGACGTTCTGGTTATCAAGGAACGGGTCGGCAATCTTACAACGCCGGGCAGTCCCGTGGCAACGACCCGGCGTCGCGACTTCGCGGCTCGGGCGGCCCTCAAGTGCATAACACCAGGTCGCGCAAGAGTTCGTCGACCGAATGGCTCACAGGCGCGCCTCTGCCTCGCCGCAAAGCCGTCATGGGCTTCATTGGGCTTGGCTTGGGCTTGGGCGTCTTTCGCCTTGCCGACTATCAAATTGTCGAAGCCGATAAACTGCGCGAGCGTGCCGATGCGCGCCGCCTGCTTGCGCAGACCCTCTATGCCAAACGCGGCACCATCTACGACCGCAACGGCAACGTGTTGGCGTCGTCGGTCGAATGTCGCAACATCGCCGTGAACCCGCAGCTTGTCGAGGATGTTGACAAGACGGTGTCGGCGCTGGTCAAGGCAACTGGAATCGATAAAAAGACCTGCCGCAAGCTCGTCGAGTCCGATGGAACCTGGGTGTATATCAAGCGCCAGGTGGACGAAGACGATGTTGCGGCGCTGGAGAAGAAGAACCTGCCCGGCGTGCTTTTTGAGCAAGCCATGAAGCGTGTATATCCATACGGCAATCTGGCATCGCAGGTGCTGGGTGTAGTGAATGTAGACAACGACGGCTTGACGGGTCTCGAAAAGCAATACAACAAGCTTCTGACCGGCACGAACGGTTCTCTCGTACGCGAGCGCGCGAGGGACGGCAGCTATATCGCGGGCGGTGCCTATAAAAAGGTGGCTGCGGTCGACGGCGTTGATATCGTGACGACGCTCGACGTCAATATCCAGCGTGCGGCCGAGGATGCCCTGGCAGAGGCTGTCGAGAAGACAAAGGCCAAGAACGGCTCGGCGCTGGTCACCGATCCTACGACAGGCGAGATCTTGGCAGCCTGCTCGTATCCGACTTACGACCAGACCGATCTGGAAAACGCCAAGACCGAGGATATGAACTTGCGCCTGGTCACCGACGCCTACGAGCCCGGCTCGGTCTTTAAGACGCTCGTGGCGGGCGCCGGCTTCGACTTGGGTGTCGTGCGATCGAGTACGTCGTTTGAGGTGCCGGCGAGCATCAAGGTGGGCGACGATACCGTCACCGATGCCGACAAGCGCGACTACGCCATGACCATGGATGTGCGCGAGATGATGCGCCGTTCGTCCAACGTGGGCTTTGTCCTGGTGGGGCGCAAGATCGGTGCCGACGACTTTGCCACCTATGTGGACAAGTGGGGCATCGGTCACAGCTCTGGTGTAGATTTTCCGGGCGAGAGCCTGGGTATCGTCAAGGAGCGTGACCAGTATGACGGCGCCACGCTGGGCTCGATGAGCTTTGGACAGGCACTGTCTGTCTCGCCGATTGAGATCGCACGTGCCGTGGGCGGCATCGCCAACGGCGGCGTGATGATGACACCGCACTTCTATAAGTCCAGCAAAGGCGACGAGAAGGACTGGGGCGAAGGCGAGCGCGCGATTTCGGAGGACGCCGCATCCCAGGTGACATCGTGCATGCAGACGGTCGTGTCCGAGGGAACGGGCGTTGGCGGCGCGGTTGACGGCTATGACGTAGCGGGTAAGACCGGTACGGCCGAACGTGCCGACGAGAACGGCGGCTACCTCAAGGAGAACTACATGTCGTCCTTTATGGGCTTTGCACCGGCACAATCGCCCAAGGTGCTGTGTTATATCACGCTCGACGGAACGCCGAGCGGCTCAGATGCCGCTGCGGTGCCGTTCCAGTCCATTATGGCCAACGCGCTCGACGTGCTGGGTATCCCGCACACGAAGTAGGGGGTTACAATCTTTGGGGCGTGGTTTGTTGTCCCATATGAGGGTGTTCACATGCCCTGCACCACGCATGTGCGGCGCTGGGATACAATACGCCGATAGCATTATTAGGTTTACAGGGGAGCTGCAATGATAGAGATCGCCGTCAACAACCTCGCGGCCGCAACTGGGGCCCGAACCGTGACGGGAGAAGCCGATCGGGTATGCCGCGGGTGCGTTATCGACTCGCGCCAGGTCGAGGAAGGGACGATTTTCGTCGCCTTTCCCGGTGAAAACGTCGACGGCAATGATTTTGCTTCCCGTGCCGTCCAGTCGGGTGCCGGCGCCGTCGTGATGACGCGTGAGCCCGAGGCCGAGCTGGTCTCGCTGGCGCAGGACAAGGGCTGTGCCATCTTGCTGACCGATGATCCCGAGGAGTTTCTGCTGCGTTTGGCGCACGCGTATCGCCTGGAGCTTGGCTGCCTGGTCGTTGGTATTACCGGTTCCATCGGCAAGACGACGACCAAGGACGTGCTCGCCGCCGTGCTCGCCAAGCGCTATCGTGTCTGGGCCACCAAGGGCAATTTCAATAACCTGATCGGCATGCCGCTCACGGTGCTTTCCGCTCCGGCCGATACCGAGGTCCTGGTGCTCGAGATGGGCATGAACCATTTCCACGAGATTGAGCGCCTGTCCCAGTCCGCCAATCCCAACCTTGCCATCGTGAGCAAGATTGGTACCTCTCATATCGGCATTTTGGGTAGCCGCGAGAACATCGCCCGCGCTAAGGCCGAGATTGTCCAGGGTATGTGCGCCGCCGGCGACTTCTTGCCGCTGCTGGTTTTGGGCGGCGAGGACGACTATACACCGTTCATTCGCGATACGTTCGCCCAGCCTGCTGGTATCGACGTGATGCTGGCCGGCGTCTCGGACGATGATGAGGTCCGTGCCCGCGACATTCGTGTTGATGACGAGGGCCGTCCGGTCTTTACGCTCGATTTTGGCCAGGGTGAGACGACCGATACCATGCTTGCCATCCCCGGCGTGCAGTCCGTCCCAAATGCCGTTAAGGCCGCCGCAGTTGCCTATCGCCTGGGCGTGACGCCCGAGCAGATCGATGCTGCCTTTAGAGGCCTCACGATCACCGGTCACCGCCAGGAGATCAAGCGCGCCAAGAGCGGTGCCCGCGTCATCGACGATTCCTATAACGCCAGTGCCGAATCTATGGCTGCTGGCCTCGATCTGCTGTGCTCGCTTTCGTGCACGGGGTCTCGTATGGCGATCCTGGGCGAGATGGGCGAGATGGGCGATGAGGCTCCTCGCATGCATGAGCTCGTGGGCGCCTATGCCGCCGCCAAGAAGCTCGACATGCTGGCGTGCGTGGGTGGTGAGCTGGCCCAGCTTATGGCCGATGCCGCGCGCATGATGGGCATGGACGAGGACCGCATCCAGGTGTTCTCCGATTATCAGCAGGTGCTCGACCGCATGGGCGGCGCGCTTGAAAAACATGATGTTGTACTGGTCAAGGGTTCCCGTTTTGTTGAGCTCGACCGCTTTGTGGAAGGTGTGTGCTAGCCCATGTTCGGCAATCCCTCGTATCCAACGTATCAGGCTTTTTTGGGGCTTGGCATCGCCGCTGCCATTGCGCTGCTGCTCATGCCGTGGTGGATCAAGCTGCTCAAGGTCGAGGGTATCGGCCAGCAGGTTCGTGCCGACGGCCCCAAGCGTCATTTGGTTAAGCAGGGAACGCCCACCATGGGTGGCGTTGTCATCCTCGTCGCGATCTCGCTGACCTGCCTGCTGATGGGCAAGCTCACCACCGAGCTCGTGCTCGTGCTGCTCGCCACGCTGGCGACCGGCGTGCTGGGCCTGATCGACGACCTGACCTCCGTTACGCACGGGCGCTCGCTCGGTCTGACGCCTCATGCCAAGATGATCGGCCTAACCATTATCTGTGTCACCTTTACGGTACTTGCCGTCAACTGGTGCGGCGTCGCCCCCGAGATTCGTTTTCCCGGCGGCCTGACGATTGACCTCGGTGTTCTTTCGACCACCATCTGCGGCCTTTCGTTCCCGTGGCTCTACATTGTCTTTTGCTGGCTGATGATCGCCGGTCTTTCTAATGCCGTGAACCTGACCGATGGCCTTGACGGTCTTGCTGGCGGCACCTCCATGATCGCCATGCTCGCCATGGCTGCCATGGCGTTTTTGCACGGAGACGTGAACCTGTCCATCTTCTGCACCGCGTGTGCCGGTGCCTGCTTGGGCTTTCTGTGGTTCAACTGCTATCCGGCGAGCATCTTTATGGGCGATACCGGCTCGCTTGCCCTGGGCGCCGCGTTTGCCTGCACGTCCATCATGACCAACACCGAGGTCGTCTCCCTCATCATCGGCGGCCTGTTTATCGTTGAGACCCTGTCGGTCATGATTCAGGTTGTCTACTTCCACTTTACGCACAAGCGCGTCTTCCTTATGGCGCCCATCCATCATCATTTCGAAAAGAAGGGCTGGGCCGAGACCAAGGTCGTCATCCGTTTTTGGATTATCGCTGCGGCCTTTGGTGCCGTTGGCCTTGCTTTGTTCTTCCAGTTGGGATAGTGGTCTTTCATGCCTCTTGCTGATGTCTTTAGCCTGCTCGTTTTGGGTCAGGGCAAATCCGGTCTCGATGTCGCCCGCTGGGCGCTGGCACATCCCGAGCGCGTAAGCGCCGTTACCGTGTATGGCGGCGGCACCTCTGAGCCCAATGACGCCACGCGTGCGCTCGAGGCTGCTGGTGCGTCGTTTGTCTATGGGGCCGAACAGGTCGAGGGCGCCTATGACGTGTGCGTGACATGCCCGGGTATTTCGGAGTTCTCGTCCTTCTTTAAGGCGGGGCGTGAGCATGCCGCTCAGATTATGGGCGAGCCCGAGTTTGCCTATCGCTTGTCTCCCCAAAATTGGATTGCCATCACGGGCACCAACGGCAAGACAACTACCACGTCGCTGACTGATTATCTGCTCAAGGCCGCCGGTGAAGCCAGCGTGGCCGTCGGCAATATCGGTGAGCCGCCCGTGAACGAGATCGACGGCCGCGCACATAATGAGTGGTTTGTGGCCGAGCTGTCGAGTTATCAGATTGCTACGACCGCCGAGCTTCATCCTCGCGTGGCGGTGCTGCTCAACATCACGCCCGACCACCTGGGCTGGCACAAGAGCCACAAGAACTATGCGCTTGCCAAGATCAAGTTGTTCGAGAATATGGTCGACGACGACCTCGTGGTTATCGACGTTGAGGATGCCGGCATCCATGAGTTCGATGAGTACATCTACATGCCGGGCCGCCGCATCTGCAAGGTCGCTTTTGACGAGCCCGAGGGTGCAGACGCCGCCTTTGTGCGCGACGGCAAGTTGGTCGTCCGCCTGAAGGGCGTCGAGACTCAGCTTGTCGCCACTTCCGAGCTCAAGATCTCGGGCCATCACAATGTCATCAATGCCCTATGTGCTGCCACGGCTGCTTTGGCCGTCGGTGCCGATCCCGAGGGCATTTGCCGTGGTTTGGCATCGTTCCAGCCGCTGGAGCACCGCGTTGAGCCCTGTGGCGAGATCGATGGCGTGCGCTACGTCAACGATTCCAAGGCAACGAACACCGATGCAGTCGAAAAGGCCCTGACGGCGTTTCCCGACGACGATGTGATTTTGCTGCTCGGCGGCCACGATAAGGGTACGCCGCTTGCGGACTTTGCCCGCGTCGTTATGGACAACGTGCGCTCGGTCGTTTGCTTTGGCGATGCGCGCGAGCGCTTTACCGCCGCTATGGACGAGGCCGATGTCGATGGTGACGTGGATATCGCCCAGGCGGATGACCTGCGCGATGCCGTGGACGTCGCCCGTTCGCTGTCGAGCCGTGGCGACGTGATCTTACTTTCTCCTGCCTGCTCTTCGTTCGATGAGTTCTCGGGCTATGAGGAGCGCGGCCGCGTGTTTAAGGACTATGTGGCCCAGCTTGCCGCTGCGGCGAAATCGCAAATGGAATAGGGGTTGCCGGTGAGAGAGGAGAGCCCCCGACAAGGTATGAGGAGGCCCGACTCGGACCGTGCTTCCTCGCGGCGCAGCACACCGCGTTCCGGTCGCGGCGGGCAGACGTTTAGCGAACGCTATATTGCCGGCGTTCCCGCCCGTATCATGCGCCCCCGTTTGATATTCATGGCCTGCCTGTTTACCTTGGTGTGCTTTGGCCTGCTGATGGTGTACTCGGCGTCTTCGGTCGAGGCGCTGCACGAGAATGGCTCGGCGACGTTTTTTCTGTTTCGACAAGCCGCGTTTGCCGGAGTTGGCGTGCTGGCTATGGTTGCCATCGTGCGCATCTTGCCGGACAGCTGGTTTGGGGAGGATGTGCTCAGGATCTTCCTTATCGGCATGATCGGGCTACTGCTTCTGGTGTTCTTGGTGGGCAGCGGCAGCCGTGGCGCCACGCGCTGGCTCAACATCGCCGGTATTCAGTTCCAGCCTTCCGAGTTTTTAAAGCCATTTGCCATTGCGTATTCGGCCATCATGCTTGATCGCTTCTTTTCGCCCGGTGGCAACATCAACGAATTCCTTCGCAAGATGGGCATCTACCTGGGCATTTCGCTCTTTCTGATCTTTATCCAGCCCGATTTCGGTACTGTCCTGATCACCCTGTTGACCCTCATGTGCATGGCGTTGTTTGCGGGTCTCGACCCCAGATTTATCATCGGCGTGCTAATCTTCGGCATTCTCGTGATCATGATTGCGCTTGTCGCAGAGCCGTACCGTATGGTGCGTATTCAGGTTGCCTTGAACCCTTGGGCCGACGAGTATGGTGACGGCTATCAGGCCACGCTTGCCATCATGGCCTTTGCCTCGGGCGGTCTGTTCGGCCGCGGCATTGGCAACTCAACCATGAAGTACTCGTATCTGCCCGAAGCGCACAACGACTACATCCTGGCCATCATTGGCGAGGAAGTCGGTTTTGTCGGAACCGTGCTGTTCTTCTTGGTGTTTGCGATGCTGATCTACTCGGCGTTTCGCATTGCCGAGCAGGCGACCGATCGTCGGGGCGCGCTTATGGCGTCTGGCTCCGCGGTCATTCTCGCGGTGCAGTTTTTGATTAATGCGCTGGGCATCCTCAACGTGTTTCCCATGACGGGCAAACCGCTGCCGTTTATTAGCTACGGCGGTTCGTCGATTATTGTGTCGCTCATGCTTGCCGGGTTGATCCTGCGCGTTTCGTACGAGAGCGCCCGCCGCGATGAGTATGACCGCCGCCGTGAGAGCTTTGCCGTTATGGATGAGAGTACCGCCGGCGTGCCTCACGTGCGCGGCGAGCGATCTTCGCGTAACGGTTTTACCGTCCTGGATGGCTCTGCGACCGACCCCGCAGCCCGCCCGCGTCAGCGAACGGCGCCGCAAGGTCGTCCTCAGCGCCCCACTCCTCGCAATGCGGGCGGCGGATATAATCGAATCGATTTGAACTCAGACCCGTCGGCGCGTCTGCGTACCGACGACCAGGGACCGCGTGTACGAAGGGACTACCATGACCGATAAAATGACCGTTGCTATTGCAGCCGGCGGCACGGCAGGGCACATCAACCCCGCGCTCGCCTTGGCCGAAGAGCTGCGTGACCGTGGCCACCACGTTGTGTTCGTAGGCCAGTCGCGCAAGCTCGAGGGTCGTCTGGTCCCCGAGGCTGGGTTTGATTTTGTGCCCATTACGGTCACAGGCTTCGACCGCTCCCGTCCTTGGACGGCGCTGACCTCGCTGTGGCGTGTCAACAAGGCCAAGCGTGCGCTCGCCAGTCATTTTTCAAAGGTTGGCAAGCCCGATGCCGCCATTGGTTTTGGTGCCTATGTCGAGGTTCCGCTGCTGGGGTGGTGCAAGGGCGCGGGCGTTCCGTATCTGCTGCATGAGCAGAACTCTGTTCCGGGCCTGGCCAACAAGATGATGAACTCCCACGCCGCCCGCGTGTGCATCTCGGTGCCGGCAGCGCGTTCGGTCTTTGAGCGCGAAGGTGACCCTGGCCACGTGCTCATGACCGGCAACCCCGTACGTCGCTCGGTAATCGAGGGCGATCGCGCTCGCGGCCGCAAGGCACTTGGCGTTCCCGAGGACGCTACGCTGCTGCTCGTCTTTGGCGGTTCACTTGGCGCCCAGCACCTCAACGAGCGCGTGGCTTCGCTCAAAAACGAGCTGCTTTCGCGCAAGAACCTCTATGTGTTGCATTCGACGGGTGCCGACGGCTTTGAGGAGACCGAGCGCGCTTTGGCGCTGACGCCCGAGGAGGCGAAGCGTTACCGCGTCCAGCCTTACATCGACAACATGGGCGATATGCTGGCTGCTGCCGATTTGGTGCTCTCGCGTTCGGGCGCATCGAGCGTGGCCGAGGTCGCTGCGCTCGCCGTGCCTTCGGTGCTCGTGCCGTATCCGCATGCGACAGCCGACCACCAAACCACCAATGCTCGTTATCTGGTCGACGCCGGGGCCGGCGTGCTCTGCGCCGATGCCGATATCGACGGTTCTGCCTTTGCCGATGAGCTGCTGCACTTGGTCGATGACGCGGCGGCGCGCGACGCCATGCGTCAGGCGGCGCGTGGTCTGGCTCAGGATAGGGCCGCCGCTCTTCTGGCGGATGCGGTAGAGGGTTTGCGTTAGTTAGACGGGATATCGTCGGTCGCCCTCGCGCTGATGCGGTAGGTGCGGTACAGTTAACGGGTTACAGGCAGTGTTTACGCAAGGAGTACACGAGCACATGGCTGATTCCCAGACTGCAACCTCCGCGCCCGAGTTTAAGAGCGCCCACTTTATCGGTATCGGCGGCGCCGGCATGAGCGGCATCGCCCTCGTTCTTCACGAGCGCGGTTATGCCGTTACCGGCTCCGACCTTAAGACGTCACGTTATATCCGCCAGCTTACCCGCGCTGGTGTGAAGGTGCATGTGGGCCATGAGGCCGCCACGATCGACGAGGTCAAGCCCGACGTGGTTGTTGTCTCTACCGCTATTCCGGAGTCCAACCCTGAACTCGTGCGCGCTCGCGAGCTTGGTATTCCCGTGTGGCCCCGTGCCAAGATGCTCTCTGCTTTGGGCCACGGCTACACCACCGTCGCTGTTGCCGGCACGCATGGCAAGACCACCACGTCTTCGATGTGCGCCACCATGCTCGACCGCATGGGTCTGGATCCGAGTTTCTTGATCGGTGGCATCGTCGAGGGCTATGACACGAACGGCAAGAACGGCTCGGGCGACTACTTTGTCGCCGAGGCCGACGAGTCCGACAGCTCCTTCCTGTTCCTGAACCCCAACGTAGTCATTGTGACCAACGTCGAGGCCGACCACCTCGATCACTACTCGGGTATCGAGGAGATCGAGGCAACTTTCGCCAAATTCATGAGCCTGGTGGGCGAGGGCGGCACCGTCATCGTCTGCGGTGAGGACCCGCATCTGGTCGAGCTCGCCAAGTCGACGGGCCGTCACGTGCTTTCCTACGGTTTTGCCGAGAACAACGACATCGTCTGCATGCACCCGGATGTCAAGGGCATCCAGAGCGACTTTATCGTTCGCTTTGAGGACGGCACTGAGCACGCTGTGGAGATCAAGAGTAATCCCGGTCGCCACAACATGCTCAACGCCACGGCGGTGCTCACCGTCGCCCATGTCCTGGGCCTTGACATCGACGCTGCCGCCAAGGCGCTTTCGAGCTTTGAGGGCGTCCGTCGTCGCTTTACCCACGTGGGCGATATCGATGGCATCACCGTGGTCGATGATTACGGCCATCACCCCACCGAGATCAAGGCGACGCTTGCTGCCGCTTCGTCGCTGGGCTACAAGCACGTCGACGTCGTGTTCCAGCCGCACCGCTATTCGCGCCTGCAGGCCCTGTGCGACGACTTTGCCGATGCATTTGCCAATGCCGATAAACTGCTGCTGATTGATGTGTTCTCGGCTGGCGAGATGCCCATTCCGGGTGTTACCTCTAAGATGCTCGCCGATACCGTGCGCGCCAAGCATCCTGGCAAGGAGGTCGTGTACTGCTCCAGCCGTCTTGAGCTCAATCAGGAGCTCGAGCAGATGGTGGGCGAGGGCGACTTGCTGCTCACAATGGGTGCCGGTGACGTTACGACCGTCGGTCCCGAGTTTATCGAGTATCTGACTGCCAAGAAAGACGCTTAAGTCTAATGGGTCTGTTTAACGCCGTCATGGCGCTCTCGGGCATGATCGACACGGATGTGATCGAGGACGAGCGCCTTGCGCGTCATACGAGCTATCGTATCGGCGGCAAGGCCGACCTCTTTGTGACGTGCCATAGCTATCATGCCCTCCGCCGCGCCGTGGCGGTGCTCGATCGCGAGCAGGTGCCGTGGGTCATCATCGGCAAGGGCTCCAATCTGCTGGTTGCCGATGGCGGTTATCGCGGTGCCGTCATTTCGCTCGGACGTGAGTTTCAGCGCACGGTTGTTGCCGATGACGGTTGTACGCTGACGGTCGGTGCGGGCGTGATGTTTGCGCGCCTGGTCAACGATGCCCTGTCGCGTAGCCTCTCGGGCCTTGAGTTTGCCGTTGGCATCCCTGGCTCGGTTGGCGGTGCGATATCTATGAATGCCGGCACACGGACCGAGTGGATTGGCTCGCTGGTTGAGGATGTCGTAACGTTTGACCCGGCATCCGGTATCAAGCATTATGCGGGGTCCGAGATCACTTGGGGCTACCGCGAATGTAGCCTTCCCCGCAATGAGATCATCCTCGAGTGCGTGCTCAAGCTTAAACCGGCGCCCAAGGCCGACATTCGCGAGTGCATGGAACGGTACCTGACGAGGCGCAAGCGTACGCAGGCCATGGGTCGCGCATCCTGCGGGTCGGTCTTTCGCAACCCGCCCGATGCGAGTGTGGGCAAGCTTATCGAGGATTGTGGATTAAAGGGTTTTTCGATTGGCGGCGCGGAAGTTTCGCCCGTTCACGCTAATTTTATCGTTAATAACGGAACTGCCTCGGCCGATGACGTTGCCGCGGTTATCAGACATGTGCACGGAAAGGTGAGGGAGGCGTATGGCATCGAGCTCAGACCGGAAGTTAAATTCCTCGGCTTCTAGAGCATCGAAACCCACCTTCCGCCGCGCCGGAGGGCGTTCCGGCGCGCCTGCCAAACCTCAACGCAATACCGTCGCGCACTCTAAGTCTGTCGGGCATGCTCGACAGACCAGTCGTTCGGTTGTCGGCTCGCAGCTCGGTAATCGTCCGGCCGCAAAAAAGTCCTCGCGTCCCTCGGTGACGTCAAAGCCTGTTATGGGCGCCAAGCCTGCCCGTCCTATGGCAACTCCTAAGCCCTCGACAGGAACTAAGGCGGCGCGTCCGAGTCGCACGCTGGGCGCATCGAAACCGCGCTCGCTGACATCGGTGCCGGCTACCGCCAAGAAGCCTTCGGGTAAAAAAGGCGTCAACCCGTTGTCTTCACTTAGGGCGATGGCAAATAAAACATCAGACGCCGCTTCTGTCGTTACAGGCAAAGGCAAAATCGTGGGCGGCGTTTTGGCCGTCTTGGCCGTACTCGTTGTCGTTGCCGTCGTGGTGATCAACTCTGGATTGTTTACCGCCACTGATATTCAGATTCAAGGCAGCGAGCATGTGACGAAGCACGATGCTATCCAGCTGATCGATTTGCCCGAGGGAACGTCGCTTTTTAACGTCGATCCCGACCAGATTACCGAGGACCTCAAGCAGAACCCGTGGGTCTCGGGCGTGGATGTCAAGCGTCAGTTCCCGCATACGCTCATCATTACGCCTATGGAGCGCAAGGTCATCGCAATTGCCTATATCAGCTCCGATGACCTTGCCTGGGCCATCGGGGATGATGACACCTGGATCGCCCCGCTGTCTACGTCGGTCGAAGTGGATGACCAGGGCAACGTCATCACGACGGGGCAGGGCTCAAATACCCTGACCGGAATCGATGCCGCGCTGGCGCTCGCTAAGCATTATGGCGCGGTGTTGTTGACTGATGTCTCGGCAGATGTCGCTCCGGTTTCCGGCCAGGCGGTGAGCTCCAAGGCCGTTAAGGCTGGCTTGGATTATGTGCGTGGTTTTTCGAGCGAGTTCTTGGGACAAGTCAAGGATATTTCCACGCCTTCGGTCGAAGCCATCTCGGCAAACCTCAATAACGGCATTGAGGTGTCGCTGGGCGATTCGAACGATATCGTCAAGAAGGAGCGCGTAGTCACCAAGCTGCTTTCGCAGGTAGAGGGCGTAACGTATATCAATGTGCGCTCTCCGGGTAACTATACATTTAGAAACGCTCCGACCTCATAGCGCTGGTTGATGCTTTGTTGAGGGGCCATACCACGCCGTTTATCTGGTTTGTTTGGTTTTCACGGTCAATTATTTGACTGATACGTTCATAATGTGCAAACATAATACGGTTTACCTTTGCATTTACTTTCAACCTGAAGGTTAATGTGCGCAGGGGTCGACCCATGCTATGGCTATAACCTTTGTTCGGAGGACCGACATGCACGAGACAGAGATCAACAACTACCTTGCCGTCATTAAGGTGGTCGGCGTCGGCGGCGGCGGTACCAACGCGGTCAATCGAATGATCGAAGAGGGCATCCGCGGCGTCGAGTTTGTTGCCATCAACACCGATGCTCAGGCACTCGCGATCTCTGATGCCGATATCAAGGTGCACATCGGCACCGACCTTACCCGCGGCCTGGGCGCCGGCGCCAACCCCGAGGTTGGCCGCAAGGCTGCCGATGAGTCCCGCGACGACATTGCCGAGGCGCTCGCTGGCGCCGACATGGTGTTCATCACCTGCGGCGAGGGCGGTGGCACCGGTACCGGCGCTGCTCCCATCGTTGCCGATATCGCGATGAACGAGGTCGGTGCGCTGACCGTCGCCGTCGTGACCAAGCCCTTCACCTTCGAGGGCCGCAAGCGCAAGAAGAGCGCCGAGGAGGGCATTAAGACCCTCTCCGATTGCGTCGACACCATGATCGTCATCCCTAACGATAAGCTGCTCGACATCGCCGAGAAGAAGACCACCATGCTCGAGGCCTTCGCGATTGCCGATGGCGTCCTTTCCCAGGGCACCCAGGGCATCACCGACCTCATCACCGTCCCCGGTATCATCAACCTGGACTTCGCCGATGTTAAGACCATCATGAAGCAGGCCGGTACCGCCATGATGGGTATCGGTACCTCTTCTGGGGATACCCGTGCCGTCGACGCTGCCCAGCAGGCCATCTCCAGCCCGCTGCTCGAGAGCTCCATCGATGGTGCCACGCGCGTGCTGCTCTCCATCGCCGGTTCCAAGGACCTGGGCATCCAGGAGATCAGCGACGCCGCCGACGTTGTCGCCAACGCCGTCGACCCCGAGGCCAACATCATCTTCGGTACCGTTGTCGACGAGTCCCTGGGCGATCAGGTGCGTATCACCGTCATCGCTACGGGCTTCTCCGACTCCAACGTCAACCGTCAGGACGAGCTCTTTGCTGCTCAGCAGTCTCAGAGCAAGGCCGCTGCCTCCGCTGAGCCGCAGCGCACCGCTCCTGCCACGAGCCCGGCTCAGGCCGCTCCGACCCGCAACGTCGGTGGCACCGAGCTTCCTAACTTCGGCAACGATCAGTTCGAGCTTCCCGACTTCCTGAAGCGCGGTAGCTTCTAAGTCGTTCTTTGCATTGTTGTGCACAGGGGCGTGTCCGTATGGACGCGCCCTTTTTATTTCGACTTTGTAAACTAGAACCTCCAATCTCTTTACGTTCCCTTTACGATTGCCTCCAGCGCAGCAGGTATCCTTTTAGAGAAGTATGACAGCCGTATAAACGCGGGCTGTAGCGGCGATGCCGCGGTACTTGTGTTATTAGGAGGCTTTAGTATGGCAGCACGTGCGGACAAAGTTTCGCGTGTCGACCATGATGGAGTTACGTTGGTGGAGGGCGCGACATCCGATGTTCGCTTTGCCTTCACCGAGCGCGCCGGTGGCGTTTCCGAAGATGCGTACTCCTCACTCAACTTGGGCTCGCATGTTGGCGATGACCCCTTTGCTGTTCAAGAAAATCGTTGTCGTGCGCTCGAGGCTATGGGTGCCGCCGAGTGTGAGCACAACCTGCTCGTTCCCAATCAGGTCCATGGTGATCATATCGTTGCGGTGACCTCGAACGGCGCCGATGACCTTGAGGACGTTCGCGAGCAGATTGCCGAGGGCTGTGATGCCATCGTCTGCACGGCGCATAACGTGCCCGTGCTGCTCTGCTTTGCCGACTGCGTTCCCGTGGTGCTGGTGGCCCCCGGCGGATTTGCCGTGGTGCACTCCGGTTGGAAGGGCACGATTGCACGTATTTCCGCCAAGGCGTGCCAGGCGCTTTGCGATGCTGCCGGTTGCGATGCGAGCGACGTTTCCGCCTATATCGGCCCCCATATCTTGGGTGACGAATATGAGGTATCCCAGGAACTCATGGATCGCTTTGCCGCCGAGTTCTCTTGCATCGATGCGAATACCTCTCGCATGCTTGATCTTTCCGCTGCCATTCGCGAGGCGCTGGTAGATGTCGGTGTCGACGCGGATAATATCGTGGATACCCAGCTTTCGACTGTGCGTCAGAACGACCGCTTTTATTCCTACCGTAACGAGGACGGCACCTGTGGGCGCCATGCTGCGATCGGCGTGATGCTATGAGAAAGATCGTATCGGTCCTGAGCGCCGCTGTGCTTACGCTTACGCTGTGCGCCTGTTCTTCGGGATCTTCTACCTCTTCCATTACCGTTGCCGGCTCCACGACCTGCCTTCCTATCGCCGAGATTGCGGCCGAGGGCTTTAAGGAGGAGACCGGCATCGACGTGCTCGTTTCCGGTTTGGGTTCTTCCGCTGGGATCGAGGCCGTCAGCGCCGGCACGGCCGATATCGCCAGCTCCTCCCGTGGACTCAATGCCGACGAACAGGATCTGGGCCTGACTCCCATCGTCATTGCCCACGACGGTATTGCGGTCATCGTGAACGACGACAACCCCGTCGATAACCTCTCGACCGAGCAGCTCCGCGATATCTACGCCGGCAAGATTACCAATTGGAAAGAGGTCGGTGGCGAGGACCTGAGGATTCAGGTCATCAACCGAGACGAGGCGTCCGGTACGCGCGAGGCCTTCCGTACCATCGTGATGGATGGCACGCCGTTCGATCGCCGCTCGGCTGTTCTTTCGGGTACGGGCCAGGTGCGCGACGTGGTATCTCGTTCGCGTGGGGCCATCGGCTACATTTCGCTGGGCTTCGTCGATAGCCTCAACGCCAAGACCTCGGTCAAGGCTGTCTCGGTCAATCATGTTGAGGCGTCCGAGAAGACGGTCGCGAGTGGCGGCTATCCCATCTCGCGCGACCTTTACTTCTTTGTGAAGGGTGCGCCTTCGCAGCAGGCGCAGGATTACATCGACTACGTGACGTCCGAAAAGATGGACAAGCAGATTCGCGAGGCGGGCTTTATTCCCGTCACCAACGACGAGAAGGGGAGTGAGTAGCATGGAAGCACAGGAAAACTCCCAGACTGAGCAGAATGCTCAGGCACCCAAGAAGCGCGAGCTGGCGCTCGTATCGCGCAGTACCTATATCAAGGAGAAGGCGCTGCAGTGGATCTTCTTTGCCTGCGCGTTTTTGGCGGTCGTTACCGTCATCCTGATTTTTGTCTTTACCACGTACTCGGCGCTGCCCGTCTTTACCGACATCGGTCTGGCGGACTTCTTTAGCTTTACGTGGGCGCCCTCTGAGGGCCACTACGGCATCATGTCGCTGCTTGCCGGCTCAGGTCTGGTGACCGTCGGTGCGCTCGCCATGGGCGTGCCGCTAGGTGTGGGCACGGCCGTGTACCTGGTCGAGATCGCCGGCAAGCGCGTGCGCAAGCTCATCAGCCCTGCCGTCGACCTGCTGGCCGGCATCCCTTCTATCATCTACGGCTTTTTCGGCATGATCATCATCCGCCCGTTTATCGCACAACTGACCGGCGGCCTTGGTTTTGGTGCGCTGACGGCGTGGTTTGTGCTCGCCATCATGATCGTCCCTACCATCACCACGCTCACCATCGATGCCCTCAATTCCATTCCCATGGGCATTCGCGAGGCATCGTATGCCATGGGTGCTACTAAGTGGCAGACCATCTATAAGGTCGTGCTGCCTGCCGCTAAGCTGGGTATCGTGGATGCCATCGTGCTGGGTATGGGCCGTGCCATCGGAGAGACCATGGCCGTGCTCATGGTCGTGGGTAACGCCCCGGTTATTCCCGACAGCATTGCGAGCCCTATCTCGACGCTCACGAGCCAGATCGCGCTCGACATGAGCTATTCCTCGGGTCTGCATCGCTCGGCGCTGTTCGGCATGGGCGTGGTCCTGTTTATCATCTCCGCCACGCTGGTGGGCATCGTCCGTCTGATTTCCAAGAAGAAGAGGGGGTAGGCTATGTCCGATTCCGTTGACACGACGGTCGATACGACCTCGTCGCGCGAGCGCATCAAGCGTGCCCTTTCCCACGGCAAGAAGGGCCGCATCAACAAGGACCTGTCCAACAAGATCATGCTTGGCGTGTTTCGTGCCGCTGCCTACATCACCACGCTGGTGCTGGTCGCTATCATCGCCTACGTGGTCATCAACGGCCTGCCACACATCTCGCTCGACTTTATCTTCGGTTGGCCCCAGGGCGTCAACGCCGAGGGCGGAATTTGGCCCACGATCGTCTCGACCGTCTACGTGACGGCGCTCGCCATGCTTATCTGCACGCCGATCGCTGTGCTGGCAGCCGTCTATCTGGCCGAGTACGCCAAGCAGGGCAAGGTCGTCGAGCTCATTCGCTACGCTGCTGACGCTTTGGCCTCGGTGCCCTCCATCGTTATGGGCCTGTTTGGCTACGCCTTGTTTGTCGAGGCCATGGGCCTGGGCCTTTCGATGGTCTCGGCCGCCCTGGCACTCGCGCTCTTGATGCTTCCCATCGTCATGCGTACCACCGAAGAGGCCATTCGCGCCGTTCCGCGCTATATCCGCTGGGGCGCATATGGCCTGGGCGCCACCAAGTGGCAGGTTGTCTCCAAGATCGTGCTTCCTTCTGCCTTTGGCCGTATTGCCACGGGCATCGTTCTCGCCATCGGCCGTGCCATTGGCGAGACCGCGGTGGTGCTCTATACCATGGGGCAGGCCATCAATCTACCTATTTCGCCGCTCGATTCCGGCCGCCCCATGACGGTTCACCTGTATCTGCTTGCCAACGACGGCATCAACATGAACGCAGCCTACGGCACCGCGCTCTTGCTGATGGTGATCATTCTGGCCTTCAACCTGTTTGCGCGCTTCCTGTCGCGCAAGCGTCGCTAGTTAAGGAGTCCCATGTCCGTTTATCAGTCCGCTCCCACGTTGGAGCAAGCGGCCATTACGGCCAAGGATTTCAACTTTTGGTACGGTGACTTTCATGCGCTGACGGGGCTTGACCTCAACATCGCCAAAAACGCCATCACCTCCTTCATTGGCCCTTCGGGCTGCGGCAAGTCGACGTTTTTGCGCTGCATCAACCGCATGAATGACCTGATCGAGGGCACGCGCGTCGAGGGCACCATGACGCTCGACGGCAACGATATCTATGCCGAGGGTGTCGACCCGGTCGATCTCCGTCGTCGCGTGGGCATGATCTTTCAGCAGCCCAACCCGTTTCCTAAATCCATCTACGAGAATGTCGCCTTTGGCCCTCGTCTGCAGGGCGTGACTAGCAAAAGTGACCTCGATGACATCGTGGAAGAATCGCTCAAGCGCGCCAACCTCTGGAAAGAGGTATCCAATCAGCTCAACAAGGATGGTTTGGCGCTCTCGGGCGGTCAGCAGCAGCGTCTGTGCATCGCGCGCGTGCTTGCGGTGCAACCCGATGTCCTTCTGATGGACGAGCCCTGCTCCGCCATCGACCCCACGTCCGTCTCTAAGGTCGAGGATCTGATGGCCGAGCTGGCGCCCGAGATGACGATCATCATCGTCACGCATTCAATGCAGCAGGCAGCTCGCATTAGCGACTACACCGCATTCTTCTTGCAGGAAGTTGCCGGCGAGCCCGCTACGCTCATCGAGTATGGTCAAACCGACGCGATCTTCACCAGCCCGGTGGACTCGCGGACGGAAGACTATATCACCGGCCGCTTTGGCTGATCGGTGCGACTAGTCCCAAGCCGATCGGATCTGGTCCGGTGCGTATTCACTGTGCGGGCGGCATGACCGCACCCAACTGATTGGAGTGAACCATGCGCAAACTGTTTTCCCGTCAGCTCATCGAGGCCCGTCACGAGATGCTGAGCATCTACGAGGCCGTCGATCTGGCCCTCCACGATGCCGTGAAGGCCTATGTGACCGACGACCGCAAGCTCGCCACCAAGACCAAGAAGCGCACGCTTTCGATTGACGCACGCTGCGCCAACCTGGAGGCCGTCTGCTACAACCTGATTGCCACGCAGTCACCGGTCGCCTCCGACTTCCGCTTGCTGCAGACGATCATCTACGTCGACTTTAACCTGCAGCGCATGACCGATAAGGTTCGCCAGATTTGCCGCGCCACGCGTCATATGATCAAGGCCGACATCTCGCTGCCCAAGGAGCTTGTCGGCACGGTCGAGGCCGAGGCTGAGGCCGTCTACCAGGTGCTGGGCTCTTCGCTTTCTGCGCTCGTCACCAACGACATGTCCATCATCTGCAACTTGGCCGTCGAGGACGAGCCAGTGCACGCCGCCTACGAGAAGTTCTTCCGCACCTTTAACCGCATGGACACGGGCGATTTTATGGACGACGACAGCAACTATGGCGACCTGCGCCGCGCCATCATGGTATCGCGCTATCTCGATCGCATCGCCTCGATTTCCATCGATGCCGCCTGCCGTCTGACCTTCCTGTTGACCGGACAGCGTATGACTGCCGGTGATATCGCCTGCACTGATGAGGATGAGCTCGAGAGCATGCGCGTGCCTTCGGGCGAGGGTGTTATCATGAGGCCCGCCGTCGATGCACGCTACGTTGCCAAGGTGCCCGTTAACGAGGTCAGCGAGGGTCTTCGCTACCTGCTCGATCATCTTGAGGATGAGGACGATGGCGAGGACGACGAGGAGTAAGTAGCCCCGTTCGTCGAAAGATTGTAAATACCTAAGTGAGCGCGGCCTTGCACATGCGGGGCCGCGCTCTTGCGTTAGCATGGGACTACTTGTTTGGCTGTCAGCGGAGGCGATTGGCAATGGATAACTATTTGGACTTGATGCGCGCTCGCCGCGAGCAGATTCTGGAACGTTTTTATGCGGCGCTCGATCGCGCGGGCCGTCCCCACGACGCCGCGAGCCTCATTGCCGTGTCCAAGACCGTTGGTGTCGATGAGACCGTTGCCGCCATCCAGGCGGGGTATCGCCATTTTGCCGAGAACCGCCCGCAGGAGCTGGTTCGCAAGCTCACGGGTCTGGCGGAGCATCCGGAGCTGCCCGAGGTGCGCTTCGATATGATCGGCAACCTGCAGACCAATAAGATCAATGCGGTGCTGGGCTCAGCCGAGCTGATTCACTCGGTGGGTTCGCTGCATCTGGCGCAGGCGATCTCGAGCCGTGCTGTTCGCAAGATTGAGGCAGGCGAGCTCGTCGGCCCCCAGCGTGTGCTCATTGAGGTCAATGTGAGTGGTGAGGAGTCGAAGGGAGGCTTTTCACCCGATGAGATTCGCGCCGCCGCGGGTGAGCTTGCAGAACTTGAGGGAATTTGCGTACAGGGGCTTATGACTATGGCGCCCCGGGGGAATAAGGATGTGGCACGCCGCACCTTTGCGGGGCTTCGTGAGCTGAGGGATGAGCTGGAGGCGGCGCATCCCGATTTGAACCTGCCTGAGCTTTCCTGCGGCATGAGCGAAGACTTTGAGCCTGCCCTTGAGGAGGGCTCTACGCTTGTTCGCCTGGGCAGGGTAGTATTTAGCCCGGAGTTTGCAGTAAAATAAGGCTCTGAAGTGCGCACTGATTATCGGGGCGCCTGCACTAAACCGCGAGAGGACACAACCATGGGCTTCCTTGACGAGATTAAAAATAAGATGCACCTGGGCGGCCAGCAGGGTTACGACCAGGGTTATGGCCAAGACGACGACTACGGCTACGATGACGGCTACGACGATGGCTATCAGAACAACGGCTACAGCGGTGCTTCGGGCGAGGGCTTCTACACCCAAGACGAGCCGAGCAACGGCCTGCTGGGCCAGACGCGTCGCGGTGAGGCCGAGTCGGTCGCGGTGTACACGCGCTCCGGTCAGCTGGTCGGCGATGACTCCCGCCATGCTACGACGTATAACCCGCCCTCGCGCTCGCAGGACAGTGTTGCGAGCGGTTATCGTCCTGGTGCCTATGACACGCCGTCTAGCTACGCCGAGAACACCCGCGCCCGTGCCGCCGCTGCGCCTGCGCCTGCACCGAGCGATGCCTCGGCCTATGCGAGCAATATCATCAACGCCACACCGCAGCTGCCGGCCTATGTCCTGCGCCCCGAGAGCTATGACGACGTGGAGACCGTGGTGCGCCGCGTTCGCACCAAGCAGCCTGTCGCACTGATTTTTGTGGGCGTACGCACCGAAGTTGCCAAGCGCGTCTTGGACTTCTCTTACGGCTTTGCCTGCGGTCTGGGTGCCACGGTCAAGGAGGTGGGCGACCGCGTGTTCATGGTGCTGCCCGCCGGTTGCGAGGTCAAAGATTCCGATCTCAAGAAGCTTCGTGCCGACGGCTACCTTAAGTAAAGACAAGACGAGGAGATTCCCATCAACATCTACACTATCGTCCAGCTGGTCAACACGCTGTTCAACTTCTATTCCACGCTTATTGTCGTCTACTGCTTTATGACGTGGATTCCCATGAAGCAGGGTGGTTTGCTTCAGGATATTGCCGCGGTGCTTGATAGCGTGTGCGGTCCGTGGCTCAACCTGTTCCGTCGTTTCATCCCGCCGATGGGCGGTATCGATTTTTCGCCGGTCGTTGCGATTATTGCGTTGCAGTTGGTGCAGAGGCTGGTTCTGCAGCTTCTTATAGGTATACTCGTGTAGAACTGACTTAGTAACTTACGTCGGGCGTGTAGCGCCGAGGCGATGAAAAAGGAGACTTGTTATGGCTATTACCCCTGCAGACATCCAGGCTCAGACTTTCTCTGAGGCCAAGCGTGGCTACGATCCTGCCGAGGTCGACGTCTTCTTGGAGACGCTGTCCTCCGAGGTTGACGCTATGCTCGCTAAGATCGTCGACCTTAAGGGTCGTCTGACTGCTACCGAGCAGCAGCTTGCCGATGCGCAGGCTCAGCTTGCGCAGGCTCAGGATGCCACCGCCCAGGCCGTTCCTGCCGCCCCCGTGGCTGCTCCCGCCCCTGACTTCTCCGCTCAGGAGCGCCAGATTTCCGCTGCCCTGATCGCTGCCCAGCAGACCGCTGAGACCATCGTCAACGATGCCAACGAGAACGCTGAGCGTATCCGCAACGAGGCTGACGCCAAGGCCCGCGAGGTTATCCGCCAGGCTCTGACCGAGAAGCAGGCCGAGCTCGAGGAGATCGATCGTCTCAAGGCTTCCCGTGAGGAGTTCAAGGCAGAGTATCTCAAGCTCATCCAGCACTTCATGGACGATGCCCAGAACTCCTTCCCGGCCGACCTCATGGCCTCCACGCCGGTCGGTTCCGCCGCTTCTCCTGCGGTGACTGTTCCCGCCGAGCCGCTGCCCGTCGCTGACCCGGTTGTCCCCGTGGCCGACCCCTTCGCCCCGATCGACAACTTCGCCGCCGACGATCTGGACTAACATTCGGCCTACAATTTAGTGCCTAGAAAGGACCCGCAGCTTGCGGGTCCTTTTTTATGACTGTGCCGGGGTGTGTAACATAAAAAACCGAGCCCTGCACATAGTGGCGCAGAGCTCGGCGAATGGGTGAGCGGTAAAAGGTAGGTTTTAGGGCATGTGCCAAAAAACTACTTGAGGAGGAAATTGGGGAGGGGAATGGTACGGGCCTCGCGATGCCCGGGATCGGCGATGTGGTCGGCAGGATATCCACAGACGAGCATGTGATAGGGATAGACGCCCTTGGGCAGGTTGAACTGCTCCTGTGCCACCTCAGGCTTAAAATGGCATACCCAGCACGTTCCCAGGCCCTGCTCGGTGGCCTCCATCATCATCTGATCGCACACGATGGACGTATCGATTTCACTGGAATTCATCTGGTCATACGGGCGCACCCATGCGTCCTTGGTAACGCTGCAAATAAGGAAGACAAGCGGAGCCCCAAAGATAGATCCATCACGAGCAAACCGAGGCTGACAAGCAGCAGCCTTCTCCAGAAGCTCAGGCGTATCCAACACCATCACACGAGAAGGATGATTATTGCAAGCAGAAGGAGCAATACGCCCAACCTCAACAATGGCATCCACCACAGCCTGCTCAACAGAACGATCCTCAAACTCACGACAAGAATATCGACCCCGAGCCAGATCCAAATACCCCATAACCAAACCCTCCAAAGTCAGCGAATCAATCCAAAGTAAAACAAAGGGTACCCAAAGCCCCATCCAGCCAAACGTTTAAGGCGGTCCCAAAGTTCCCAATCGGGCCCAAAGGCCCTGCCAACAAAAGCCCCATCGCTTTCAAAGTATCAGCCAAAGTTCCCAATGGTGGTACGTAAGGCGAAGGGCCGGCCACGGTTTACTTTCGAACGACTCTGCAAAGCAGCCGGAGTGAGAAAGCAAACCGTGGCCGGCCCTTCGCCGCCGGGACACGTACCCCCAATTAACTGTTCTTCATGACAATCGAATCCACGACATCGGCCACATTCTCGCAGCAGTCGGCGCAGTACTCCAGGAAGGCGTAGACGTCACGCCAAGCGATGACCTCGAGCGGATCCTTGCCGTTAACGTGCAGGTTGCGCATGGCGTTGATGTAGAGCTCGTCGGCCTCGGACTCGATGGTGTTGATCTGGATGACCAGCTCGCGCAGCGTTTTGGACTTGCGGTAGTTGGGAAGCTCGACCATCAGGTCTTTCATGGCGCGGCAGGCGTCAGTCACCTTGTGGGCGATGACGATGGCGTCGGGATGGATGCTCTGAATGTTGGTGAAGTAGACGCGCTGCACGACGCCCTCGATGCGGTCGAGCACGGTGTCAAGCGAGCAGCTCATCAGATCCAGATCCTCGCGCTCGAGCGGGGTGATAAAGGCGGTGAGCAGGGCGTCTTCGAGTTCGTGGTGCTTCTTGTCTGCCGCATGCTCAATCGCATGCATCTTATCGAGCATGTCGTGGATCTGCGCGGGGTCGAAGTTCTCAAAAATCTTGGTGAGCAGCTCTGCGGCCTGGACGGAGAGGTCGGCGCAGGCGACGTAGTTGTCAAAGTAGAACGAATCAGGTTTCTTTGCCATGGGTGGGTCCTTTCGAGGCGAAGACGGGTGGGCGAAGTGTTGCGGTCCGGATGGACGTTCGGTTTGACTAGAGGAACATCATGAACAGCTTGGCCATGACAAAGCTGATGAGTCCGCAGGCGGGGAAGGTGAAGAACCAGGTGAACATCATGTCCTTGACGACGCCGAAGTTGATGGCCGAGAGGCGCTTGACGGCACCGACGCCCATGATGGCGCAGGTTTTGATGTGTGTGGAGGACACGGGGATGCCGGTAAGGGTGGCAAGCAGCAGGTTCGCGGCGCCCGCGAGGTCGGCGGAGAAGCCTTGATACTTCTCGAGTTTAACCATGCTCTGGCCGACGGACTTGATGATGCGCTCGCCGCCCACGCTGGTGCCGATACCCATGGTGGCCGAGCACAGCAGCATAATCCAGATGGGGATGCCGGCATCGCCGACGCTGGTCTGGCCGTTTGCGAAGGCCACGCCTAAAAAGAGCACTCCGATGAACTTCTGTCCATCCTGCGCGCCGTGCATAAAGCTCATGGCCGCAGCGCTCGCGATCTGAGCGTATTTAAAGAAGACATTGGCGCGTCGCCTGTTGGCGGCGGCGAAAAGAATCGAGACGAGTTTGCACAGGACCCAGCCCATGACAAAGCCCAGGCCGATGGAGAGCGCCAGGCCGTAGATGACCTTCATCCACTCGTGGACGTTGACGCTGTTCGCGCCGCCGAGGGCGATAGCGGCACCGGTCAGGCCGGCGATAAGGCTGTGGCTTTGCGAGGTGGGGATGCCAAAACGCGACGCTGTGGCGCCGTAGACGACGATGGAGAACAGCGCCGCGCAGAGGCACGCGAGCGCCATGGTGCTGTTTCCGCCAAAGTCGACGATATGTGAGATGGTGTTGGCGACGCTCGCATTAAAGTGCGTCATGATGAGCACGCCGAGGAAGTTGAATGCGGCGCTCATGAGAATGGCGGCGCGGGCGGGCATGCAACGCGTAGTGACGCAGGTCGCGATGGCGTTGGGCGCGTCGGTCCATCCGTTGACGAAGATGGCGCCGAGCGCGAGGATCACGGTGACGGCAAGGACTGGGTTCGACACAATTTGGCCGAGGAAGGTTGAGAACGTTACGTCCATATATGGGCTTTCTCGAAGTTTGCAGGCACGTTACAAAAACATGATAAATCGTATCACCTCCTGTGGGTTTCTTAACGGAGTTCTGACGTGAGAAGTGGATTTTTTGGCACTAAAATTGAATATTAGTCCTGTTGACCGCGGGTATTCTTTTTGCTAACACGCCATGCGGACACGTGCGATTGCTACGACACTCCAAAACCACAGTCTGTTCGCTTTACAACATGCAAACATGCGTTCGATAATAGGAGACATGGAATATAGACAGACAGATGGCAAAACTCGGCGCGTGCACAAGCAGTATGTGGACGTCGTGGCTCGCATCCTCGCGGGCGGGCAGGTCGTGCCGGTCACCGTCTGCTGGGTCGACGGTCGTTGCTTTACGATTGACGAGATTGTCTCGACCACTGGGTTTGGCCTGACGGTTCACGGCATTCGTACGGCAACCTATAAGGTGCGTTTTGGCGGGCATGCGACCGAGTTGTATCTGGAGGACCAGACGTGCGGACGGCCGGACGGCTCGCAGGCCCACGTGATGCGTTGGTGGGTCTGGGCGTTTGATCGTACGCTTGAGGGCGAGCGCCGTAGGTAAGGACGCACGGCGTTCGGGTACAATGACAGGAATCTTGTCAGCTACTGCGCCGTTATTTGTGGCGCTTTTTGAAAGGACGAACCTATGAACGATATCCAGGGCTATCAGAAGGGCCCCGTCGAGAGCGGCGCAAGCCGCGCCAAGGAGATGTCGCCGCGCGCGTACAATCTCACCATGTCTGCCCTGATCTTCTTGGGCTTTTGCGCCATGGGCGCCGGCGCCTACTTTATGAGCACCATGTCGTTTGCGCGCATGATGATGAGCGGCGCCGCCTTGCCGCTGGTCTTTGGCTCGTTTATTTTGACCATCGTCGGCATGGTTATGATGTCGGCTGCTGCCAGCAAACAGTCTGTGGGCCTGTCCCTTGTGGGCTACGTAATCTTTGCGAGTACCTTTGGCCTGACGGCGTCGTTTGGCCTTGCCAACTACGACCTGCCCACCATCAACACTGCCTTTATCGCCACGGCCGCCATCACCTTTGTCTTTGGCGCCTTGGGCGTGACATTCCCCAAGTTTTTCCAGCGCGTATATGGCATCGGCTTTGGCATTCTGCTCGCCACTATTCTGGTTGAGATCGTGCTGATGTTCATGGGCGTCTCGCAGACCATCACCGATCTGATCGTGATCGTGGTGTTCGCCGGCTTTATTGGCTACGACACCTATGTTGCCACGACGGTGCCGCCTACGCTGCCCAACGCCGTGCTCATGGCGTCCAATCTGTTCGTGGACATTATCAACGTGTTCCTGCGCATCCTGAACATCCTTGGCCGTCGCGACTAGTGGCGAATTGCGGCGGTGCTTGCCGTGCGTGTAAATCGATGCGAAAGGCGGTCCTTCGGGGCCGTCTTTTTTGTACGCGGCGGGGTATCATGGATGGGAAAAGCCGATAGCGGCAGAGACCGAGAAAGGTGACCACTTATGGCAGACGTCGACAACAGGAACCGTAACCGCAGGTCCAACCGAGCGGGTCAGCCCAATCCCAAGCGCGAGGCCCGTGCCAAGGCCGCCGAGCGTCACGTGGCAACTGTGTCCGAAGCGTGCGCCAAGGATATCGAGCGTTCGCTTGCCGGTGTTCGAGAGTTTGACGGTATGCCTGCCGGCTTTGTCGCGGCGATGAAGGCCAAGGTTCAGAGTGCTGTGGCCACCGAAGAACAGGTTGCCGAGGACGTCGAGGGCGCGGAGGCTGCCGAGACCGAGGCGGCGCCCGAGACCGAGGCAGCGCCTGAGCCCGTCGAGGAGCCTGCCGAGGAAATCGCTGAAGCTGAGTCCGCGCCTGCTGAGGAGCCCGGTCCGGTTCTGCCCGAGGTCACCGTGCTCGATGCCTCCGCCACGCAGGCTATCCTGGACAACGGTCGTGGCTATGCGCAGTTCTGCGACATGGCCGTGCTCGCCTTTGCCTCGTTCACCAACCCGGGCGGTGGCTATATTCAGGGTTATCTGGGCCAGGAGGCCACGCTGTGCGCTGATTCGTATCTGTACAACGTTCTCGATAAGCAGCGCAAATGGTACGGCGAGAACCGTCGCCGCAACATCAACTGCGAGCTTTACCGAAACCGTGCGCTGGTGGTGCCTGCGGTGCGCTTCGACCGCAACCACGTGCATGCATACGCCGACGTGATCGTGGCCGCCGCGCCCAACGTTAAGCGCGCCCGCCAGGAGTATCGCGTGAGCGACGATGCTCTGCTAGATGCCCTGCGCGACCGCATTCGCTTTGTGCTTGCCATCTGCGACGAGCTAGGTCGTGAGAAGCTCGTGCTGGGCGCTTGGGGCTGCGACAACAACGGCTTTGACGCAGAGGCCGTGGCCGAGCTCTTCCGCAAGGAGCTCGCGTCGGGCGACTTTAAGGTCAAGCAAGTCTTCTTTGCCGTGCCTTCTACGCGCTGGGATGAGGATTTTGCCAAGTTCGAGCACGTGCTGACAAACTTCCCCGAGCGCAACGAGGAGTCCTATGCCCAGGTTGCCGCTCGCGCTGCGGCAGCTCGCGCCGCCGAGCAGGCCCAGGCTGCTACCGAGGATGATGAGGACGAGGACGATTGGCGCAAGTACCTGTAATCGGTACGTGCTGACAGATAGGTCGAGCCGACGGGAGAGGCTGCTTCCGTCGGCTTTTTACTGAGCGAGGGGCTTACGATGAAAAACATTCTATGCTTTGGCGACAGCAACACCTATGGTTACGATCCGGCGGGCATGCGCGACGGCACCGCGGTGCGCTATGCGCGGGATGTACGCTGGTGCGGCGTGGCCCAACGTGACTTAGGCGAGGGCTGGCATGTAATTGAAGAAGGCCTCAACGGCCGCACGACGGTACGCGACGACATGTGCCATCTGGACACCAATCTTAACGGCATCCGCGCGCTGCCGATGCTGCTCGAGGCCCATAAGCCGCTGGATGCGATCGTTATTATGCTGGGAACTAACGATTGCAAGACGGTCTTTGGTGTGACGGCCTCCGATATTGCCCGTGGCGCCATGGCGCTGATTCGTGCGGTGCGTGCATTTCCCTGGACCAATGCCGCACCCTGCGCGCGTATTCTGCTGATGGCACCTATCAAGATCAAGCCGCAAATCGCCGATGTATATATGACCGATTTTGACGAGCGTTCCGTCGAGGTCTCGGAGCATTTTGGTGAGTACTACGCGCATGTGGCTGAGCAGTTTGGCTGCGACTTTTTGAATGCCGCCGACTTTGCCGAGCCGGGCGATATCGACTATCTGCATATGATGCCCGAAAGCCACGAGAGCCTGGGTCACGCCGTGGCAGCCAAGCTCCAAGAGATGCTCGGTGAGTAGCGCGACCCCAAGCCACCACAGAAGTTCCCCTTGCGGCGGCTTGTTTCGTTGCTTTGTCTCGATCTGTAACAGTTGTAAGGCCGAAAACGGGCTAGATGTTACAGATTGAGATTATTTAGGTCGATATCGGTCGTTTGTCTCGATCTGTAACATCTAGGGTCGATTTCGCCGAGTTACTGTTACAGACCGAGATTATCTTCTCAGCGGAATTTGAATGTCTCAATCTGTAACAGGTGGGCCGAAAAATGGACTCTAACTGTTACGGATCGAGATGTTTGTGGGAACCACCGCAAAGGTGCCTGTCCCCTTTGCGGTGGTTTGGGCTGCAAATCTTAATACTGCCACATGTGATTGACGGGGCCGGAACCTTTGCCCATGTCAAAGCCGGCGGCGAGGGCGCCCGTTAGGTAGGCCTTGCCGGCGTTGACGGCGTCGGCAAGATCCATGCCCTGCGCCAGCGCGCAGGCGATGGCGGACGAGAGCGTGCAGCCGGTGCCGTGTGTGTTGTCGGTCTCGATGCGCTTGTGGCGGAACCACGTGGTGAGTGGATCTCCCAGATGGTTGCCCTCGTCATCGAGTGGCGCGGGTTCGGCCAGTACATCGTTGGCCTCGTTGACAAGATGACCACCCTTAACGAGGGATGCGCAACCAAAGCGGCGGGTGAGGAGCATGGCAGCATTTTGCTGCGTGCGCTCGGAGTCGACCTCGTAGTCGAGCAGGGCCATGGCCTCGGGAATATTGGGTGTGATAACCGTCGCTAGCGGGAACAGGCGGCGGGTGAGCGCCTCGGCGGCATCTTCGGCAATCAGCCGTGCGCCCGAGGTGGCTACCATGACGGGGTCGACTACCACGTTTGTCGCGTTCCAGGCGCTCAGGCGGTCGGCGATAACATCGATAATCTCGGCAGAGGAAACCATGCCAATCTTGACGGCGTTGGGGCGGATATCGTCAAAAACGGCATCGATCTGCGCCGCGACAATATCCGGGGAGATGTTCTGCACGGCGGTGACGCCCAGGGTGTTCTGTGCGGTGATGGCGGTGATGGCCGTCTCGGCATACAGGCGGTGCGCCGTGATGGTCTTGATGTCGGCCTGAATGCCGGCGCCGCCGCTGGAATCGGATCCTGCGATGGATAGAACGGCAGGTACCTTACTACGATCCATGTTCGCTCCCTTGTTCGGTCGGAATCAAATGGGTCTATAAGCCAGCATTATAAAGATGCCCGGGCCGACTCTATGTCGAACCCGGGCGGGCGATGCAATCTTTACGCAAATGCAAGCAAATGTTCACACGTCAACAATTGACAGGCACCAGCTCGCCGCCAGAAGCGGCCGCGGCGACAGGGCTAGTCCTCCATGCCGAGGTCGATCGTGGTGCCCTCGAAGATCTTGTTGACGGTGCGGACGGCACACATCTTGCCACACATGGTGCAAGTGCCCTCGGTGGCGGCGGGGGACTCCTCGTAGCGCTTCTTGCCCGTAACCGGGTCGAGCGCGCACTTCCACATAGCGTCCCAGTCGAGCTTGCGGCGTGCCTGGCCCATCTTGTCGTCCATGTCGCGGGCGTGGGGCACCTTTTTGGCGATGTCGGCGGCGTGTGCGGCGATCTTGGTGGCCATGAGGCCGTCGAGCACATCCTGGGCGTTAGGCAGGCATAGGTGCTCTGCTGGTGTCACGTAGCACAGGAAGTCGGCACCGGAGCTGGCGGAGATGGCGCCGCCGATGGCAGCGGTGATGTGGTCGTAACCCACGCCGATATCGGTCACCAGCGGCCCGAGCACATAGAACGGGGCGTTGTGGCACAGGCGCTTCTGTAGCTTCATGTTGGCAGCGATCTCGTCGAGCGCCATGTGACCCGGGCCCTCGACCATGACCTGGACGCCGGCGGCCCAAGCACGCTTGCACAGCTTGCCCAGCTCGATCATCTCGGCGGTCTCGGTGGCGTCGTTGGAGTCGTAGAGGCAGCCCGGGCGGCAGGAGTCGCCGAGCGAAATCGTCACGTCGTACTCGTGGCAAATCTCGAGCAACTCGTCGTAGAACTCATAGAACGGGTTCTCGTTACCGGTGACCTCCATCCAGCCAAACAGCAGTGAGCCGCCGCGGCTCACGATGTTCATCAGGCGGCCGGTCTCCTTAAAGGTCTTGGTGACCGACTTGTTGATGCCGCAGTGAATGGTCATAAAGTCCACGCCGTCCTCGGCATGCGCGCGCACGACTTCGAACAGGTCGTCCTTGGTGAGCTTGACCAGCGGCTTTTCCATGTAGCCGATGGCGTCGTACATGGGGACGGTGCCTACCATGAGCGGCGTCTCGTCGATGAGCTGCTGGCGGAACTGGCGCGTCTTGCCCGAGTTGGAGAGGTCCATGATGGCGTCGGCGCCAAAGTCCTCGGCGATCTTGACCTTCTTCCATTCCTCGGCGGCATCGGCCTTGTCGCCCGAGATGCCCAAGTTCACGTTGACCTTGGTGGATAGGCCCTCACCGACGCCAAAGGCGCGCATGCCCTTTTTGATGTGCACAATATTGGCGGGAATGGCGATGCGGCCGTCGGCCACGCGCTCGCGGATGTACTCGGGGTCGCGATGCTCGCGCTCGGCGACTTCCTTCATCTGCGGCGTGATCTGCCCGGCACGGGCGAAGTCGATTTGCGTGACGAGCTTGGGCTCGGTCTGTGTGCTCATTGGCACGGCTCCCTTCGTTGGCATTACCCATATCAGGTTTGCGGGTCAGGGCGGGCGCGCCCAATCTCAGCCTGCCGTCTTGTCCCGCAAGCTCCCCGTTATGTCATGGGCTCAAGTATAGCCTGAATGGGTACGATTGGGCCAACGAGCGTGCCTGTGGGGAGGCGTACATGGAAGACAAGCATCTATATCGAGAGACACGGTGGGACGTGTCGGCCGAGGCGGGCCGTGCCCATCATGGACTGGTCGCAATCGGTTTTGCGATCCTTGTCGTGATGGTGATTGCCTGTTGTATCTGGACGTTTGGTGGTCGTGGCGGCGCTGTATGGGAGTTCGAGGCTGATGATGGCCTACCGATTATGACGGTGAGGAGTACCGGCGGTAATGCCAATACGCTCGCCATTCCGGGCGATTATTGGTACCCGCGCGATGAGTTTGTGCAGTTGCAGCTGAGTGGTGGGTCCATTCCAGGTGAAGAAATCGAACGCGTGACGTTTGATGAGGCACTCAAAACACTCATGGTGAAGCTCAAAGATCAGGGCGATGCACCCACGACCATGGATATCGCTCTGACGGAGTGGCGTCTGGAACCTCCGTCGGGCGTTACGGTATCCGACGTAGAGCACGTTAAGGTTACCTACCAAGATGGCTCGACGAGCGAGATTGCAAAGGCCGATGGCTTGGCGGAGTAACGGGGCGTTTGGAAACGGCGGGCCTATTGTGCCTGCGCGTTCATGAATACCAGGGTGTTTTTGTCTGAAAGCTCGGGGATGTGCTGATAGCCGATGTTGAATGCGGTAAGTTCGCTTGCATCCTCGAGTTTGTTTTCTGCCATCCATCGCACCATGGAGCCGCGCGCCTTTTTGCTGGCTGTCGAGCGCTGGATGGGCTTGCCGTTGCGGATACCCTCGCCAAAGAGGCATGTGACGGTCGTGGCGTCGTCCGCGAGGTGGGGCAGAACGGCTTTGGCATACTCTACGCTGGCGAGGTTGACGATCGTGGTGTTTGAGCCTGCCGGGGCGGTAGCCCGCGCGAGCTTGTCGCCCCAAAACGCGTAGAGGTCTCGGGCATCGTCAACGGCGAGCTTCGCGCCCATCTCCAGCCGATACGGTTCGACGGCATGAAAGGGACGAACGCACCCGTAGAGGCCGGAGAGGATCCACATGTGGCTTTGCAGCCAGGCGAGCTGTTCGGCATCCATTACCTCGGGTGCCATGCTCTGGTACTGAATGCCGTGATAGGACATGATGGCAGGGGAGATGCGGCGCGCGATACCGGGATTGGCGAGGTCGCCGTTTCCCAAGATGGGCTCGAACTCATGCAAAATGTCGAGACAAGGGGCCAGCAGCTTGTCGCTGACGTTCCACAGAGCTTGTAGACCGCTGTCGCCTTCGGTTCGTTCGATGTCCAAGAGCGCATGGTGCAGCTGGGCGGTCTCGCGCGCAAAGGGCGGAATCCCCTGAACTTCAAAAGCATCTTGTGCCGCGCGCATTTGCTTGGCGGGTGAAACGATGACCTGGAGCATGAACTCTCCTCTGCCAAAAAGAAATTGCGGTGGAATGCGGTCTGCGCGGGCCGGTTGAAGGCCAGGTTAGTCCGTATTCCACCGCAAGTTATAAAGGGCTGGTTTGGTGCGCCTTACGAGGGTTTGCTAGGCGCGCTCGAGGAAGGCTTTGTAGCCGCGGTAGGCCTCGTAGATATCGGCCTTGTTGGCGACCTCCCACAGGGCGTGCATGGACAGGACGGCAACGCCGGAGTCGATGACGTTCATGCCATACTTGGCCATGATGTAGGCAATGGTGCCGCCACCGCCCGCGTTGACGCGACCGAGCTCACAGGTCTGGAAGTCCACGCCGGCCTCGTCCATGATGTCGCGGACGAGGGCCACGTACTCGGCATCGGCGTCGTTGGAACCGCCCTTGCCGCGGCTGCCCGTGTACTTGTTAAAGCACAGACCGCGACCCATAAAGGCGGCGTTCTTGGTCTCGAACTTGCCGGCATAGCCCGGGTCGAAGCCGGCGGACACGTCGGAGGAGAGCATGCGGCTGCGGGCGAGCGCGCGGCGCAGGGCCAGCGGGCTATCCTCGCCGGCGAGCGTCATGATCTCGGCGACGGTGTTCTCGAAGAAGCGGCTCGTCATACCGGTGGCACCCACGGAGCCGATCTCCTCCTTATCGACGATGAGCGTGATGCTCGTGCGCTCCACGTTGGCGACGTCGATCTGGGCGAGCATGGACGGATAGGCGCAGACGCGGTCGTCGTGGCCATAGCCCAAAATCATGGAGCGGTCGAGGCCCATGTCGCGGGCGGGACCGGCGGGCACGACCTCGATCTCGGCGGAGAGGAAGTCCTCCTCCTCGACGTCGTACTGCTCCTTGAGGATGTCCAGGAACATCTGCTTGACGGGCTCCTTAGGAGCGTCCTTGTCGTCTTCATCGAACTTGACGGGACGGCCGCCCACGATCACGTCGAGGATCTCGGCGTCGACGGCGTCCTTGGCGGGCTTGGACATCTGCTCGCTCGAGAGGTGGATCAGCAGGTCGGAGATGGTAAAGACCGGATCGTCTGCCTTGTCGCCGATGTTGATGTCGACGGTGGTGCCGTCCTTTTTGCAGATGACGCCCACGAGTGCAAGCGGGGAGGCCACCCAGTGGTAGCTCTTGACGCCGCCGTAGTAGTGCGTGTCGAGGTAGGCCATGTCGCCGGCCTCGAAGGCGGGATTCTGCTTAAGGTCCAGGCGCGGCGAGTCCACGTGAGCACCCAGGATGTTAAAGCCCTGCTCGAGCGGGGCGGTGCCCAGGTTGACGAGCATGAGGTCTTTGCCGTGATTGGCGGCGTACACCTTGTCGCCGGCCTTGAGCGTGCGGCCCTCGGCAATCACGGTCTCCAAGTCGACGTATCCCGCCTCCTCGGCCATCTTGATGCCGGTCTTGACGCACAGGCGCTCGGTCTTATTCTCGCTCAAAAACTGCTTATAGCCGCGGCAAAGCTCCTCGAGTTCCTCGACTTGCTGTGGCGTGTACTTTTTCCATGCGCAGGGACGCTCCATGACGCAGGCTCCTTTCGGATCGATCGTGCTGGTTGATGTACCGTGAGCCATCGTATCACGCGCGGGCCCGCGGCGGCAGGGAAGCCTGATGTGCGGTGGCCGCGGGGCGGGGAGCGTGTAAACTGGTGTGAGCAAACCGTGCCCAGCCCAAAGCGAGGTATTCAATATGTCTGACAAGCGCCGCACCTTTGCCGTTATCGACGGCAACTCGCTCATGCACCGCGCCTTCCACGCCGTGCCGCCGACCATGAATGCGCCGGACGGGCGCCCCACCAACGCGATCTTCGGCTTTCTGAACATGTTTCTCAAGATGATCGATGCCTTTAACCCCGACGGTGTGGTCGTGGCGTTTGACAAGGGCAAACCGCGCGTGCGCATGGAGATGCTGCCGCAGTATAAGGCGCAACGCCCGCCCATGGACCCCGATCTGCATGCGCAGTTTCCGATGATCAAGGAGCTGCTCGGCGCGCTCAACGTGCCGATTCTGCAGTCCGAGGGCTGGGAAGGCGACGATATCCTGGGAACCATGGCGCGCCTGGGTGAAGAGGCCGGCTGCGACATGCTGCTGGTGACCGGCGACCGCGACATGTATCAACTCGTGACCGAGCACGTCAACGTGGTTTCGACCCGCAAGGGCCTGTCCGACGTGGCGATCATGACGCCCGAGAGCGTGGACGACCTGTATCACGGCATTACGCCGGCGCTCGTGCCCGATTTTTACGGTCTAAAGGGCGATACGTCGGACAACATTCCCGGCGTACCGGGCATCGGCCCCAAAAAGGCGAGTGCGCTCATTGCGCAGTACGGTAGCCTGGACGAAGTCATCGCGCATGCCGACGAGGTCAAGGGCAAGATGGGCGAGAACCTGCGTGCACACATCGACGACGCACTACTGAGCCGCAAGGTTGCGACAATTCGCACCGATGCGCCCGTCGAGCTCGACTTTGAGGCGACGTCCTTCCCGGCGTTTTCTGCCGATGAGGTTTCCGCGGCGCTGGGTACGCTTGGTATCACCGCCATGCAGAACCGTTTCTTGGCGCTGATCGGCGGCGGGGGCGGGGCTGCTGCTGCCTCCAGTGTGTTTGAGATACCTGCGATGGTTCGCGCAGCCGCCGGCGATGCTGACGCGCTTGGTGCCGTTGCGGCTGAGGTCTCCCGCGCGATTGATGCCGGCGAGTGGGTCGCCGCCGTGGTGGACGACGACAAGGAAGAGGGCGCGCTCTTTGGACTGACGCGCACGCTGTGGTTGGCGACGTCCAAGGGCCTGTTCGCGCTCGAGGGGGGCGACGGCGCCTCCACTGCCGTAGTCGATGGCTTCAACTTCGCTCACGGTGTGATCGCCGGCGTGCTTGCGCGCCTGTTTATGGAGGGCCGCGTGGCGAGCCCGGATACGAAGGCGCTGCTGCATGAGCTTTCGCCCATCGATTCTTCTGAACTCGAGCTCATGGATCCGCTCGCTACCGATTCCACGCGTATCTTCGATACCGTGGTCGCTGCCTATCTGCTGGATTCCGATCGCTCCGAGTTCGATGAGGCATATCTTGCCGATACATATCTGCAGATGGCGCTGCCTGCGGCGCGCGGCGCAGAGGGCGCTGGTGAGGACGCTCCGGCGCCTGCCGCCCGTACTGCGGCTCTGACGCTGGCGCTCGTGGCACCGTTGCGCGAGTGCATGGCCCGTGAGAATGCCGCCAACGTGTTCGATGGCATCGAGATGCCGCTCGTTCCGGTACTTGCCAAGATGGAGCGCGCGGGCATGCTCGTGGACCCCGACCGTCTGCACAGTCTGTCCGAGGGTCTGGCGACCCAGATTACCGAGGTTGAGCGCAGTATTCGCGACCTGGCGGGTGACGAGACCTTTAATATTGGCAGTCCTATGCAGCTGTCGCATGTGCTCTTTGATGTGATGGGGCTTCCGACCAAGGGCCTCAAGAAGACTAAGCGCGGCTATTATTCGACCAACGCCAAGGTACTGAGCGACCTTGCGCGTGACCACGAATTCGTGCGTCTGATCTTGGACTGGCGTGAGAAGTCTAAGATCAAGTCCACCTATCTGGACACGCTGGGCCCGCTACGCCGAGGCGACGGCCGCGTACACACTACGTACAACCAGACCATCACGGCAACGGGGCGTCTGTCCTCGAGCGACCCGAACCTGCAGAACATCCCGACGCGCTCTGAGCTGGGCCGTACCGTCAAGACGGCGTTTTCGGCAGGCGAGGGCAGCGTCTTTTTGGCGGTGGACTACTCGCAGATCGAGCTGCGTCTGCTGGCGCACCTTTCGGGTGACGAGCACTTGGTGCGCGCCTTTAACGAGGGCGAGGACTTCCATGCCGAGACGGCGGCGCGCGTATTTGGTGTGCCGGTGTCCGAGGTAACGCCCGACCTGCGCAGTCGCGCCAAGGCCGTGAACTTTGGCATCGTGTATGGTCAGCAGGCCTACGGCCTGTCGCAGTCGCTGCACATCTCGATGGCCGAGGCGCGCGACATGATCGACCGTTACTACGAGGCCTACCCGGGCGTGCGCACATTCCTCGACAATGTGGTGGCACGTGCCAAGCAGACGGGCTACGCCGAGACCATGTACGGTCGCCGTCGTCATATTCCGGAGCTCAAGGCCAAAAATCCGCAACTCCGCGGCTTCGGCGAGCGCACGGCCATGAACCACCCCATGCAGGGCACCGCGGCCGACATCATCAAGATCGCCATGGCCCGTGTAAGCCGCCGTCTGGAAGAAGAAGGCTTTGCCGCCCGCATGATCTTACAGGTGCACGACGAACTGGACTTTGAGTGCCCCGTCGACGAAGTCGAGCGCCTAACCACCATGGTCCGCGACGTCATGGAGCACGTAGTAGACCTCCGCGTCCCCCTAATCGCCGAAGCCAGCACCGGCATAACCTGGGCCGATGCCAAATAAAGACGCCCCACAACCCCAAAGTAACCAAACAAGAAGGGAGCCCCTCATCAACAAGGAGCTCCCTTCATCCAATTAAATTCAGCCAAAGTATCTAGGCGCCAAGACACCATCTAGGCGGCAAGCAAGTAAACCTAGGACCTGGCCGGGCGGCGCGGATTAGTTTTTCGT
>DBFADZ010000012.1:0-55933 GCA_048195375.1 Collinsella sp.
CAGATCAAGACGGAAGGTTGAGGGTCCGTCCATTTATCTCAATCTGTAACAGTTAGAAGGGAAATATCGGTCTAGATGTTACAGATTGAGACAATGACCGGGACCACTTTGAAATGTCTCGATCTATAACACGTAGGGGAGGAAAACCGTTCTTACTGTTACAGATTGAGATAAATCAGGAAGCCGCCGAAAACCATCGTCTGCAACATATATAGGTGCGAATGGGTCCGTCACGGAGACGTAGTCAATAAGAATACTCCACCACACCAAAGTATTACCTTGGGAAACGTCGCCACAACGACCAAATCCACCGCTCTTCATATTCAAACTCAACAAAAGCGCAGGTCAAAGGTATATAGATACGCCCGGTACCGTGTATCTAGAGGTTTTCGTTGACAGCCCCCAAGGTTGCATCGTATTATCTTTTTCGTTCGCGGGGGCGGCGGTCCAAAAGACCAAAGAACCTGCGGATACTTGAACGATTGGGAGTTTGCCCGAGTGGTTAATGGGGACGGGCTGTAAACCCGTTGGCTCTGCCTACATAGGTTCGAATCCTATAGCTCCCACCCGTCAAGTGCCTGTATAGCTCAGTCGGTAGAGCACTTCGTTGGTAACGAAGAGGTCACCAGTTCAAGTCTGGTTGCAGGCTCCATCCGGCGGTGTAGCTCAGTTGGTTAGAGCACACGGTTCATACCCGTGGCGTCACTGGTTCGAATCCAGTCACCGCTACCATAGGTAACACGGTGGCTTCTCAATAGTATGTTGAGAAGCCACTATGGTATAAAGGCAAAGTCCCGTCCGGGGACGACCTGTTTAGAGGAGGGCTTTATGGCCAAAGAGAAGTTTGAGCGCACTAAGCCGCATGTTAACATCGGCACCATTGGTCACGTCGACCACGGCAAGACCACGCTGACCGCTGCCATCACCAAGGTTCTCTCCGAGACCGAGGGCTGCAAGGCTGACTTCACTGCGTTCGAGAACATCGACAAGGCTCCCGAGGAGCGCGAGCGCGGCATTACGATCTCCGTCTCCCACGTCGAGTACGAGACTGCTGCCCGTCACTACGCTCACGTTGACTGCCCGGGCCACGCTGACTACGTCAAGAACATGATCTCCGGCGCTGCTCAGATGGACGGCGCTATCCTGGTCATCGCTGCTACCGACGGCCCCATGGCTCAGACCCGCGAGCACATCCTGCTCGCCCGTCAGGTCGGCGTTCCCTACATCGTCGTCTTCCTGAACAAGTGCGACATGGTCGACGATGACGAGCTCATCGACCTCGTCGAGATGGAGACCCGTGAGCTCCTCTCCGAGTACGATTTCCCCGGCGACGACATCCCCGTCATCCGTGGCTCCGCTCTGGGCGCTCTCGAGGGCGACGCCAAGTGGATGGACGCCATTCGCGAGCTCATGAAGGCCGTCGACGAGTACATCCCGACGCCTGCTCGTAACAACGACCTCCCGTTCCTGATGGCCGTTGAGGACGTTATGACCATCTCCGGTCGTGGTACCGTTGCTACTGGCCGTGTCGAGCGCGGTGAGCTCAAGCTCAACGAGCCCGTCGAGATCGTCGGCATCAAGGATACCCAGAACACCGTCGTTACCGGTATCGAGATGTTCCGTAAGTCCATGGACTTCTGCGAGGCTGGCGACAACGTCGGTCTGCTGCTCCGCGGCATCAAGCGTGAGGACATCGAGCGCGGCCAGGTTCTCTGCAAGCCCGGTTCGGTTACCCCGCACACCAAGTTCACCGGCGAGATCTACGTTCTGACCAAGGAGGAGGGCGGCCGTCACACCCCGTTCTTCGATGGTTATCGTCCTCAGTTCTACTTCCGTACCACCGACGTTACCGGTACGGTCAAGCTCCCCGAGGGCACCGAGATGGCTATGCCTGGTGACCACATCACCATCGAGGGCGACCTCATCCACCCGATCGCCATGGAGGAGGGCCTGCGCTTCGCTATCCGCGAGGGTGGCCACACCGTCGGTTCGGGCATCGTCTCCACGATCATTGAGTAAATTAGCTCTTTGATATAGCTGACTTAGAGAACCCGGCACTTATATGGGTGCCGGGTTCTTTTCTGCAATGGATATTGAGCCGTTGCTGGTGTCGAGAGGATCGATAATGGTCCTGGATGCACCGTCGATTAGCTCTCGATGGCTTCATTGATGTGTTCCAAATATGAATGGATCCACCGAGAACCAATTGACTCGAGGTTTTCATTGACAGCACTTACGTGGAGCTGATAAAGTAACAACTCGTGCCCGTACGGGGCGGAAATGAAAGGTTCAGGATACATGCGTACTCTAGTTACTCTTGCGTGCACTGAGTGCAAGCGCCGCAACTATACGACCACCAAGAACAAGTCGACCATGCCTGATCGTATGGAGATCAAGAAGTATTGCCCCTGGTGCCGTCACCATACGCTGCACAAAGAGACTCGCTAGTCTCTAGTCACATACGCCAGTAGTTCAATTGGTAGAGCATCGGTCTCCAAAACCGAGTGTTGAGGGTTCGAGTCCTTCCTGGCGTGCCAGTCATTATTCCGTAAGCTCCCACTTGGGGGCTTACGGTTTACTCATGTATAAGCGCATTGCGCGGAGGTAACCCAAATGGCCAACAAGAAGAACAAGAAGAAGGCTCAGCAGCCGGCACCTGCCAACAGCGCTGCCGCCAACTCCAAGGTTGAGGCCAAGAAGGCCGTTGCCAAGAAGAACGAGAAGGCTGCGAAGTCCAAGAAGAACGAGAAGCCTGGTTTCTTCGCCCGCACCAAGAAGTATTTCGCTTCGGTCAAGTCCGAGATGAAGCGTGTCACGTGGCCCGATAAGAAGGAGCTCGTGAACTACTCGGTCGTCGTTTGCGCTTCTCTGGTCGTCGTCGGCGTCGTCATCGCTCTGCTCGATGCTGGCTTTGGCGAGGCTCTTGCTCTGTTCTCTGGATTGAGGGGCTAAACCATGTCTAAGCGTTGGTACGTCGTACACACTTACTCCGGATACGAGAACCGCGTAAAGTCCGATCTCGAGCATCGTATCGAGACCATGGGCATGCAGGACCGTATCTTTGATATCGAGATTCCTATGGAGCGCGTCACCGAGATCAAAGAGGGTGGCAAGCGCGAGACCAAGGATTCCAAGATCTTCCCGGGTTATGTCCTGGTCCGCATGGAGATGGATGACGATGCTTGGACGTGTGTTCGCAACACGCCCGGCGTCACCGGTTTCCTAGGCGGCAACGGCAAGCCCGCTCCGCTTTCCCGTGACGAGTACAACAAGATGACTCGTCGTCCCGGTAAGGGCGATTCGCCCAAGCGCACCTCGGTTGATATTCAGGTCGGCACGTCCGTCCGCGTCACCGATGGCCCGCTTACCGACTTTGATGGCAAGGTCTCCGAGGTTAACACCGAGGCTGGCAAGCTCAAGGTCACGCTGATGATCTTTGGCCGCGAGACGCCGGTCGAGCTCGACTTTAACCAGGTCGCTGTCATCGCTTAAGTTTTCGTCCGTTCGCGCGAGCGTGCTTCTTCTGTGACTGCTCATCTCAGGAGTGCTTCTAACACGTGCGTGCTTACGATATAGCAAGTACTTCACACTCGTGATTCGAAAGGAATGACCATGGCTGAGAAGAAGGTTGCCAACGTCATTAAGCTCCAGATTCCTGCTGGTGCAGCTAACCCCGCTCCTCCCGTCGGCCCCGCCCTGGGCGCTGCTGGCGTGAACATCATGCAGTTCTGCCAGGCCTTTAACGCCGAGACGCAGGACAAGAAGGGCGACATCATCCCCGTTGAGATCTCTGTCTACGAGGATAAGTCCTTCTCCTTCATCACCAAGACCCCGCCGGCGGCTCACCTCATCAAGAAGGAGCTGAACCTCAAGTCTGGTTCCGCTAAGCCCCAGGCCGACAAGGTTGGTCAGCTCTCCCAGGAGCAGCTCACCAAGATCGCCGAGATCAAGATGCCGGACCTCAATGCTAACGACATTGACGCCGCCAAGAAGATCATCGCCGGTACCGCCCGTTCCATGGGCGTCACCATCGCTGAGTAGCGATTTCTTATGGTAACGACGGGTGCTCCGACCGGGGCGCCCGTTAAATGTGTGCAATAGGGCATACGATACGATGTGGGAGGGCTCACGCCCGTTTAACCACAGGAGGTAATGCACATGGCTAAGCATGGTAAGAGCTATAACGCCGCTGCCGAGAAGATCGACCGCGCCACGCTCTACACCCCCCTTCAGGCTGCCAAGCTCATTAAGGAGCTCGACACCGCCAAGTTCGACGAGACCGTCGAGGCCCACTTCCGTCTGGGCATCGATACTCGTAAGGCTGACCAGAACATCCGTGGTTCCATCTCCCTGCCCCACGGCACCGGCAAGACCGTTCGTGTTGCCGTCTTCGCCGAGGGCGAGAAGGCCCGCGAGGCTGAGGCTGCCGGCGCCGACATCATCGGTTCCGACGAGCTCGTCGCCCAGATTCAGAAGGGCGAGATCAACTTCGACGCCGCTATCGCTACGCCGAACATGATGGCCAAGGTTGGCCGCATCGGTAAGATCCTTGGTCCCCGTGGCCTCATGCCGAACCCCAAGCTCGGCACCGTGACCATGGACGTCGCCAAGATGGTCTCCGAGCTCAAGGCTGGCCGCGTTGAGTACCGCGCCGACCGCTACGGCATCTGCCACGTGCCCCTGGGCAAGAAGTCCTTCTCTGAGCAGCAGCTCGTCGAGAACTACGCTGCCCTGTACACCGAGATCCTGCGCGTCAAGCCCTCTTCTGCTAAGGGCAAGTACGTCAAGTCCATCTCCGTGTCTTCCACCATGGGCCCTGGCGTCAAGGTGGATCCCGCTGTCCAGCGTGACTTCCTGGCTGAGTAACTGCTAGTTACTGCCTGAGCAAAGCAAGCATTGCTAAAGAAACCCGGTTCTGCCTTGTGCAGGACCGGGTTCTTGCTATCGCGTCAAAACCACCACAAAGGGGACGGTGTCCCCTTTGTGGTGGTTACCAGGGTGTTCTGGCTGTTGAGGACTCGATGGCATCGTGGCGTTTGAGCTCGCGGCGCATGGTTTGCGAATTGAGCCAGGCTGCCTGCCAGCCACGGATGGGGTAGCGCGTCTGGTCGAGCTCAAACTGCGTATAGCCGCAGGCGTTGATGATCGTCGTTCCACACACATGCTGCCGCTCGCGCTGAAAATCGTAACCGTAGCTTTGGTGTACATGCCCATGCACCATGTAGTCGGCCCCCCAGGACTCAAGCGCCGTGTTAAAGCACTCAAACCCTCGATGCGGCAGATCGTCCAGATCACCCATACCGGCGGCGGGTGCATGGGTAAGCAGAATGTCGCAGCCGCCGACCATCCTCACTTTGCGGGACAACTTGCGCATACGCTTGGCCATCTCGCGCTCGGTGTACATGTTGGCGCCGTCGCGATAACGCATGGACCCGCCAAGGCCCGCAATGCGAATCCCTCGGTACGTGTACACGCTGTCTTCCACGCAGATACATCCGCCCGGTGCATGACGTGCGTAGCGGTCATCGTGATTGCCGCGCACGTAGATGAGCGGTTTGTTGATGACCGTAACCAAAAACTCAAGATAGTCCGGGTCCAGATCGCCGGCGGACAAAATCAGGTCGACACCCTCAAAGCGTTCCTTGCGAAAGCACTCCCAAAGGCATCGTTCTTCGGTATCGGCTATGGCAAGGATCTTCATAGGGCGGTAACTCCCGGCTCATCGTCGAGCTGCGGAATGGTGCCTACCACGTTGTCCGCCAGCCAATTCATCTCGACAATCTGCGTGCTCGGCAGCGGAGGGAAGCCTTCGATCTGTACCACGCCGCTCTGGCTGTGGAGCTCGCCGCCAAAGGGGTTGATGGAACCCTCGACAATGCCGTTGCGGAGCAACTGCACGAGTTTGCGCGTCTGGTAGGGTAGGCCCGGAGCGTAACGGATGTCGATAACGCCGGAGCTCATGCCGTACCAGTAGTTGACGGCGCGCACTTGGTTGTCGTCGCTGGTCTCGTCCCACGTGCCGTGCAGAAGGCTGCGAACGATGAGCTCGTAGTAACGGCCCCAGTTCCATACGGGCATGGCGATGCCGGTGACTTTGCCGTCGACCAAGCGGTGAAGCCCGCAGGCCGTTGGGTCTTCGAGCGACTTTGACATGTCAGCGCCGGTCATGACACTCACGCCTTCGCGGCACATGGCCTCGGCAAGACCACCGGCGGGTACATCGCCCCAGGTCAGGATAATTTGCGCGCGGGGGTCGAGCAGCGAGGCGCCAATCGCAAAGGCATTGATCTCGCTGAGCGCGCCGGATGCGAAGACCGACGCGTGGTAGCCGATGCGGTGGTTGTCCGCCATGCTGGCGGCAAGGGCGCCCAGCAGAAACTTGGCCTCGTACATCTTGCCAAAGTACGAACGGACGCTTTGGTGGGGAAGGCCGATAGAGCAGTTGAGGAACCGAACCTGGGGATACTCAACGGCAGCCCTGAGCGTGTATTCCATCAGGCGGTGCGAGGTCGAGAAGATGACGTTGTCTCCATGTTTGACAGCCGTTTCCACGGCGGCGTAGAACACATCCGGATCGTGACAGTCCTCGAACGCCTCGGTGCGCACGATACCGCCAAAGTGCTCATCGAGATACTGACGCCCTTGGTCGTGCAGGCTGTCCCAGCTCGACGTCGAACAGGGGAACTCATGGATAAAGGCGATGCGCAGCGGGTTGGCCGCCGAATAGACAGTCTTGCCCATAAAGAAGTTGAGCACGCCGGAGGTGGACTTGGCGGGCGACTCCTCCTCATCGACACTCGGCGCCTCGACAAGATCGACCTTGTCCTCGTCATTTTTGCCGGCAATGACCAGCTCGCGCCAAATCTTGCACAGGCGGTTTACGACGATATCCGTCGGCGTATCCAGCAGGCGGTCCTGGTTGTACACATTGAGGTAGACGAGCATGGCGTCGGCGGGCGTAATGTCCAGGTGGTCGCCGCCTGCGCGAAGGTAGGCGCGCTTAAAGAGCAGGAAGGTGTGGCGCAGGTAGTCGACCTTTTTCTGCGGCCATTTTTCGATAAGGTTCTGACCGAGCATCTTGGCGAGCGTCTCGTAGCTTCCCTCACGCGAGAACTCGATCTCGTATAGGGGGCAGACGCGCCAAAACGCGCAGAACTCACCGTACAGGCGGCTTTCGACGGAATCCCATGTGCCGGGGTAAAGACGGGTGACCTTGGCCGAAACCGTCGGGGCGTCTAGGAATTTGAGGACACTGACGCGTTTGTTGCCTTCCTGGACATAGAAACGATGCATGAACTCGGTGACGATGATGGGGTCGCGATAGCCCTCGGTTACCTGGATGTCGTAGAGGTTGGACCACTTGCGGGCGAACTCGGTGTTAAACGGCAGCAGGGGCATAAAGTTGCATGAAAAGGCGGACTGACGGCCTTTGGTGACCGTGCCGACGACCATTTCGAGCGGAATATCCCGCAGGCCGACGCTCACTCGCTGACCTAAGGGGAGCTGAGCAACCAAGCTATCGAGGTCCGTAAGGTATGGATGCTCGCTTTGGCTAATGGCGCGACGGCGTCCCTGCTCGCCGCGCTTGCGTGCTTGACGATAGGCCTCTTCCATGGTGTCTACTCCCTTAGTCGTTTAAACAACGATATGAACCATGGTACCACGAATGAAAACCACTACAAAGATGCCTGTCCCCTTTGCGGTGGTTTAGGCGATGATGGGGGCGATGGCGCGGATGCAGGCGTCGGCTGCCGTGAAAGTAGTGCTGTCGTCGCTGACGATAAAGATGATCTTTCCTTTGATGCCAAAGTCGCCGATTTCGCTAAAGAGTACGTAGGGCTCCTTGTCAAAGCCCGAGATGGGCGAGACGGCCGTTTTGGTTGCGCTCGTGAGCTCGTCTGCCAGCACGTCAAGGGAAGCCCACTTAGACGTGTCCTTTACGGCAACGGGCACGGCCACGCGCCCAAAGGGCATCAAATGCACGAGCGTGTTCTTGGAGATGTTGGAATTGGGCACAATGATGGTCTGTCCACAGGCATCCTCAATCGTTGTGTGGCGCCAAGTGATGTCTTGGACCACGCCCGACACACCGCCGACCTCGATATTGTCGCCGGGCTTGATGATGCCCATAAACGTCACCTGCATGCCGCCGATAAGGTTTGACAGCGTGTCCTGAAAGCCGAGCGAGATGGCGATGCCGCCGACGCCAAGAGCGGCGACGAGGGCGTTTGCGTTAATGCCAAAACAGTTGTCGAGGATAAAGCTGCCGCCAATCATCCAGATGACGGCGCGCGCGATGTTGATGAAGATACTCGATGCCGGAAGCGGGTTATCGTCTCGGTTGAGCAGATGGTTCAGGGTCTTGGATACGACCTTGGCGGCGACGGCGGTGCCTATCGCCAAGATGACGGCCCAGATGATGTTGTGGACCCACCGTTGCTCAAAGAAATGAAGAATCGGCTCAAACAATTCCATGTAGGGAAAACCTCCTAATGATCGTTCAACCATGATACCCACCAAGAAGCCCGTCCGATCAAATTCGGACGGGCTTCTGTGCTCGATATAAGGTTTACGCGGCGGGGCTGTAAGGCCCGGCGGTGTAGCTTAGCGTCGACGCTTCCAGATAATGCCAAGAATGATGACGATGATGCCGCCGATAAGGCACGCGCCAACTACTGCCAGCGTGCGGTCTCCCGTTGCGGCGAGCTTACCGGTCGTCTTCTTGGTGATGACCTTCGTGGTCGTCGTGTCCGTCTTAGGCGAGGGCTTAGGCGTCGGGGCCGGTGTGGGCGTGGGGTCCACGGCTGCGGAGCCGAAGCCGATGGTGCCGGCGAGCCCGGCCATCTTGCTCTCCCAGCCGTTCTGCCCAATCAGCGCCCTCAGCGCCGCCTCGCACGTGCCCCACTCGGTGTACTTGGTGGCGTGTGCAAAGGTGGGAAAGTCGGTCGTGTTGGTAATGATGTAGTTGTTGGTGGCGACGGTATAGGTCTTGGCGGGGTCGAGCGTACTGCCGTCCTTGGTGAGTGTGGCACTCACAATGCGCTTGCCTTCGGGCTGCGTCCAATCAATCGTCACGTTGATGCCGCCAAAGGAGAGAACGCTGCCAGAGTCATCGCGCCACTTGTACTTGTCTTGCGCCTCCTGCTCGGTATGGCCGGCTGCCACGTAGGCTTGCTGAAGCTCGTAGCTGTGATTGCACTCGTCGCTGATTTGCAGCGAGTGCTCGAGCGCTGCCAGGAAGTCCGCGCCGGTCATGGTCCAGGTTTCCACGGTGTTGCCGTAGGGCGAGATGGCGATGAGGTTGCCGGCGGTCACGTTGCCCGCCGCGATGCCGCCGCGGATGCCGCCAGCGTTTTCGATAGCGAGGTCCGCGCCCGTCAGGGCAAGATAGGAGCCGCAAATCACGTGGCCGATGGTCTGGGCCTTGGTGGTGTCGCCCTCCTTGCTGGGGCGGAAATCGGTGGTGCGCACCATTTCCCAACCATGCGTGCCTGCGGCGTCCTCGCCGTAGAAATAGTTGGTGGCGGATGTGCCGAGCACCTTGTTCGATTCGTTTTCAAAGGCCTCGTCGAGCGGCTTGATCTTGTTGCGGACGTCTTCAAGGCGGCTTTGGTAGTCGGAGCCCTTGTCGGGGTCTGCCAAAAGGTCGTTGACGTTCTTGGCGGTGTAGAGCCTCTCGTCGCTGCCGTCTGCAGGGACCGTGACCGTGTCATCGTTGGTCGTCTCGGTGCCATTCGTGTCGTACCTGTACGGAATGGAAAGCAGCCCCACCTCGGCAAAGGCGCTGCCTGCCTCGACAACGTGGATCGTCTTGCCGTCGGCTCCCGTCACCTTCTCGTTAAGGTTGATGTGCTCGTGGCCTGCGATAAGGGCATCGACGCCACGGAGCCGTGTGGCAAAGGTCTTGGCGTCGAGCGTGTGCGCGATACACACAACAACATTGCAGCCCTCCCTGCGCAGCTGCTCTGCCTCGGCATTGATGGCGTTCGCGGCACTCGAGAAGCTGGTGCCCGCGACCAGGTCCGCGCGCAGCGAGGATCCCAGCGACTCATCCATGGCACCCACGACGCCGACCTTGATTTTGTAGTCGAATGTGGAGTGATCTTCGCTATCCTCCCAGGTGCGATCGAGCGTCTTCGTGATGCTCGAGCTCCATACGCCGCTCGTGGACTTCGCGTTCGCGCAGAGCATGGCGAAGGGCGTGCCGGTGGTGCTGTAGCCGGTCATGGTGCGAAGTTTGTCTGCGCCGTAGCTCCAGTCATGGTTGCCTGGCGTGGTCGCGTCGTAGCCGTCGGCGTAGAAGGTGTCCATGAGCTCGGCGATGCTCTTGCCCTCGCTCATGGTGGCGAAGGACTGTCCGTGGAAGGTGTCGCCCGCATCGAGCAAAAGATCGGGGGCGCTGCTTTGGGCGCTATAGAGAACTGCCAGTCCGTCGAAGCCGACGGTGCCGGTGCCCTTGCTTTCGTTGTAGCTGTACTTGTAGCTGCCGTGGATGTCGTTGGTGTGCATGACGGCCACGGAGCCGTCAATAGCGGCGGGCAGGTTCCCCGCGAAAGCGAGGCTTGGGATGCCTGCGAGCGCGCCGGCAAACAACGCGGCGGCTAACGCAAGGCGGGGGAGTCTTTTCATGGCAGTTTCCTTAGTCCTTAGCCAGAATGTCTGGTTGAATATCGGATTATCGACATAATATGCGAAAACCGCCGCAAGGGCGTCTGTCCCTTAGCGGCGGTTTTGACGTTTGCGCAGATAAAACCTGCCAAAATAAACCTGTCCCTTTTTGGCAGGTTTTAGCTTAGCAGCATGCGGTCGTTGGCGAGCTCGCCGCCCGAGACCTCCTCGAACTTCTGCAGCAGGTCGGCCACGGTGAGCGACTTCTTCTCGTCACCGGCCACGTCGTAGATCACATGGCCTTCGTGCATCATGATCAGACGGTTGCCCAGACGGATGGCGTCGTTCATGTTGTGCGTGACCATGAGCGTGGTCAGGTGGTTCTCGTCGACGATCTCCTTGGTCAGGTTGAGCACCTTAGAGGCCGTCTTGGGGTCGAGGGCCGCGGTGTGCTCGTCGAGCAGCAGCAGGCGCGGCCTGGTGAGTGTGGCCATCAGCAGGGTGAGTGCCTGGCGCTGGCCGCCCGAGAGCAGGCCGACCTTGGCGTTGAGACGCGTGTCCAGACCAAGGTCCAGGCGCTTGAGCAGCTCAACGTACTCATCTTTCTCGGCCTTGGTGACGCCCCACGAAAGGCCGCGACGCTGGCCGCGACGCTTGGCGAGGGCCAGGTTCTCGGCGATCTGCATGTCGGCAGCGGTACCGCGCATGGGGTCCTGAAACACGCGGCCCAGGTACTTGGCGCGCTGCGACTCGCTCAGGCGCGAGATGTCGGTGTCGTCGAGCTCAATAACGCCCGAATCGAGCGGGTACACGCCGGCGATCATGTTGAGCAGCGTGGACTTGCCGGCGCCGTTGCCGCCGATCACGGTTACAAAGTCGCCGTCATTCAGGGTGAGGTCGACGCCGGTGAGCGCGCGCTTCTCGGTGACGGTGCCCTTGTTAAAGGTCTTCTTGACGTGCGAGAGCTTAAGCATCTGCCTCATCCCCCTTCGTGTAGGAGCTGCGGAGCTTATAGCGCTCCCAAACCACGGGCACGCACAGGGCCACGGCGACAATCACGGCGGAGAGCAGCTTCATGTCGTTGGCGTCCATGCCCAACTGCAGCACGATGGCGCGGATAAGGAAGTAGACCACGGAGCCAAAGACGGCAGAGGCTAGGCGGACGCTAAACTGCGTGAGTCCGCCGGGCAGCAGGCGACCGAGCACCTCGCCGATGACGATGGCGGCAAGACCGATAACGATGGCACCGGTGCCCATACCAATGTCGGCATACTTTTGGCTCTGGCAGATGAGCGCGCCCGAAAGGCCGATGAGGGCGTTGGAGAGCACGAGGGCGATCATCTTGGTGGAGTTGGTGTTGACGCCTAGAGCGCGGATCATGTACTCGTTGTTGCCGGTGGCGCGCAACGCCGAGCCGATCTCGGTGCCAAAGAACCAATACAGGATGGCAACGATAGCCACGGCGAGCAGGATGCCCAAGATGATGGCAACGGTGGACTGCGGCAGACCGGTCATATTGCTGACGGCCGAGAACACGGTGCCCTTGGCAAGAATGGGCGTATTGGACTTGCCCATGATGCGCAGGTTGATGGACCACAGGCTGATCTGGGTGAGGATTCCGGCGAGGATCGCGGGAATCTCAAAGACGGTGGTCAAAATGCCCGTGACGGCACCCGCGATGGCGCCGGCGCACATACCGGCCAGCACGGCGAGCAGCGGGTCGACGTTGTTATTGACGATGAGCACAGCGCAGACGCAGCCGCCGAGGGCAAAGCTGCCGTCGCAGGTCATATCGGGAATGTCGAGCAGGCGGAACGTGATAAACACGCCAAGCACCATAATGCCCCAGAGGACGCCCTGCGAAACGGCGCCCTGCAATGCAATGAGCATGCTTTATACCTCCTAGGATAGGGTGGACACGTGAGTCACCATGATAGCGGTAACAATGTATAAAAGAGCTGCGGACGGATGTTTTGTCTCATCCGAAACAAGCAGGGCGAACGCCGGTCTTTAGCGTTCGCCCCAAGGACTCAGATATTGAATAACGCGGCTGTGGCGCGCGTGCGGGCCCTAGACGCGTTACCGCGCATGGCGCTACTCGTCCAGAGCGGAAAGGTCGATGCCCAGAGCCTCGGCCATCTCGTCGTTCTTGACGACGACCAGGTCCTTGCTCGAGAGGTGCTTGATCGGCATGTCTTCGGGCTTGGCCTCGCCCTTCAGGATCTTAACGGCCATCTCGCCCGCGGCGTAGCCCAGGTCCTCGTAATTGATGGAGAGGGTGAACAGGCCGCCGGCCTTACACATGCCCTCCTCGCCAGTCACGAAGGGGAGCTTGTTCTCCTTGCAGATCTGGCCGACCTGTGAGGCACCCGCGGCGATGGTGTTGTCGGTGGGGGAGTACAGCGCATCGACCTTGTCCACGGCAGACTCGACGACGGACTGAATCTCGTTGGAGCTCGAGACGGTGAAGTCGGTGTACTGGAGGCCCAGCTTGTCGAGCTCCTTCTTGGCGGCCTTGATCTGGACGTCGGAGTTGGACTCGGCGGTGCAGTAGAGCAGGCCGACCTTCTTAACGTCGGGCAGAACCTTCTGCATCATCTCGAGTTGCTCGGCGACCGGGGTGAGGTCGGAAGCGCCTGTGACGTTGGTACCCGGCTTGTCGTTGTCCTGGACCAGGCCAGAGGCGGCGTAGTCGGTGATGGCGCAGCCCACGATGGGGATATCCGCCGTGGCACCGGCAGCAGCCTGTGCGGCGGGCGTGGCGATGGCGTAGATCAGGTCGACGCCATCGCCCACGAACTTGTCGGCGATGGACTTACACGTGGACTGGTCGTTCTGGGCGTTCTTCTGGTCGATCTTGACCTTAAGGCCGCTCTCCTTGATGGCCTTGACAAAGCCGTCGTTGGCGGCATCGAGTGCGGAGTGCTCGGTGAGCTGCAGAACGCCGATGGTGTAGTCGGAACCGGCGGCAGCAGAGCCGGAACCAGAGTTGCCGCCGCATCCGGCGAGCGGGGCGAGCGCGAGCAGGCCGGCGGAGACCAGAAGGCTCCTGCGGCTGATGGTGATGTCCTTCATATCATTACCCCCAGTATAAAAATGGCTGGAAACACTGCACTGGGACAAAGTGCAAGTGGAACTATAGTAGCGCTGATGTCCATTTTTACAACAGCCTGGCGGGTTTTTTAATACAGAATCGGATGGGCGGTACGGGTAGTCGAATGGGCGGCGGAGGGTCTTATGCGGCGGAGGAGGCGTCGTCCTCGTCCAGGGCGGCGAAGAGCTTCTTGCCGTCGAGCAGGCGCGTGCTGACGTTTCTCATACGGGCGATCTCGACGGTGCGCAGCGTATCGTCGGTGCCTCGGGCGTCGTAGACCGTTCCCAGCAGATACGAGATGCCATCGCGCTGCCTGATGGCAAAGGGACGGAGTGTCATCCGTGCTGCTTCGGTTTCGCCGCGTGTCGTGACGCTCGAAATATCAAAACTCACCGTGGTTCCGTGGTCGATGGCCTGCTCGACGAGCTCGCACGTGTCGATGCGCTTGATGGGCGTGCGTGTTGCCTTGGTAGCCTTGCTGCCTGCGCTTGGAGCGGATTCGGGTGTATCGAGGTAGCCGCGAACGTCGGCGCTCGCCATGGCAACTAAGTGCTGCGCCATGCTCTTGCGGATAGCGATGGGCGTGGAGCGGTTGCGCATGACCATACCGTGGAGCCGGATGATCTCTTCATCGGTGAGCGGGCGGGTAAGAAGTTTGTAGCCCACGCCGCGTTTGTACTCAATTTCGTATCCGGCATGGCGAAGCGCGGAGATGGCGGTGTAGATGCTGCGCCGCGCCGCCGAGATGGGCATGCGGGCGGGGTCGTCGGGATGGGCGAGGCGCCGGATCAACTCATCGGAAAGCATGGCCTTGTCCTCGCCGGTGTTTTCGCTTAATAGTTGCAGGATGCGAACGGCGCGATAGGCTGCCATCGAGGCGGCGCCCCTCGTCGTGGTGTCGTAGGTTTCAACAGCGGCTTCGGTCATCGTGCCCACGTCCTTTCCGTTTTGGGTGGCGACGGTATGGAGCCTAGGACGTGGGGCTTTCCCAGGGGCGCAGGGCGCTCTGGGCGGTCGGTAGTCGTCGGCAAACGGCGGGTCGAGTTTTCAACAGCCCTGCTCAACTGACCAAAAACTTGCCAAAAGCTTGACGGATGCTGTTGAAAAAAGCGTCTCTCGACCGATGTCGAGAGACGCTTATGCGATGAGCGTTGGCGTGTGGCGACGCGAGCTAGCGTCCGACGATTAGAAGTCGGCGTTGCCCACGGTGCGCGGGTGCGGCAGGACGTCGCGGATGTTGCCCACGCCGGTCAGATACATGACCAAGCGCTCGAAGCCCAGACCGTAGCCGGCGTGCTTGCAGGAACCGTAGCGGCGCAGGTCAAGGTAGTACTTGTACTGCTCGGGATTCATGCCCAGGTCCTTGATGCGGGCCTCGAGCAGATCCAGGCGCTCCTCGCGCTGGGAGCCACCGATGATCTCGCCGATGCCCGGCACCAGGCAGTCGGCGGCGGCGACGGTCTTGCCGTCCTCGTTCATGCGCATGTAGAAGGCCTTGATCTCGGCCGGGTAGTCGGTCACGAAGGTCGGGCGCTTAAAGTGCTCCTCGGTCAGGAAGCGCTCGTGCTCGGTCTGCAAGTCGATGCCCCAGCTCACGGGGTAGTCAAACTTGTGACCGGCGGCGACGGCCTGCTCCAGGATCTCGACGGCCTCGGTGTAGGTAACGCGGGCAAAGTCGGAGTTGGCGACATGGTCCAGGCGCTCGAGCAGACCCTTGTCCACAAACTTGTTGAGCATATTGAGCTCGTCGGGGCAGGTTGCCATGACGTCCTTGAGGACATACTTGAGCATGGCCTCGGCGTTATCCATGTAGTCGTTAAGGTCGGCAAAGGCCATCTCGGGTTCGATCATCCAAAACTCGGCGGCGTGGCGCGTGGTGTTGGAGTTCTCGGCACGGAAGGTGGGGCCAAAGGTGTACACGTCGCCAAAGGCCATGGCAAAGTTCTCGGCATTGAGCTGGCCGGACACGGTGAGGCTCGCATGCTTGCCAAAGAAGTCCTGGCCCCAGTCGACCTCGCCGGACTCGGTGAGGGGCGGATTTTTGGGGTCGAGCGTGGTCACGCGGAACATCTCGCCGGCGCCCTCGCAGTCACTCGTGGTGATGATGGGGGTGTTGACGTAGACAAAGCCCTGCTCCTGGAAGAAGCGGTGGATGGCGGCAGCCGCGACAGAGCGGATGCGGAACACGGCGCGGAACAGGTTGGTGCGCGGACGCAGGTGCTGCTGGGTGCGCAGGAACTCGACGGTTGCGCGCTTCTTCTGCAGCGGGTAATCCGGGGCGCTCGTGCCCTCGACCTCGATGGAGGTGGCAGAAAGCTCGAAAGGCTGAGGCGCATCGGGGGTCAGCTTGACGGTGCCGGTGCAAATGAGTGCGGCCGAGACGTTTTGATGGGCGATCTCGTCGTAGTTGTCGAGTGCCTCGCGGTTCATGACGACCTGCAGGTCGCGGAAGCAGCTGCCGTCGTTGAGCGTAACAAAGCCAAAGTTCTTCATGTCGCGGACGGACTTGACCCAGCCGGCGACGGTGACGGTCTGGCCGCCGAGCGACTCGGCATCGGCATAGAGCTGCGCGATTTTGGTGCGGTTCACGTATCCTCCCATAACGGTTGAATGATAGTTATCCATACAGTTCGATATTCTAGCAGCTCGGCTCATTTGGGCTATACAGATAAGGCATTGGCGGGATGGTTTTTCAAACGAAAAGCGCCCGCGGCCAAATGGTCGCGGGCGCTTGACGAGGTGCCTTTTGGCTGTGTGGCGCGGGGCCTGGCTACTTGGTCTTGGCTACCAGCAGCGGGTCGCCAAGCTTGACGAGCGGGTTGCCGCCGATAAGCGTTCCAGACTCGCCGACATGGTCGATGCTCTTAAGACGATCGAGCTCGGAGACGATGACGGTCACGATGTCCTCGTGACCAGCGGCCTTAATGGCCTCGCGGTCGAAGCTGATGAGCGGCTGGCCTGCCTTGACCACATCGCCCATCTCGACAAAGCGGGCAAAACCCTTGCCGTTCATTTCCACGGTGCCCAGGCCAACATGGATGAACACGCGAAGACCGTCCTCGGTGATCATGCCAATGGAGTGGTTGGTGACAGTGGTGGCGCCGATGCGGCCGTTGGCGGGCGCATAGATGGTGCCGGTAATGGGCTCGATGCCGTAGCCCTGACCGAGCATACCCGAGGCGATGGTCTCGTCGGGAACCTCATCCAGGTTGACGAGCACGCCGTTGACGGGGGCGTAGATGACGCCTTCGCGGGTGGCGAAGCTTGCCGCGGGCGGAACGGATGCCTCGCCCGCCGAGGTGAAGGTGGACTTAAGCGAATCGAGCAGACCCATAGTTGCCTCCAACTTAAATAGGCGCATATCGCGCGCTTGGTTTGCCGGAAACGTTTCATACCTGTTTCGCGGCTTGGTCAACGCCCCTATTTTACGCTGCTCAACGATACCTCTGAACTGGGATTATGTGATATATCAGTTGGAGGGAAACTTATTGCCGGAGAGTTTCTACGTCCTGCACCCAACTGGGGTACGCTTAGATGCGAAAAAAGAGTGCGCAAAATTTGCGCGAAGGGAGCACATATGATTGTCGAGAACCATGCGCTGTGGGGCGAGGAGCCGACCGAGGATTATCCGGCGACCTTTACGTATCTGGGTGCCGAGCCGCTGCCCGATAAACCGAATGGCCGCCGCCCCGCGGTGATCATCTGCGGCGGAGGCGGGTTTACGCATATCGCTCCGCACGAGCAGGACCCGGTGGCGTTTGCATTTTTGGACCGCGGCTACCAGGCCTTTGTGCTCAACTATGTCACGAGTTCTACGGGTGACGTGAGCTTTCCGCACCCCCAGGCAGATCTTGCCAAGATGGTCGCCACGGTGCGCGCCAACGCTGACGAGTGGCATGTCGATCCCAAGCGCGTGTGCGTCGTGGGCTTTTCTGCTGGCGGCATGATTTGCGCCTCGCTGGCAACACAGTGGAAGACCGGCCCCTTCGCGGCACTTGCCGGGGCGCGTCCGGACGACATTCGTCCCGATGCCGTGGTGCTGGGTTATCCATTGCTCGACTTTGCCTATGTGCGTGACATGCAGACGCGCGATCCGCGCATTGACTTGCGTGTGCCCAAGACGGGCGGCAAGACGGGGCGCGATCTGCTCAACGACTACCTGTCGATGGTGACGGGTGGCGAGGCAACTGACGAGCATTTGGCCGATATCTGCCCCACCACGCATGTTTCGCGTCAGATGCCACCGACTTTTGTGTGGGGCGTGTCCGACGACAAGACGGCGCCGATCGCGCAGGTCTACCCGTTTGCGCAGCGCATGGCCGAGGAGGGCGTTGCATGCGAGATGCACGTCTTCGACCAGGGTGGTCACGGCCTTTCGCTCGGCAACGCCAACACCGCGGTCGACAACGAGGACAAGCAAGTGGCAGTCCGTCCTTGGATCCGCCTAGCCTTTAGGTTCCTAGGCCGTCACGGTTTTTAGGCTGCGCATCACGAGGGTGGATAATCTCCCGTTTTTGGTCTGCTTTTCGGCCGAAAGGGGGAGATTATCCACCCTCATCAGTAAAGCCTCCGAAAATCCACCTTCATTGCTTTCCTACCAGACGGTGAACTGGGCGTTTTCTGTGTTCCAATGGACATCACGAACGTAGTCGCGCACGCCCGTCGCATCTCGTGCTTCGAACAACTCAAGAATATGAGCATGTTCGCTGTTGGCTTTATTGAGCAGTTTGCACGCCGTCTCCTGGTCGACAGTCTCGTAATCGCGCTTGATAAAGCAGCGCTCGAGCTGCGAGATCATATCGCGCAGACGGTCGTTGCCGCAGCGGTTGAAGTACGTCAGATGAAAGTCTCGCTGAATGTCGTCGTACTTTCGGATGAGACCGCCTTGGATCGCGAGGTCCATGGAGCCGACGAGAAATTTAAGCTGCGTAATGTCATCGTCGGTTAGGTTCGGACAGGCGAGATATGCGGCCTGCCCGTCGAGCGGCCCCATAATCTCAAAGACTTCAACGGCGTTTTGCTGATCGAACCCACGGACGCGGAATCCGCGGCGGGGGAGATTGTCCAGATAGCCGTCGCTTGCGAGCTGGATGAGCGCTTCGCGGACCGGCGTGCGCGACACGCCCATGGCGTCGCAGATCGCTTGCTCGCTCAGCCGGTCGCCGGCCGAAAGCTCGCCGGCGTCAATACGGCTCGAAATGTAGTCGTATACGTGGTCTTTCAGGGGCCTTCTGAGCGTTTCCATGAGCCTATGTTCCTTAACGGTATATTTCTAAAAGCAAATACGTTTCATTTGAATAGCTCAGTTGAATTATAGAACGACCAGCTAAATCATGCTACTTTGCGCCGATACGTAAGAATACGCTTACCGAAGAATACCTACCGTTCGGGATTGTATACAATATACAAAACAGGAAAACCGCCCTAAGATAAAGCCATCGAAAGGAAGCCGGGCGCGAAGAAGTCCCGCTCTCTGCTAAGAGATCCAAGGAGGATCATCATGACCAAGTTCAGCCACGTCATCATCCGCCGCCCCGGCAAGTCCCTGAGCAATGGCATCACGAGTGCCCCCGAGCTTGGCCAGCCCATCTACGAGCGCGCCATCGAGGAGCACTACGATTACGAGCATGCGCTCGAGCAGTGCGGCGTTGACGTGTCGGTGCTGCCGGCACTCGAGCAGTATCCCGACAGCTGCTTCGTCGAAGATCCGGCCGTTATCACTCGCTGCGGCGCCATCATTACCAACCCCGGCGCCGATAGCCGCAACGGCGAGAAGGACGAGATCGAGCCGGCCGTCCGTCGCTTCTTTGACGACGAGCATGTCAAGCACATCGTTTCTCCGGGCACGCTCGACGGCGGCGACGTCATGATGGTCGGTGACCATTTCTACGTCGGTCGCTCCGCTCGTACCAACGAAGAGGGCATCCGCCAGTTCTGTGAGATTCTCGAGGGCTGGGGCCTCGAGGGTTCTGAGGTTCCGCTGGAGGAGGTCCTGCACCTCAAGACGGGCGTCAACTACATCGAGGACAACAACATGCTCGTTTCTGGTGAGTTCATCGATAAGCCCGACTTTGCCCAGTACAACAAGATCGTCGTGCCCGAGGACGAGGCGTACGGCGCCAACTGCATCTGGGTCAACGGTACGGTCATCGTTGCCGAGGGCTATCCGACTGTGCTCAAGGCCGTGCAGGATCTGGGCTACAAGACACTCGTCGTTGACACCTCCGAGTATCGCAAGGTCGACGGCGGCCTTTCTTGCCTGTCGCTGCGCTTCTAACGCGATAGCTGTAACAGTCTGATGATCGCTTGACCGATGGCCCGGCACCCGATTCGGGACGTCCGGGCCATCTTTCGTTCGATCACATGATGAAGGGGGTGCACATACAATGGCCTCTAAAGCTCAAAATGAAGAGATTATCGACCCTAATGGCCTCGATCTCTTTCGTCTGACCATGATGGTCATTACCGCCAGTATTTGTGGCGGCATCTTTTCGCTTGCCGGCGATATGGCAGCAGGCGGGGCAAATACCGGTGCGGTTATCGTCTCGTGGGGAATTTGCTTTATTGGCGTCTTTGCGTTGATGATGGTGTTCAACGGTTTGTCTCAGGCCCGTCCCGACCTGACCGGCGGCATCTATGCATACGCTGCGGCCGGTTTTGGCGATTACATTGGATTCAACTCCGCTTGGGGCTACTGGATCAGCGCATGTCTTTCCAACGTGAGCTTTGCGCTCTTGCTGTTTAGCGCGCTGGGCTATTTCTTCCCTGCGTTTGGCGCGGGTAACAACTTGCTTTCTATCGTCTGCGCCAGCGTGTTTTTGTGGTTCCTTACCGCCCTTGTGCTTCGTGGCGTTAAGGAGGCTGCGGGCATTAACACGATCGTCACGTTGGCGAAGCTGGTGCCGCTGGGGCTCTTTGTGCTGAGTATCGTGCTCCTGGGTAAGTTCAACGTCGATATCTTTATGGACAACTTCTGGGGAGAGCCGGCTGGTCCTGGCTTTGGCGAGCAGGTTGTCTCGACCATGATCGCCCTTGTCTGGGTCTTCACGGGCATCGAGGGCGCTGTCGTTATCTCGGGCCGTGCAAAGTACGTGCGCGACGTCGGCCGCTCGACGGCGCTCGGATTTGCGGCTGTATTCACGCTGTATCTGATCATCTCGATGCTGTCGCTCGGCATTATGCCGCGCGAGGAGATGGCACAGCTTGCAACGCCCTCCATGGCGGGAATTCTCGAGTGCGCAATCGGTCCGGTTGGTGCTGCCATCGTAAACCTTGGCGTTATCCTTTCGTTGGTCGGCGCGCTGCTGGGCTATGTCATCATTGCGTCCGAGACGCCGTTCGAGGCAGCGCGCCAGGGATCCTTCCCTCTGGCGTTTGCCAAGACGAACAAGCACGACGCCCCGGTGGTAACGGTTCTCGTGAGCTCCGGCATCACGCAGCTCTTCTTGATCGTGTCGTATGTGGCGGCGAGCACCTACCAGTTCTTCTATAGCTGCGCAGTCAACACGATTCTGGTTCCGTATGTCTGCTCGGCTGCCTATTACATGGTGATTGGCTGGAAGAACGAGCATCTGGACGGGCCGCATGCGCCCAGCGTCGGCAAAGCCCGCTTCTTCGGTACGCTCGGCTTCGTCTACACATTGTTCCTGGTGTGGTCGACGGGTCTTCAGGGCGTTATGATCACGACGATTCTTTTTGCTCCGGCCATTCCCGTTTATATGCTGGGCGAGCGAGGCCGCGGTAAACCGGTGCTTCCGCATCTGCACGACAAGCTGATCGCAGCGGTGGTCATTGTCGTGGCAATCATTTCGCTGTATCTGCACTTTGCCGGCATTGCGCCGATAGTCTAAGACTGCGGCAAGCTTCATCGCTTGGTAAGCCGACGGAGGCATCGCGTGCCGGTGCCGCTCGGTAATCCATAACTGACGTGGGCCTCTGTAACGTGCCTTTGTGAGCGCCCACCAAGCCCGCGCAGGTGACATTTGTTGCCAGCGCGGGCTTTTGCTGTTGCGGCGAAATGCTGCCGGCAGTTGGGGACGTTCCTATTGTGCCGGCACCCTGGGACACTCCTTGGATGTTCCGCATGCGACGAAGGGAACGGATCATTTTGTCGAGGGGCGGGCGGCTGTTTTGGTCCTCGGGGAAACCGCGTCCCGTTTCGAGAGCAGATTCCGGGCCGCAGTTTCCGCTAGATGCCTCAACCGGAAAGCCCATCCCGTTTAGGTATTCCGGAGTGGGATTCGGTTTCCGCAGCAGGCCCGTCTGGGAAGCAATGGCCCAGAATTCCCATTGCACCAATCTGTCGATTGAACATCGCTGTGTGTTCGCGCTATCATGCATGGTTAAAATTGGTTAGCCATGGCAAACGGTTAGCCATGACTAACATAAATACAACGCCCTGTGGGCGCCGGGGGAGGAACACGGACGTGAAGCTCGATACACTCGAGATTGGAAAGGACGCCGTTGTCGCATCGGTGGCATCGGACGATCAGGCGCTCCGACAGCATATTTTGGACATGGGTCTAACGCCGGGCACCGAAGTCACCATGATGAAGTATGCCCCCATGGGCGACCCGCTCGAGATCCGCCTGCGTGGCTACGAGTTGACACTGCGTAAGGACGATGCCGCTCGCATCGAGCTCGTGGGTATTCACGACACCGATACAGGTCCGCGCGCTAACGCCGCAATCGGCACGACGGAGCATCCGGCCCTGGGCGAGGGGACGTATTCGCCCCGTGCCGCGAAGACGGCCGTGCCCGAGGGCGCGCCGCTGCACTTTGCCCTCGCCGGCAACCAAAACTGCGGCAAGACCACGTTATTCAACCAGCTGACGGGCTCCAACCAGCACGTCGGTAACTTTCCCGGCGTGACGGTCGACCGCAAGGACGGCACCATCCGTAACCATCCCGAGGCAAGCGTTACCGACCTGCCCGGTATCTATTCGCTGTCTCCGTACACGGGCGAAGAGATCGTCAGCCGCCAATTCATCTTGGACGAAAACCCCGACGCCATCATCGACATCATTGACGCCACCAACATCGAGCGTAACCTGTACCTGACATTGCAGCTCATGGAGCTTGACCGTCCTATGGTCATCGCGCTCAACATGATGGACGAGGTGACCGCCAACGGCGGCGCCGTGGACGTCAACCTGCTCGAGAGCCTGTTGGGCGTGCCCGTTGTCCCCATTAGCGCTGCCCGCAACGAGGGCATTGGCGAGCTGGTGGACCACGCCCTGCACGTGGCACGGTTCCGCGAGCGCCCTGGTCGCCTGGACTTTTGTGCGCCCGACGGTCCGGACGGCGGTGCGCTGCATCGCTGCATCCACGGTATTGCTAACCTGATCGAGGACCATGCCGTGACGGCGCACATCCCGGTGCGCTTTGCGGCGACCAAGCTGGTCGAGGGCGATGGGCTGGTAACCGAGGCGCTTCACCTGGATCGCAATGAGCTCGACGCTATCGAGCACATCATTACCCAGATGGAGGGCGAGGCCGGCACCGACCGCCTATCTGCGCTGGCCGATATGCGTTTTAGCTTTATCGGCGACGTGTGCGGGCGTTGCGTCGTCAAGCCGCACGAAAGCCGCGAGCACGTGCGCTCCGTCAAGATTGACCGCATCCTGACAGGTCGTTACACAGCCATTCCGGCGTTTCTGGTGATCATGGGCCTCGTCTTTTGGCTGACGTTTGGCGTGATCGGCGCGGCGTTGCAGGGACTTATGGAGGACGGCATCGCTGCCATCATCGCTTCGGCCGATGCAGGCCTCAAGGCGTTCGGCACCAACGACGTGGTGCGCTCGCTGGCTGTCGACGGCGTGCTTACGGGCGTGGGCAGTGTACTGACCTTCCTGCCGATTATCGTCGTGCTCTTCTTGTTCCTCTCCATTCTGGAAGACTCCGGCTACATGGCACGCGTAGCCTTCGTCATGGATAAGGCGTTGCGTCGCTTTGGCCTGTCGGGCCGCAGCTTCGTGCCCATGCTCGTCGGTTTTGGCTGCACCGTGCCGGCTATCATGTCGACCCGTACGCTCCCATCCGAGCACGACCGCAAGATGACGGTCATGCTCACGCCGTTTATGAGCTGCTCGGCCAAGTTGCCGGTTTACGGCTTGCTGTGCGGAGCATTTTTCCCGCAGGCGACGGTCCCCGCCATGGTCTCGCTCTATCTGATCGGTATCGTGGTCGGCTGCATCGCGGCTTTGGTGCTCAACCGCACGGCATTTAAGGGCGACCCGGTTCCGTTTATCATGGAGCTTCCCAATTACCGCCTGCCGAGCGTCAAGACGACGGTGATGCTGGCATGGGATAAGGCCAAGGACTTCATCACCAAGGCCTTTACCATTATCTTTGCCGCTACGGTGGTCATCTGGTTCCTTCAGACGTTCGATATCCGCTTTAACGTGGTCGCCGACCAGTCGCAAAGCCTGCTTGCGGGCCTCGGCAGCATCATCGCGCCGGTGCTGGCGCCGCTCGGCTTTGGCGACTGGCGCGCCTCGACGGCGCTCGTCACGGGGCTCATTGCCAAGGAGAGCGTCATCTCGACTCTCACGGTGCTTTTGGGCGCAACGTCGCCCGCGGCGCTGTCGACCATGTTTTCGCCGTTCACCGCCTACGTGTTCTTGGTCTTTACGTTGCTGTACCCGCCTTGTGTGGCGGCAATCGGCGCCGTCAAGAGCGAGTTGGGCGCGCGCTATGCCGTGGCCGTATTCGCGTTTCAGGTCGCCGTTGCCTGGATCGTGGCGTTTGTCGTGCATTCGGCGGGCATATTGCTGGGGTTGGCTTAGTTATGAATTGACGGCGCAACCTCTGTGTATCGAATTGTTTTCGGCCCCGCATCTGTACTGACGGATGCGGGGCCGTTGCTATATAATCGCCTCCGTTCAAAACGATTGGAGACGTTATATATGACTCAGACAAGGCAAGACGGCATCACGCTCAAGCAGTGGCTCCCACTCGTCGGGCTCACCTGCTGTGCGTTCGTGTTCAACACGTCGGAGTTTATGCCCATCGGCCTTTTGACTGATATCGCCGCGTCGTTCTCGCTCACCGAGCCCCAGGCGGGCATCATGATCTCGGTCTATGCCTGGGGCGTCATGCTGCTGTCGCTGCCGCTCATGGTGTTCGCCTCGCGCTTTGAGTTCAAGCGGATGCTGCTGGGCGTGCTGGCCGTGTTCTCGCTCGGTCAGTTCCTGTCCGCTGTGGCGCCGACCTATCCCATCCTGGTCTGCGCGCGTCTGGTGGTCGCTTGCGCACATGCCGTGTTCTGGTCAGTCGCCTCGATTATGGCCTCGCGCCTGGTCGACACTCGCCACGGCGCGCTCGCCATCAGCATGATCGCCACGGGCTCGTCCATCGCGCAGATCTTTGGCCTGCCTCTCGGTCGCGCCATTGGCTTGGCCGTGGGCTGGCGCATGACGTTTGCCGTGGTCGGGGGCCTCTCAGCCATCGCGGTCGTCTACCAGGCAGCGGTGTTCCCGGCCATGCCGGCGGGTGAGCGCTTTACCGTCAAACAGCTGCCCGAGCTGCTCAAGAACCCGCTCCTCATCGCGCTCTACGCAGTCACGGTCTTCATGGCGACCGGCTATTACGCAAGCTACAGCTATATCGAGCCCTTCCTGGCGCAGGTCGCGCACGTCGATGCGGGCGCCATCACCATGACGCTGACGGCGTTTGGCTGTTCCGGCTTGGTGGGCAGCTGGCTGTTCAGCCGCCTGTTCGACGGGCACCGTTTTCCGTTCCTTGCTATCACGCTCTCCGGCGTGCCGGTGGCCCTGCTGCTCATGGGGCCGGCCGCATCGTCGCTCGTGACAGTGCTTGCCGTCTGCGCACTGTGGGGCTGCTGCGCCACGGCCTTCAATGTGGCGTTCCAGGCCGAGCTCATCAAGCACACGCCGGCAGATTCGTCGGCCGTCGCCATGTCGATCTTCTCGGGCCTGTTTAACCTCGGTATTGGCACGGGCACCGCAATCGGCGGCGCCGTGGTTTCGGGTCCCGGTATCGCTTGGATCGGCTTCGCGGGCGGGGCGATTGCCGTCGTGGGCGTCATCCTCGCCATCACCGTGCTGTTTCCGGCCATCCGCCGCGCCAAGCCCGTCGCCTAATCACGTCCCCTCATCAGTTGCGGTGGAATAGTTCCTGTTTAAGGCTTCTGAAGGCCCAGACAGGAACTATTCCACCGCAACTTATTTTGGGGGAGAGGATACAAGCTGGGCATACAATGGATGTCGTTGTGTTGAGCTTACCGGGAGGTTGCTATGTGGGCATACGAGACGACGTTCTATCAGATCTATCCGCTGGGCTTCTGTGGAGCTCCGCGCGAAAACGCCGCACCCGTTGCCGAGGACGAGCTTGCCCAGGCCGTCAACGTTGCTCCTAACCCCGATGCTCCCATTATGAAAATCGCCAAGTGGGCCGACTACCTGCAGGAACTCGGCGTTGGCGCTGTGCTGATCAACCCGCCGCTCGAGTCCGATAGCCACGGCTACGATACACGCAGCCTGCGTCATATCGACCGCCGCCTGGGTGGGGATACCGACTTTGCCGCCGTATGCGACACGCTGCATGCCCATGGCATCCGCGTGGTGCTCGATGCCGTCTTCAACCACGTCGGCCGCGGTTTTTGGGCCTTCCGCGATGTGCAGGAGCGCAAGTGGGACTCACCGTACAAGGACTGGTTCCACATTAGCTTTGACGGCGACTCCTGCTACGGCGACGGCTTTTGGTACGAGGGCTGGGAGGGCCATTTCGAGCTTGTGAAGCTCAACCTGCAAAATCCCGCTGTGGTCGATTACCTGCTCGAGTCCGTGCGCCGCTGGGCCGAGGTCTTTGGCGTCGACGGCCTGCGCCTGGACGTTGCCTATATGCTCGACCGCGACTTTATGCGCCGCCTGCACGCCTTTACCCGTGAGCTCAAGCCCGACTTTGTGCTGATCGGCGAGACGCTCCACGGCGACTACAACCAAATCGTCAACGACGAGATGCTCGACTCCTGCACCAACTACGAGTGCTACAAGGGCCTGTACTCCAGCTTTAACTCGGTCAACATGTTCGAGATCGCCCATTCGCTGCACCGCCAGTTTGGCGGCGATCCGTGGTGCATCTACCGCGGCAAACATCTGCTGTCGTTTGTCGACAACCACGATGTGCCGCGCCTGGCAAGTATCCTCACCGACAAGTCGTGTCTGCGTCCCGCCTACGGCATGCTCTTTGGCATGCCGGGCATCCCGTGCGTCTACTATGGCAGCGAGTGGGGAATTGCCGGCGAAAAGGGTGGCCCCGATGGCGACTGGGCGCTGCGACCTGCGCTCAATGAGCCTGCGCCCAACGAGCTGACGGCGTTCATCACGCAGCTTGCGCACCTTCTCTCGGCCGACGACGCGGCTGCCCGTGCTCTCAACTACGGTGCCTATCGCAACGTGGTGATCCAGAACAAGCAGCTGCTGTTCGAGCGCGCCTGTGACGGCGCGACGGTACTCGTGGCGGTGAATGCCGTGGGTGAGCCTTACACCTTTGGCGCCGGCGAGCTCAACGGGTCCTTCGTCGACCTGCTTGCCGACGATGCGCCCACGGTCGAGCTGACGGGTACCCTTGAGCTTGCACCCTACGAGGTGCGCTATCTGTTGAGAGCCTAGCCCATGGCCGTATCTGACGAGGGCTATCAACATATTGAGCATGGGTTTGAGCCCGTGTTTGACGAGCACTCGCGCGTTTTGGTGCTCGGGTCGTTTCCCTCGGTGCTTTCGCGCGCCAATGCCTTTTATTACGGCAACCCTCAGAATCGCTTTTGGCGCGTGATGGCCGCGTGCCTCGGTGTGCCTGTGCCGCCCAACGAGGGCGATCCTTTGGCAAGCGGTGAGCCCGCGACGCTCGATGCCTCCATTGCCGCCAAGCGGGCCATGCTGCTGAACGGCGGCGTGGCCCTGTGGGACGTGATCGAGAGCTGCGACATTAAGGGCTCGAGCGACGCGAGCATTCGCAACGTTGTGCCGGCACATATCGAGCGCATTACCGATGCCGCGCCGATCGAGGTCGTTGTCTGTAACGGCGGTACGGCAGGGCGACTCTACAAACGCTACTTGCAAGATCGGATGGGGCTGCCTGCCATTGTCCTGCCGTCGACGAGTCCGGCCAACGCGGCGTGGCGTTTGGAGCGGCTTGTCGAGCGTTGGAGTGAAGCCGTTGACTGGGCAGCTCATTAATTTAGATTATTGATTGAGTGTGGGTGCCGAGGCGTTTCATGATGGCATGCCAGATCGGTGCGGGCAGCGCGGGCTTGACGCGCACCATGCCGTCGGCATCGACGCTACCGGCATTGCCACCGCCAAGCAGCTGCGCATGCTCAATGGAACAGCCCATGCGCACGGCGCCCACAAGCTTATCCATCGCTTCGGAAAACGGTCGGCGCAAGAGGCCCATGCGCGGGGAGTGGCGAAGCGCTGCGATGCCGGTGCCGGTGCAGACGACAATGCCACCGCACCACGACAACCCCCGACGCTCGCACGCTTCGCGCAGATGGCCAACGACCGTGTGCGCTCGCTCGGGACTCCCGCAGTCGGCTTGAACAACGACATAGACGCGCGTTTCCGTGCCCCCAAGGCAATCAAGCGCCTGCTCAACGACGCTCATCGCCTCGTAATTGAGCGCATTCTCAACAGCGAATACAATACCGTCCGCAGCGCTGCCGTCATCGTCCGACTCCAGAGCGACCAGACGGGGGAGCGAAGTACCGGAAAGCCGGGCATAGGCCGCGATGGCATCTTGCAGGTCCCAGAGCAAAAACTCAAGATCGGCGCTATCGGGAATACTGATATACGCAATGGTCTGCAGCGTTTTGGGCTTATCGCCGCGTGCGATCGCCTCCATGTCATCTCCTTTCCAGTCCGTTTCCGTTTAGGTTACACCGTCTGGCAGCGCCTCGCCGCGCTATCCTAGTGCAACCCTTACGAAAGGAACGCCATGCGCCTGCCCATGAATACCTCGCTTGCCACGCTCAAGCCCTCCGGCATCCGTCGGATCAACGCGCTCGCCGCCCAGCACTCAGGATGCATTGCGCTCGCGCTCGGCGAGCCCGATTTTCCTACACCCGATGTGATTAGCGCCGAGGTGACCGCCGCGCTGGGCCGCGGCGACACGCACTATCCGCCCAACAACGGTCGCCCCGCCCTGCGTGAGGCGTTGTCTGCCTACATGGGGGACGCGGGCCTGGCGTTTTCGGCCGACGAGGTCATCCTGACCGACGGTGCGACCGAGGCGCTGTCGGCAACATTCATGGCTATGCTCAACCCAGGCGACGAGGTCATTATCCCCACGCCGGCCTTTGGCCTGTACGAGAGCATCGTCGTGGCCAACCACGCCAAAGCGGTCTTTTTGGATACGGAGTCTGCGCAATTTCAGATTGACGAGGATGCGCTTCGTGCTTGCGTGACGCCGGCGACCAAGGCCATCGTCATCTGCTCGCCCAACAACCCCACGGGCTGCATCCTCAACGCAGCATCGCTCGACGCCGTGGCACACGTGGCGGAGCAGACGGGCATCTACGTGATCTGCGACGACGTATACAACCGCCTGGTCTACGTGGACGGCTACGAGCGCTTTGCCCAGCGCCACCCGGAGCTTCGTGAGCAGACGGTAGTCATCGAGAGCTTCTCCAAGCCCTGGGCTATGACCGGCTGGCGCCTGGGCTGGCTCGCAGCGGCAACCCCCGTCATCGCCGAGATCGCAAAGGCCCACCAATACTTAGTATCGAGTGCTGTCTCCTTCGAAATGGACGCCGCAGCCCGAGCCCTCACCGTCGACCCAACCCCCATGCTAAAAGTCTACCGAGCCCGCCGCGAGCGCGTACTCGAAGCCTTAAACGCCATGGGCCTCGACGTAGTAGAGCCCGCAGGAGCCTTCTATACTTTCCCGAGCATCAAAAAGTTCGGCCTAACCAGCGAAGACTTCTGCATCAAAGCCATCAAAGAAGCAAACGTAGCCCTAGTCCCGGGAGACTGCTTCGGAACCGAAGGCCACATCCGCCTCAGCTACTGCGTTTCCGACAAAGACCTGGACGAAGGTCTCCGCCGCCTGTCCACCTTCATTTCAACCTTGTAGCCCTCAGGGATGCAACACATCAGCCCACCGACCCAAGCATTATGAGTGGGGCGCGCCGGCCAACGGAAAACCGGGCTGCCCCATAGTTGACGCAGGCCGCGCCGCCGAAGGCCAGGCGCAAGGTTTTCGTAGATTCCGCACGAGCCGAAGGCCACTTAATGTGGCCTTCGTGCGAGCCCAGGACTTGACCGAGCGAAAACCTTGCGCCTGGCCTTCGGCGGAGCGTGCCGGATGGTGGAATTGTGTGCAGCCCGGTTTTCCGTTGACCGACGCCGGGGTCCCCGCCATAATACTTTCGGTTCACGCACGAATCCGCTGCCAGAGACAGCCGGCGCAAACGGGTCTTACCGCGAGCTTAATGGGACTTCCCGCCAGCCGAGGTGGTCGAGTAGATATGTCTTCTCGCCCCCGTCGCTCATGCAGCGCGGGGGCTTTCTTTTTGGACATGCCCCCGTCACGTCCTTGTGGCGGACCGTGCCCGGAAAGAATTCGAGGAGGTGTAATTCATGCCCCAGCAGTACAAAATCGACAAGGTTGCAGAGATCGAGTCCCGTATCGCCGAGAACGCCGGTCTGTTCGTTGTCAACTACAACGGTCTGACGGTTAAGCAGGCTCAGGAGCTGCGTCATCAGCTTCGCGAGTGCGGCGCCGAGATGAAGGTCTACAAGAACAACCTGGTCAAGATCGCCCTCAAGAACCAGGAGCAGCCCGAGATCGACGAGATTCTCGCCGGCCCCGTCGCTTATGTGTTCTACGAGACCGAGCCGGTCGAGGCCGCTAAGGCCCTTAAGGACTTCTCCGCTAAGTCCAAGGGCGTCCTTGAGATCAAGGGCGGTATCTCCGACGGCAAGGCCGTTTCCGCTGATGATGTTAAGGCTATCGCCGAGCTGCCCACCAAGGATCAGCTTCTTGGCCAGATCGCCGGTCTCATCTCCGGTTTCGCTCGCGACATCGCTGTCTGCGTCAACGGCGTTTCCTCTGGTCTCGCTCGTTCGATTCAGCAGGTCTCCGAGCAGAAGGCAGCCTAGTCGCTGTTTTCGCCCGCGGCGGCAACGCCGCACCCCTGGCGCATTCGCGCCGTGTTTTAACTGATCTCCGTGCACAGACACGGAAACCGAAAGGACTTAGAAATGGCTAAGCTTACCACCGATGAGATCATCGATGCTCTTAAGGAAATGACCCTTCTCGAGGCTTCCGAGCTCGTCAAGGCTATCGAGGACACCTTCGGCGTTTCCGCCGCTGCTCCTGCCGCTGTTGTCGCCGCTCCCGCTGCTGGCGCTGCTGAGGCCGAGGAGAAGACCGAGTTTGACGTCGTGCTCGAGGGCTTCGGCGACAACAAGATCCAGGTCATCAAGGCCGTCCGTGAGCTCACCAACCTTGGCCTGAAGGAGGCCAAGGAGGTCGTCGAGGGCGCTCCCAAGGCTGTTCTCGAGGGTGCCAAGAAGGAGGACGCCGAGGCTGCCAAGGAGAAGCTTGAGGCTGCTGGCGCTGCTGTCACCCTCAAGTAATCAGGCTTTCTCGCCAGATTTCTTTGCAGACGGGGTTCGCATTGCGAGTCCCGTCTTTTTTGTTTTTCGGTCCCTCGACATCGGTAGCTCAAACTGCCATGTTCTGTGATTTGCGTCGTATCGGGCACCCTGCCGTTGGGCAATAAAATTGCACCATTCGAGCAATAATTTGCGTTGACCTGCTGAAGAATTGTCTCTGCCTTGTAGCGACATATAGTTCCAGCGGTAAGATGCTTGGGTATCGCAATTTGGTCTGCGGCTGTGTGCCGCACGCATGGGGCGCTTTTGCGCCTGCGAAAGGATCTTTGAATAACATGAAGGCAATCATCCCCGCCGCCGGTCTTGGCACGCGTTTTCTGCCTGGCACCAAGTGCACGCCCAAAGAGATGCTGCCGGTGCTCGACAAGCCCGTCATTCAGTACGTCGTTGAGGAGGCGCTCGACCCCGAGGAGGTCGACGACGCCATCATCGTTACTTCTCCCGGTAAGCCCGAGCTACTGAACTACTTCCAGCCCGATCGCTCGCTCGAGAACCTGCTGCGCGAGCGCGGCAAGAACGCCTATGCCGATGCCGTCGCCCACGCTGGCGGTATGCCGGTCGACTTCCGTTATCAGTACGAGCCCAAGGGCCTCGGCCATGCTATCCGCTCTGCTGCCGACGCCGTGGCAGGGGAGAACTTCCTGGTTCTTCTGGGCGACTACGTTGTGCCTAATCGCGACATCTGCGACAAGATGCTCGCCGTTTCCAAGGAGCACGGTGGAGCTTCGGTTATCGCCGTCGCTGCTTGCTCGCCCGAGGAAGTCAGCCGCTACGGCGTTATCGCCGGCGAGCGCGTCGGTTCGCTCGAGGGCGCCGAGGACGTTGCCGATGCAGAGCCGGGCGCTGTCTGGCGTATCGGCGGTCTGGTCGAGAAGCCCGCTCCCGAGGCTGCTCCGTCCAACCTGTACATCGTCGGCCGCTATCTGCTGAGCCCGCTGGTCATGGACCTGCTGGCAGATCAGCAGGCCGGCAAGGGCGGCGAGATCCAGCTCACCGACGCCATGGCCCGTTCGCTCGACCGTGAGGCCATGTATGCCGTCGTCATCGACCCGCTGTCGGGCTACGACACCGGCACTCCCTCTGGCTGGATGGCCACCAACGCCCTCATGGCTGCAAGCGATCCCCGCTTTGCCGATGCCTTCTGGGACGCCATCGACGAGCGCGGCGGATTGATGCGCAAGTAAGCCTTCGGGCATCGACATTTACGGGTGCGGACTTCGGTTCGCGCCCGTTTTTTATAAGAGTTGCGATTGCCGGCTCTTTGTTCACAGAAAATATATGAACAGATGTTCGATACGCATATATCTACCTGCATTTTTTCTGTCGAAAAACTTTGCTACTCCAAAAACTCAATCGCGTCAAGGCTTTTCTTGCCCAACGGTCGGTACCTGATAAACTATTAGGTTGCGATAACTGGCGAAGCTATGCCTCGCCAACCCACCGAGCATTTCCGTGAAGGAGGAAAAACCTGGTGACCTACGCATACACTGCCACTGAGCGCAAGCGCGTCAGCTTCGGGAAAATCCCGGAGGCCATGGAGCTCCCCAACCTTATCTCTGTTCAAAGGGAATCCTTTGAGCGTTTTAAGGACGAGGGCCTTCGTGAGGCGTTCAAGGAATCCAGCCCCATCCAGAGCCAGAACCATGTTCTCGAGGTTACCTTCGGCGAGCATCAGTTCGGCGACCCCGCGCACACCGTTGAGGAGTGCCGCGAGAAGGACATGACCTATCAGGCCCCGCTTCTGACCGACGTCCGTCTCACCAACAAGGAGACCGGCGAGATCAAGGAGCAGCTCGTCTTCATGGGCGACTTCCCCATGATGACCGATCAGGGCACCTTCATCATCAACGGTACCGAGCGTATCGTCGTCTCGCAGCTCGTCCGCTCCCCGGGCGTGTACTACAGCTCCGAGATGGATTCGGGCAAGCAGATCTACAAGGCTCAGATCATCCCGTCCCGCGGTGCCTGGCTCGAGTTCGAGGTCGACAAGCGCGACCAGCTCATGGTCTCCATCGACCGTAAGCGCAAGCAGAGCGCCACGATGTTCCTGCGCGCCCTTGGCATCGCCGTCACCAACGACGACATTATCGAGCTGCTCGGCAACTCCGATGTGATCAAGCGCACCCTGGAGCGCGACACCGCCCTCACTCGCGAGGACGCCCTCATCGAGATCTACCGTCGTCTGCGCCCTGGCGAGCCTCCCACCGTGGACGCTTCCCGCAGCCTGCTCGAGGGTCTGCTCTTCAACCCGCAGCGCTACGATCTGGCCCGTGTCGGTCGTTACAAGGTCAACAAGAAGCTCAACCTCACCACCGAGGAAGAGGTCACGGTGCTCACCGACGAGGATATCGTCGCGACGCTGCGCTACCTCCTGTCCCTCGCTGCCGGCGAGCAGGGCTTCAAGGTCGACGATATCGACCACTTCGGCAACCGCCGCATCCGTACCGTCGGCGAGCTCGTCGCCAACCAGTTCCGTATCGGCATGAGCCGTATGGAGCGCGTCGTCCGTGAGCGCATGAGCTCCCAGGACATCGACGAGATCACCCCGCAGTCGCTTATCAACATCCGTCCGATCGTGGCCTCCATCAAGGAGTTCTTCGGTTCCTCGCAGCTCTCGCAGTTCATGGACCAGGCGAACCCCCTGACCGGTCTGACCCACAAGCGCCGTCTGTCCGCACTCGGCCCTGGCGGTCTTGCCGGCCACAAGTCCGGCTCCAGCCGCCGCACCAACGTGCCGACGGCCGTCCGCGACGTCCACAACTCGCACTACAGCCGCATGTGCCCGATCGAGACCCCCGAAGGCCCCAACATCGGCCTGATCGGCTCGCTCGCCCTCTACGCCCGCGTCAACGAGTATGGCTTCATCGAGGCCCCGTTCCGTCGCGTCGAGAACGGCGTTGCCACCGACCAGATCGACTGGATGACCGCTGACGAGGAAGAGAAGCACGTCATCGCGCCGGCCAACACGCCGCTCGATCCTAAGACCAACGAGTTCATCACGACCGATGCCGAGGGCAAGATCGTCCGTCCGCACAGCGTGATCGCCCGTACCCGCGACTTCGACGGCTCCTTCGGCGCTCCCGCCGACGTGCCCGTCGAGGACGTCGACTACATGGACGTCTCGCCGCGTCAGATGCTCTCCGTCGCAGCCACGCTGATCCCGTTCCTTGAGCACGACGATGCCAAGCGTACGCTGATGGGCGCTAACATGCAGCGTCAGGCCGTGCCGCTGGTTCACCCCGCCGCTCCCTATGTCGGTACCGGCATGGAGCGCCGCGCCGCTCTGGACTCCGGCGAGGTCACCCTGGCCAAGAACGCCGGCGAGGTCATCTTTGCCGACGCCGCCAAGATCATCGTCAAGCATGCCGGCGGCATGGATGAGTATCATCTGGCCAAGTACCAGCGCTCCAACCAGTCTACCTGCATCAACCACCGTCCGCTCGTTCGCGTCGGTGACACCGTTGAGCAGGGCGAGCCTCTGGCCGACGGTCCTTCGACCGATCACGGCGAGCTCGCACTGGGCCAGAACCTCACCGTGGCCTATATGCCGTGGGAAGGTTTTAACTACGAGGACGGTATCGTCGTGTCCGAGCGCCTGGTGGCCGAGGATCTGCTGACGACCATCAACATCACCCGTCACGAGATCGACGCCCGCGACACCAAGCTCGGCCCCGAGGAGATCACCCGCGAGATCCCGAACCTCTCCGAGGACATGCTTGCCAACCTCGACGAGGACGGCATCATCCGCATCGGCGCTGAGGTCGGCCCTGGCGACATCCTGGTCGGCAAGGTCACGCCTAAGGGCGAGAGCGCTCTGACCGCCGAGGAGCGCCTGCTGCGCGCCATCTTCGGTGCCAAGGCTCACGATGTCCGCGATACCTCCCTTAAGATGCCTCACGGCGCTTACGGCCGCGTCATCGACGTCGTCCGCTTTAGCCGCGAGAACGGCGACGACCTGGCCCCCGGCGTCAACGAGCAGGTGCGCGTCTACGTCGCCCAGCGTCGTAAGATCCAGCAGGGCGATAAGATCGCCGGCCGCCACGGCAACAAGGGTGTTATTTGTAACGTTCTGCCGGTCGAGGACATGCCCTACATGGCTGACGGTACCCCGATCGACGTTATCCTCAACCCGCTGGGCGTTCCTTCGCGTATGAACGTCGGCCAGCTGCTCGAGTGCCACCTTGGCTGGGCTGCTGCCTGCGGTTGGGATACCGAGCAGGCCGACTCCGACAAGTATGTCCCCGGTCCGTTCTTCACCGCGACGCCCGTCTTCGACGGCGCCAAGGAGGACGAGATCGCCGAGGTCATTCGTCGTGCCAACAAGAACATGCTCAACAAGGCCACCGCTGCCTTTGGCGATCACATGCGCCCCGAGTTCGTCACCCAGCTTGACGAGCGCGGCAAGACCCGTCTGTTCGACGGCCGCACCGGCGAGGAGTTCCGCGAGCCCATTACCGTGGGTACGTCCTACATCCTCAAGCTCGGCCACATGGTCGACGACAAGATCCACGCCCGTTCGACCGGCCCTTACAGCCTGGTTACCCAGCAGCCTCTGGGCGGCAAGGCTCAGTTCGGCGGCCAGCGCTTCGGCGAGATGGAAGTTTGGGCACTGTACGCTTACGGTGCTTCCAACGTCCTGCAGGAGATCCTGACCGTCAAGTCCGACGATACCGTGGGCCGCGTCAAGACCTACGAGTCCATCGTCAAGGGCGAGAACGTTCCTGTCCCGGGTATCCCCGAGTCCTTCAAGGTTCTCGTCAAGGAGATTCGCTCCCTTGCACTGGACATCGAGCCCATGCACGATGCCGACGAGGACGCCTCCGCCCCTGTGACCGCCGAGGAGACCTCCGCTCTCGACGACCTGGCTGCGCTCGCCGGCGTTGACGCCGACGTCGAGGCCCAGGATGCCGAGACCGCCGAGGCACCCGAGGCTGTCGCCGCCACGACCACTGATAAGGAGTAGTTGACTGTGGCAGATTTCGAAGCTACTGATTTTGACTCGGTAAAGATCTCCCTTGCCTCCGCCGACCAGATCCGTTCCTGGTCGCACGGTGAGGTCAAGAAGCCGGAGACCATCAATTACCGTACCCTCAAGCCCGAGAAGGACGGCCTGTTCTGCGAGAAGATCTTCGGTCCCGCCAAGGACTGGGAGTGCTCCTGCGGCAAGTACAAGGGCATCCGCTTTAAGGGCATCGTCTGCGAGCGCTGCGGCGTCGAGGTCACCTCGGCCAAGGTGCGTCGCGACCGCATGGGCCACATCGAGCTCGCCGCTCCCGTGTCCCACATCTGGTACTTCAAGAGCCCCACGAGCTTCCCGATGAGCCGTATGCTCGACATCAAGTCCAAGGACCTCGAGAAGGTTCTGTACTTTGCCAGCTACATCATCACCGAGGTTGACTACGAGGCTCGCGAGGCCGACGCCGACGACCTGCGCGAGGAGCTCGCCGCCGATCTGGAAGAGATCGATGCCGAGTGCGCCCGCCAGATCGAGTCCCTCAAGGAGCAGGGCAACCCCGAGAACTTTGACGAGTTCTCCGACGAGGAGCCGCTGACCCCCGAGGAGATCGCCTCTGGCATCGTCGACATCGAGGAAGAGTGCAAGGACGAGAAGCAGCTCCGCACGGACGCCTTCAACGCCTTCATGAAGCTCAGCGAGCGCGACCTCATTTCCGATGAGCCGCTGTTCCGTGAGATGACCCGTTACTACTCCATGTACTTCAAGGGCGGCATGGGTGCCGAGGCCGTCCGCGACCTGCTCGCTGCCATCGACCTCCCCTCCGAGGCCGAGAAGCTCAAGGCCATCATCGCCGACGAGGACTCCCAGAAGCAGAAGCGCGAGAAGGCCGTTAAGCGCCTCGAGGTCGTTGACGCCTTCCTGAAGGGCGGCAACAGCCCCGCGAACATGATCCTGGATGTCATCCCGGTCATTCCGCCCGATCTGCGCCCGATGGTCCAGCTCGACGGCGGCCGCTTCGCCGCGTCCGACCTCAACGACCTGTACCGTCGCGTGATCAACCGTAACAACCGACTCAAGCGCCTGCTCGACCTGGACGCCCCTGCGATCATCGTGAATAACGAGAAGCGCATGCTCCAGGAGTCCGTGGACGCCCTGTTCGACAACGGCCGTCGTGGTCGCCCGGTCTCTGGCCGTGGCGGTCGCCCGCTCAAGTCGCTCGCCGAGGCCCTCAAGGGCAAGCAGGGCCGTTTCCGTCAGAACCTGCTGGGCAAGCGTGTCGACTACTCCGGCCGTTCGGTAATCGTTACCGACCCCAAGCTGCTGCTGCACCAGTGCGGTCTGCCCAAGACCATGGCGCTGGAGCTCTTCAAGCCCTTCGTCATGAAGCGCCTGGTCGAGCTTGGCAAGGTCGAGAACATCAAGGGCGCCAAGCGCGCTATCGACCGCGGTGCCACCTTTGTGTGGGATATCCTCGAAGAGGTCATCGACGGCCGCGTCGTGCTGCTCAACCGTGCACCGACCCTGCACCGTCTGTCCATCCAGGCCTTTGAGCCGGTGCTGGTCGAGGGCAAGGCTATCCACCTGCACCCGCTGGTCTGCTCGCCCTTCAACGCCGACTTCGACGGCGACCAGATGTCTGTCCACGTGCCGCTGTCCAGCCAGGCTCAGGCCGAGGCCCGCGTGCTCATGCTCTCTGCGAACAACCTGCGCTCGCCGGCATCCGGCAAGCCGGTCAACATCCCTTCGCAGGACATGATCATCGGTGTGTACTACCTCACCCAGGTTCGCGAGGGTCTGCCGGGCGAGAACCACGTGTTCTCGAGCTTCGACGACGCGCTGCACGCCTATGACTGCCGCTCCGAGGTCGACATGCAGGCCAAGATCCAGGTCCGCGTGTCCGCTGCCGATGCCAACGTCATCAACGAGGACGGCACCCGTATCTTCCGCGTCAAGAACGGCAAGAACGAGTTTGTCGACTACGACGTCACCGGCAACAAGACCGCGCGCTTCGAGACCTCTATCGGCCGCATCATCTTCAACCGCCAGTGCCTGCCCGAAGATTACGAGTTCATGAACTACAAGATGGTCAAGGGCGACGTGGCCAAGCTGGTTGCGGACTGCTGCGATCGCTATCCCGAGGCCAAGGTCGGCCCGATCCTCGACGCCATCAAGTACTCCGGCTTCCACTATGCTACCCGCGCCGGCCTCACCATCTCGGTGTGGGACGCTCTCATCCCTGCCGAGAAGCAGGAGCTGCTCGACCGCGCCCAGGCCAACGTCGACCAGATCAACGAGTACTTCGAGGAGGGCTTCATCAACGAGACGGAGCGCCACATCGAAGTCGTTAACGAGTGGACCGCTTGTACCGATAAGGTTGCAGCGCTCATGCTCGACATGTTCGACGAGGAGAACCCGCTGTACATGATGGCCGACTCCGGCGCCCGTGGTTCTAAGACCCAGCTGCGTCAGCTCGGCGGCATGCGTGGTCTGATGGCAGACATGTCCGGCGAGACGATCGACCTTCCCATTAAGGCGAACTTCCGCGAGGGCCTACTGCCGCTCGAGTACTTCATTTCGACCTACGGCGCCCGTAAGGGCCTGGTCGATACCGCATCCCACACCTCGGACTCTGGTTACCTGACCCGTCGTCTGGTCGACGTGGCCCAGGACGTCATCGTCCGCGAGGAGGACTGCGGTACGCACGAGGGCGTCACCTACAACCTCATCATCCCCGGCACCACCGACCTTAACACCGACCTCGTCGGCCGTTGCTTCATTGAGGATGTCGTGGCTCCCGATGGCACCGTGCTCTTTGAGCAGGACGGCTACATCGAGAAGGTCGCCGACATCCAGAAGATGGTCGATGCGGGCCTCAAGAAGGTCAAGCTTCGCGCGCTGCTCACCTGCCGCTCCAAGTACGGCGTGTGCCAGAAGTGCTACGGCTGGGATCTTTCCACCCGTCGTCCGGTCGCCATCGGTACCGCGGTCGGCATTATTGCCGCCCAGTCCATCGGCGAGCCCGGTACGCAGCTTACGATGCGTACCATTCACTCCGGCGGCGTCGCTGGCGTTGACGATATTACGCAGGGTCTGCCTACGGTCAGCCGTATGTTCGATATCGTCGGCAACGTCAACGAGAAGATCCTGGGTCGCGAGGCCGAGCTGGCTCCGTACTCCGGTCACCTCTCTATTAAGCCCGAGAAGTCCGAGTACGTGCTGACGCTCACCGACTCCGAGGATCACACCCGTGTCCTCGACGAGCGTCGCGTCCCCGCTTCGGTGCGCTTTATGCCCGAGATCGAGGACGGCTGCGAGGTTCGCGCCGGCGATCAGATCACCAAGGGCTTCGTCAACTTCCGCAACCTGCGCAAGCTGACCGACATCGAGTCGACGATGCACACCTTCGTTGAGAGCGTCAAGGACGTCTACACCAGCCAGGGCGTTGACCTGAACGACAAGCACATCGAGGTGCTCGCACGTCAGATGCTGCGTCGCGTTCAGATCACCAACCCCGGTGACTCTAAGTACCTGCTTGGTCAGTACGTCGACCGCTATGAGTTCGCCGACGAGGTCGAGCGCGTTGCCCGTCTGGGCGGTCAGGCTCCTGTGGCCGAGCCCGTCATCCTGGGTACGCTCAAGGTTGCGTCCAACATCGACTCCTGGCTGTCGAGCGCTTCGTTCATCCGTACCGCCGGTGTCCTTACCGAGGCTGCCATCGAGGGCAAGGTCGACCACCTGCTCGACCTTAAGTCCAACGTCATCGTCGGTAAGAAAATCCCGGCTGGTACCGGCCTCAAGCCGTACGCCAACGCCAAGCTGACGTATCGCACGGCCGACGGCTACGTGGACATCGATGGCCCGGCTTCGCCCAACGCCAAGTCGCTGCCCGAGTGGGCTCCGGTTGAGCTCAAGGACCTGGACGAGCAGCTCCCGCAGCAGCTCGACTGGGCCGGCTACGACGAGTTCGGCGGTGCTGACGGTTCGTTCACCCGCAACGGCCACACCATCTCCGCCGAGAAGGCTCGCCTGTACCTGTTCGACGACCTGGGCGTGTCGCAGCGCTGGACCAACAAGTTCAGCGAGGTCGGCATTGAGACGGTTGGCGACCTGGTTGGCAAGTCCGAGGAGGATCTGCTGCGCATCGATGGCATCGGTGCCAAGGCGATCGAGGAGCTCCGTGACGGCCTCGAGGCCCACGACCTGCTCTACATCCTCGAGAACAACGACGACGTTGCCGACGAGGAAGACCTCTCGCAGCTGCTGCAGATGGTCTTTAGCCCCGACGGTCCGGACGATATCCTGCTGGGTACCTCCGCTCCGACGCATCACGCCGACGCCGACGAGGAGCTTCTGGGCGCCCCGATCGACGACAAGAAGGCTCCCGCCAACGGCGCGATCAACGAGGACATGGCTTCCCTCGACGAGCTGCTCAACCAGCTCGTGGACACCGACGACGCCGAAGAGGCCAAGGACAACGACGAGGAGTAACTAGTTCCGCCGTTCTAACGAACGGCGGCGATCTCCGTCGCTGCGCGGCCCCCAGAGCTACAATCTGTCATTCAAAAGGCAGGGCATGACCAAAAGGTCAATGCCCTGCCTTTTTCATGCCACCTTGTACGCTCTGGGGGCCGCTCGCTTGCGTATGCTCAACCTGTTGCGTTCCGTCGATCCCTTGCCAATAAGGGGCAGAGTTTTTTTGGTAGGTTATTCCTGCTTGAATTTGAAACATTTCGTTCGGTCAAAGCGTATCTATGGTGAGGGCCTCAGCAAGAATCATTAACGTCACCGGGAGGTGATTATGGAAGAACAGGCATTTAGACAGGCGGTCGAAGATCACCGGGATGTCGTGTTTCGGATCGCATTGACGTACCTGCGCGATTGTGCCGACGCCGACGATGTTGCCCAGGATGTCTTTCTTAAGCTGCTTAAAAGCGATGGACATTTTGAGAGTTGGGAGCATCTTCGCCGCTGGCTTATCCGGGTCACGATCAATGAATGTAAATCGCTCTTTCGAAAGCCATGGAGGCGTGTGGAGGATATTGAGAACCTGGCCGAGTCGCTTTCGACAGCGCAGGATGAGACCAAGGCGGTCCTGTCAGACGTTATGCGACTTCCGGAGCGATTCCGTGTTCCCATCGTGCTCTATTACTATCTGGGCTTTTCGACCTCAGAGATTGCCGAGTTGTTGCATGTACCAGCCGCGACCGTTCGAACGCGTTTAGCTCGCGGTCGATCGAAGCTCAAATTCATCCTAGAGGAGGGCGACCGTGAAATCCAATCAAATCAAGCAGGCCTTCGAGTCCATCCAAGCCGATAGCGATCTTGCCGACCGTGTGCTTTATGCTGCCGCTGGCGAGCCGCTTCGTCGAAAGGGTCACGCGAAGCCTCTGTATGTTGCCGTTGTTGGATGTCTTGTCGGAGTGCTGGCGACCGGAGGGGTCGCCTACGCCGTCGTCAATTCCAGATATTTTGCCTCAGCCTGGGGAAACCACGGCAACGGGGATTCCATCACCTGGACCAACGGTGGCTCATCGGGGACTAAATACACCTACACCAGAGAGTTTGGTGACGGCATCGCGCCCCAAAGCCTGGAGGGTGCAGTCCAGGAGGTTAATCTGTCCGTCGAGGGCAACGGCTATACGCTCGATATCCATGAGATGGCTATTGACCAAAACGGCTGCGGAGCCGTGACGTTTACGTTGTCCAATCCAAATGGCGTTAACTACTACAAGCCGGCAGCAGAGACAGGCGAACTTGTTCTCTATGGTGAAGAAGAACAAGGCATCGGCACGCCCAGCATGAACTTCGGCGAGGAATGGGCTGACACACGCTGCACCATTGATAAGGACACATCAAGCGACACGGTCATTAATGGCACGATGTACTTTGCCTCGTGGGATCGCGAGCGAGATTTGGGACATGCGGTCACCTGGAATATCAGCTGGACGGAGGGCAAAGGTGAGGATGCGAAGGTGATCGAGGTATCGACGCCAGAGTTTAACGTCGGAGCGCACGTCGATATAAAGGAACTCCGCTCCGATGACTCGTCTCTTGAGATTAGCCCGTTTTCCATCCAGACGCACATCGATGATCTGGGCTATGAAGCAGTTGATCATAAACTGACCGTCAGCTACAAGGATGGATCGGAGCAGATTATCGAAGATGACGACGCAGGGGCGTACAATTTCTATGTTTCGATGGCACGCAATAGCGGAGAGAACATTTGGGTGCCAACGAAGTTGATTGATGTCGACCAAGTGGTCTCAGTAACGCTTGAGGGCACGAGATACACATCAACAGGAGAGACCGAAACAGAAGTACCCTTTACCATCGTCTATTCGTAAGATTTGGGGCCGCTTCCTACTAGGGGAAGCGGCCTCTTTTGCGTTAAATGGAAACGCCGCCGATTTCCATGCGTCAGATGAGAGCAGATTACCGCTGGAACGCGACGTTTCCCCAGATAAAACCGAACAAAATAAACCTGTCCCTTTTTGGCGGGTAGCGTTGCCCCGCCGAGCACGTCGGATTCCCGGCCCGGGCGGCCGGCGGTTTAAGGTTGTCGCGAGTTCCGCACGAGCCGGAGAGCACTTAATGTGCTCTCCGTGCGAGTCAGGACTGTAGAGCAGCAAACTTAAACCGCAGGCCGCCCGGCCCGGGAATCCGCCCCTGCGCACAGGAGGGGATTCCTTTTGTGTAGGCTTTGCGGAAATATGCTCATTTTAGGATACGCCCGGCGGCGTGGTCTGTTGACGGCACAGCTAACGCCACGTATCCTATCGAACTGCGTGTTTCGTAGGGGGATGCTGACCCCTCGATTCAAGCCGTTGCACTTTACAGAAAGCTGGAATCATTCGAGAAGGAGTACGCTTTGCCTACTATTAACCAGCTGGTTCGCCAGGGCCGTCGTTCCGTGCCCAAGAAGTCCAAGAACGCTGCTCTGCAGCACAACTCCCAGAAGCGCGGCGTGTGCACCCGCGTCTTCACCACGAGCCCCAAGAAGCCGAACTCGGCTCTTCGTAAGGTTGCCCGTGTTCGCCTTGTCAACGGCATCGAAGTTACTGCTTACATCCCGGGTGAGGGCCACAACCTGCAGGAGCACTCCATCGTGCTCGTCCGCGGCGGTCGTGTCCGTGACCTCCCTGGTGTCCGTTATCACGTCATCCGTGGCGCCTACGACGCTGCTCCGGTCCAGAACCGTATGCAGGCCCGTTCCAAGTACGGTGCTAAGCGCCCCAAGGCCAAATAAGCCAGATAACGTTTTGATACTTTCGCCGTGTGCCGCCTAAGCGCCGCACGGTAGACACTTAAGGAGATTTCACATGCCGCGTCGTGCAGCAGCTAATCGTCGTGAGGTTCAGCCTGACGCCGTTTACAACAACCGCCTGGTGACTCAGCTCATCAACAAAGTCCTTCTTGACGGCAAGAAGGCCACCGCTGAGCGCATCGTTTACACCGCTTTCGAGATCGTTGCCGAGAAGTCCGAGGGTGGCGACGCTCTCGCTACCTTCAAGAAGGCTATGGACAACGTCAAGCCCACGCTCGAGGTTAAGCCCAAGCGTGTCGGTGGCGCTACCTATCAGGTCCCGATGGAGGTCAACTCCCGTCGTTCCACCGCTCTGGGTATCCGCTGGATCGTCAACTTCTCCCGCGCTCGCAAGGAGAAGACCATGGCCGAGCGTCTCGCCAACGAGATTCTCGACGCTTCCAACGGCCTGGGCGCTTCCGTCAAGAAGCGTGAGGACGTCTTCAAGATGGCCGAGGCCAACCGCGCGTTCTCTCACTATCGTTGGTAAGTTAAGGTAAGGAACTAACATGGCTAAGCCTAAGTACAAGCTTTCCGATACCCGTAACATCGGCATCATGGCCCACATCGATGCCGGTAAGACCACCACGACCGAGCGTATTCTTTACTACACCGGTAAGACCCACAAGATCGGTGAGGTCCATGAGGGCGCTGCCACCATGGACTGGATGGTTCAGGAGCAGGAGCGCGGCGTAACCATTACCTCCGCTGCTACCACGTGCTTCTGGAACAAGGACGGTAAGGACTACCGCATCCAGATCATCGACACCCCGGGCCACGTTGACTTCACCGCCGAGGTCGAGCGCTGCCTGCGCGTCCTCGATGGCGCTGTCGCCGTCTTCGACGCCGTTGCCGGCGTTCAGCCCCAGTCTGAGACCGTTTGGCGTCAGGCTTCTACCTTCAACGTCCCCCGCATCGCCTTCATCAATAAGTATGACCGCGTGGGCGCTGACTTCTTCAACGCTATCGAGACCATGAAGGATCGTCTCGACGCTAACGCCGTGGCCGCTCAGGTCCCGATGGGCGCCGAGGACAACTTCTGGGGCGTCATCGACCTGGTCACCATGACTGCATGGGACTTCAAGGCCGACGAGAAGGGTATGACCTACCCCGAGCCGATGGACGAGATCCCGGCTGAGTTTGCCGACATCGCTGCCACCAAGCGCGAGGAGCTCCTCGACGCTGCTGCCAGCTTTGACGACGAGCTCATGGAGAAGATCCTCATGGAGGAGGACTTCACCGTCGAGGAGCTCAAGGCTGCTCTGCGTAAGGGCGTTCTGGCCAACGAGCTCAACCTCGTATTCGTGGGCTCCGCCTACAAGAACAAGGGCGTTCAGGAGCTGCTCGACGCTGTCGTCGACTACCTGCCCAGCCCGCTCGACGTTGAGGCTGTCACCGGTACCGATCCGGACACCGGCGAGGAGATCCAGCGTCATCCTTCCTTCGACGAGCCCTTCTCCGGCCTGGTCTTCAAGATCATGACCGACCCGTTCGTCGGTAAGCTCACCTACGTCCGCGTTTACTCCGGCCGTGCCGAGTCCGGCTCCTACGTGGTCAACGCTTCCAACGGTCAGCGCGAGCGCCTCGGCCGCATCCTCGAGATGAACGCCGCCGAGCGTATCGACCGTGACGACGCTGCCGCCGGCGACATCGTTGCTTGCGTCGGCTTCAAGAACTCCACCACCGGTGACACCCTGTGCGCCGAGGGCAAGGAGATCGTCCTCGAGAAGATCGAGTTCGCTAAGCCCGTTATCGACGTTGCCATCGAGCCCAAGACCAAGGCCGAGCAGGACAAGATGTCCCTTGCTCTGACCAAGCTCGCCGAGGAGGACCCGACCTTCCAGGTGTCCACCAACCACGAGACCGGCCAGACCATCATCGCCGGCATGGGCGAGCTGCACCTCGAGATCATCGTCGACCGTCTGCTCCGTGAGTTCAAGGTTGACGCTAACGTTGGTAAGCCCCAGGTTGCCTACCGCGAGACCGCTGGTCACGACGTCGAGAAGGCTGAGGGCAAGTTCGTCCGTCAGTCCGGCGGTCGCGGTCAGTACGGCCACGCCGTCATCAAGCTCGAGAAGATGGAGGAGGGCTTCGGCTACGAGTTCGTCAACGCTATCGTCGGCGGCGTCGTGCCCAAGGAGTACATCCCGTCCATCGACAAGGGCATCCAGGAGGCCCTGAACACCGGTGTTATCGCCGGCTTCCCGGTCCTCGACGTCAAGGTCACCCTGTTCGACGGTTCTTACCACGAGGTCGACTCCTCCGAGGCCGCCTTCAAGATCGCCGGTTCCATGGCTATCAAGGACGCCCTCAAGAAGTCCGATCCGCAGCTGCTCGAGCCGATCATGGCTGTCGAGGTCGAGACCCCCGAGCAGTACATGGGCGACGTTATGGGCAACCTCTCCGGTCGCCGCGGCAAGATCGAGGGCATGGAGGATCGCAAGAACAGCAAGCTCATCCGTGCCAAGGTGCCGCTGGGCGAGATGTTCGGTTACGCTACCGACCTTCGCTCCCAGACCCAGGGCCGTGCATCCTACACGATGCAGTTCGACTCTTATGAGCCCGCGCCCAAGTCCATTGTGGACGAGGTCATGAGCAAGAACGCCTAAGTTCGAGCTCCCTGTTACGTAATCCGCGAGAACATCTCTCGCACTCTTTGGAGGTTTAAGTTGGCTACCCAGAAGATCCGCATTCGCCTCAAGGGCTATGATCACGAGGTCGTCGATCAGTCCGCGAAGCTCATCGTTGAGACCGCTCAGAAGACCGGCGCTCGCGTTTCCGGTCCTGTCCCCCTGCCCACCGAGCGCAACCTGTACACGGTTATCCGCTCGCCGCACGTGAACAAGGACTCCCGTGAGCAGTTCGAGATGCGCACCCACAAGCGCCTCATCGACATCCTCGACCCCACCTCGGGCACCGTTGATTCGCTCATGCGTCTCGACCTCCCCGCTGGCGTCGACATCGACATCAAGCTCTAAGCGATATCGCTCATAGCTTAAAGGGCCCCGCTGCCGTTACGGTAGCGGGGCCCTTTTGTTTTGAGTTTAGATTTTGGGATAGCGAATTCGTCTGCCGAGCCGACGGCTGCGGCGCCCTATTCGCTCAGGGGGCGCAAGGATGCTTCTTCGAAGTGGAAGACGCACAAGCCGCTCTCGGTCTCAATGCATGCGCGGCCGCAATCGTCGACCGTTCTAAATATGCCTCGTGCCAGCTCGTCTCCAGCGGGGGAGCGGGCGATAACGTGCTTCCCGATCCAATTAAGGTGGGCGATATATTCGTCGTGGACGGGCGCGAGCGGACCGGCATCTTCTTCCTTGGCGTTGAGGCGCTCTGCCCAGGCATCTGCAGCGTCTATAACTGCGTGATAGACCTCATCGAGGAGCATGTCGACGGCAGGTACGCTCTCGTTGAGATCCGAGAGACCGATTGCCGGCAGGCCGCCATCGGGCACCTCTTGGGGCGCATAGTTCACATTGACGCCAATGCCGCAGACGGCGAAAGGTTTGCCTTCGTTATCGCGTGCGGCCTCGACCAGAATGCCGCCGAGCTTGCGTCCTCGCGCGACAAGGTCGTTGGGCCATTTAAGGCGAATCTCGTTTGCAAGACCCTGCTTTTCGAGTGCTTCGAGCACCGCTAGGCCGCTGACGGCGGCAAGACCAGAGAACTTTGCAGGATTAACGCATGGGCGCAGGACAAGCGAAAGCAATAAGTTGCCGACGGTTGAGTCCCACTTGTGCCCGCGCCGGCCGCGCCCTGCTGTTTGAGCCCGGGCGGCAAGTCCTGTGCCGTGCGGCGCTCCCTGTTTTCCTGCTTCGAGCAGGTCATCGTTGGTCGATCCGGTTACGTCGACTATCGTTAAACGAGAATCCATAACAGCTGCTACCTCCTAAGTAAATAAGGCAATCGCGCAATGGTGTCGAGAGATAGACACAATGTGAAGCCTTTGTCGCATTTGGACAATTTAATGTTAACACGTCAACAAAGACTGAAATGCGTTATCCTCTCTTGGTCGATGTAAACACGTCAACAACGCAAAGGAGGTTAGTGATGGGTTTCACGATTCTTGGAACAGGCTCGGCGCTTCCTGAGCGCAGCGTTTCCAATGACGAGCTGTCTGAGTTCCTCGATACCTCGGATGAGTGGATTTTTACCCGCACAGGCATCAAGAGCCGCCGCGTCTGCACCACCGAGTCACTCGACGACCTTGCCGTAGCGGCGAGCGAGCGGGCACTCCAGGTGTCCGGAATCGACGCGAGCCAGCTGGATCTGATCGTCTGCTCGACGACGACGGGTGACCACCTTGTTCCCGCCGAGGCGTGTGCCGTTGCTGAGCGACTAGGCGCGACGTGCCCTGCCTTCGATGTCTCGGCGGCTTGTGCCGGCTTCGTATTTGCGCTCGATGTCGCCGAGGGCTATATCGCTAGCGGTCGCGCCGAGCGCGTGCTTGTCGTTGCTGCCGAGCAGATGACGCGCGCGCTCGACTGGACCGACCGTGCCACCTGCGTGCTCTTTGGCGATGGGGCAGGCGCCGCAGTGATTGAGGCTGGGGGAGACAGCCCCCTTGCCGTTGAGCTTTCGACGGCGCCCGACGTCGAGACGTTGCGCGTTCCCGGTCTGGTCGGTACCTCGCCGTTTAAGGCTTCCGCAGATAGCGCGAGCGTGCTGTCCATGAACGGCCGCCGCGTGTTCAAGTTCGGCGTCAACGCCATCTGCGACACGGTCCATAAGCTTGCGATCGATGCGGGCATTTTGGTCGAAGACATCGATCATTTTGTATTCCATCAGGCTAACGAACGAATCCTGAGCCAGGCGGTCAAGCGCCTGGGCGTGCCGGACGAGCGCGTGGTTCGCACGTTGCGCGAGACCGGCAACATTTCGAGCGCATGCATTCCGCTTGCCCTCGACCGGCTGGCAAACGCCGGTGCACTTCACACAGGCGACACCATCGCCTTGGTTGGATTTGGCGCCGGTCTGGATATAGGTGGCTATCTGCTTCGTTGGAAGTAGTCGCACATAGGAAATAAAAACGCCCTAGGGCACAACCAAAGGAGAACTACCATGGCAGATCAGAAGACCTTCGAGCGCGTTTGCGACGTTATCCGCGAGACCGCCGGTCTTGACGATGTCGAGATGAAGCCCGAGTCCACGCTCGAGGAGATTGGTCTCGACAGCCTGGGCACCGTCGAGATCCTCGTTGCCGTCGAGGACGAGTTTGGCATCCAGCTCGATACCGAGGAGAACCCCAAGACGGTCGGCGAGTTCGCCGATACGGTCGAGGCGGCATTGGAGAAGTAGAGATGCTCAAGACTCCTCTCTGCGATCTGCTCGGCATCGAAAAGCCCGTGTTCCAGGGCGGTATGGCCTGGATTGCCGATGCCTCGCTGGCGTCCGCAGTGTCCGAGGCGGGTGGCTTAGGCATCATCGCGGCCATGAACGCCGACGCCAACTGGCTTCGCGACCAGATTCATGAGCTGCGCGCCAAGACGGATAAGCCCTTTGGCGTCAACGTCATGCTCATGAGCCCGTTTGCCGACGAGGTCGCGCAGGTCGTGATTGACGAGCGAGTGCCGGTCGTCGTGACGGGCGCCGGCAATCCCGCCAAGTACATGAAGGCGTGGAACGAGGCGGGCATCAAGGTCATCCCGGTCGTTGCCTCGGTGGCGCTGGCGCGCCTCGTGGCACGTCGTGGAGCCACGGCGGTTGTTGCCGAGGGTACCGAATCGGGCGGCCATATTGGCGAGACCTCGACGATGGCACTGGTGCCGCAGGTCGTCGATGCGGTCGACATTCCCGTTGTGGCCGCCGGCGGTATCGCGGATGGCCGCGGGGTGGCGGCCGCCTTTATGCTTGGCGCCGCTGGCGTCCAAGTGGGCACGCGTTTTCTCGTTGCCGATGAGTGTACCGTCTCGGAGCAGTACAAGGAGATGGTCCTGAAGGCCAACGACACTTCGACGCGTGCGACCGGTCGCTCGACGGGACATCCGGTGCGCGCCCTCAAGAGCCCCTTCACCAACGCCTATGCCAAGAGCGAGGGTTCCGGTGCGAGTGCCGAGGAGCTCGGTGCTATGGGAACCGGTGCGCTGCGTAAGGCCGCCAAGGACGGCAACTACGAAGAGGGTTCGTTTTTGTGTGGACAGATTGCCGGCATGGTCAACGAGCGCCAGAGCGCACGCGAAATCGTTGACGACCTGGTCGATGGCGCCGAGCACGTCCTGAAGGGTGCGTGCGCATGGGTGGCGTAGCGTTTTTGTTTGCCGGCCAGGGTGCCCAGCACCCCGCGATGGGCGTCGACTTGATCGAGACATCGCCGGCGGCTGCCGAGGTGTTCGCCATTGCCGATGAGGTGCGCCCGGGGACGAGCGAGCAGTGCCGGAGCGCCTCCAAGGAGGAGCTCTCGCAGACCGAGAACACGCAGCCTTGCGTGTTCGTGCACGACTTGGCTGTCGCCGTCGCCCTGCGCGAGCGCGGCGTGGTGCCTGCCGCCTGTGCGGGATTCTCGCTGGGCGAGGTCGCTGCACTCACCTTTGCGGGGGCATTCGATACGCGAGCGGGTTTTGAGCTCGTGTGTGAGCGCGCGGCATTGATGGCCACGGCGGCCGAGCGTCACCCCGGCGGCATGCGCGCCGTCATCAAACTTGATGCTGCGCAAGTCGAGAACCTGGCTGCGCAGGCCGGCGAGGACTGCTGGCCGGTCAACTACAACAGTCCCCAGCAGACGGTTGTGGCCGGAGCGCCCGAGGCGCTGCAGACCCTCGACGTCCTAGTAAAAGAGGCTGGCGGCCGCGCCATGAAGGTCGCGGTGTCGGGTGCATTTCATAGCCCCTATATGGCCGAGGCAACCTGTGGCCTTGCCGCATATATTGAGGCCGGTCACGCGCCGTCCCCGTTGCTCATTCCTGTTTTGGCAAATATGACAGCGGCGTCCTATCCGGCGGACCCCCAGACGGCATCGGAGGTGCTGGCCAATCAGGTGAGCCATGCCGTACGCTGGGTCGATACACTGCATGCTCTGCAGGATCAAGGCATCGACACATTTATTGAGGTCGGCCCCGGCAAAACGCTGTCCAGCCTGGTCAAGCGTACGCTGAGCGACGTTCGTGTGTATTCGTGCGAGACGGCCGAGCAGGTCGCAGCTATTGCCGACGAGCTCGCATAGTCCACAGGGCTGTAACCCGAAAGGAATGACATGGGCAACTTGAACAATGGCGCGCTCGAGCGCAACGACTCACGTCGCGTGGCACTGGTCACGGGCGGCTCGCGGGGTATCGGCCGCGCCTGCGCTATCGGTCTGGCGGAGGATGGCTACGATATCGCCGTCGTCTATGCCGGCAGCGTCGATGCGGCGCGCGAGACGTGCGACGCCTGCGAGGCGGCTGGCGCCACGGCGCGCTCATATCAATGTGACGTGGCCGACCCCGCTGCCGTCAACGCGTGCGTGGAAGCGGTCCTCAACGACTTTGGCTCCATTTGGGCGCTCGTCAACAACGCCGGCATCACCCGCGATGGCCTGCTCATGCGCATGGGTGATGACGCCTTCGACCGCGTGCTCGACGTCAATCTCAAGGGAACATTCAACATGACGCGCGCGCTCACCAAGACCTTTATGCGCCAGCGTGGCGGTTGCGTCGTCAACATGAGCTCGGTCGTGGGCCTGATGGGCAATGCCGGGCAAGCCAACTACGCTGCCTCCAAGGCGGGCGTGATCGGCCTGACCAAGGCGGTGGCGCGCGAGCTTGCGCCCCGCGGCGTACGAGTGAACGCGGTTGCCCCCGGGTTTGTCGAGACGGATATGACGGCAAAGCTCTCGGAGAAGGTGCGTACGGTAACCGAGGAGCAGATTCCCCTTAAGCGTATGGCGCAGCCCGAAGAGGTGGCCGGTGTGGTGCGATTTTTAGTGAGCGATGCGGCTGCCTACATTACGGGCGAAGTCGTACGCGTCGACGGCGGAATGGCGATGTAGAAACCAGGGCCGAAGAACGGCTTGGATGAGGAGACCATGATGGAACAGAGAGTTGCAATCACCGGTATCGGTGCCGTGTCGCCGCTCGGCAACACCGCGCTTGCCACCTGGGCGGCCATGTGCGCCGGCACGTGCGGCATCGGCCCGATCACGCACTTCGATACCGATGCGTTTGCCGTCAAGGTGGCAGCCGAGGTCAAGGGCTTTGACGGCAACGAGTACTTTGGCAAGCGTGACGCCAAGCATCTCGACCCCTGCGTTCAGTTTGCGATGGCGGCTTCGGACGAAGCCATGCACGATGCGGGCTTTGATGTCGAAGGCGCCATCGATCGCGAGCGCCTGGGCGTCTACGTGGGCTCGGGCGTGGGCGGCATGACGACGCTCGTCGACAACGTCCATACGATTGCCGAACGTGGGCCCCGCCGCGCATCGCCCTATATGATCGCGATGATGATCCCCAACATGGCATCGGGCAATATCGCAATCCGCCACAAGGCAAAGGGCCCGACCCTGCCCGTGGTGACCGCGTGCGCAACCTCGGCCCATGCGGTGGGCGAGGCGTTCCGCGCCATCAAGCACGGCTATGCCGACGCGATCCTCGCGGGCGGCGCCGAGGCTGCAATTATCCCCGATGCCGTTGCGGGCTTTACGTCCTGCCGCGCATTGACCACCAACCCCGATCCCGCGACGGCCTGCCGTCCGTTCGATGCAGACCGCGACGGCTTTGTGATGGGCGAGGGCGCCTGCGTGCTGGTACTCGAGAGCATGGAACATGCGCAGGCGCGCGGTGCGCACATTTATGCCGAGGTCGTGGGCTACGGCAACACCGATGATGCCTATCACATCACGAGTCCTGATCCCGAGGCTGCCGGCATTGCCCGCGCGATATCGCTGGCGGTGACCGAGGGCGACGTCAAGCCTTCCGAGGGTCTCTACATCAATGCCCACGGCACATCGACCAAGCTCAACGATTCGTCCGAGACGACGGGCATTAAGCGTGCGCTCGGCGAGGACGCGGCGCGCGCCGCGCACGTCTCGTCGACTAAGTCGATGACCGGCCACATGATCGGTGCCACGGGCGCCATCGAGGTCATGGCCTGCGCCATGGCGCTCGAGCAGGGCGTGGTGCCGCCGACCATTAACTACCATACGCCCGATCCCGCCTGCGATCTTGACTACACGCCCAATCGCGCGGTTCGCGCCGACCTTACCTGGGCGCTTTCGACCAACCTGGGCTTTGGCGGACACAACGCCGCCATCGCGCTGCGTAGATATACGAGGAGCTAGAGCATGGATTCCAAAAGACTTGCCGAGATAGCCGATGTTATGGAGAACCGCGGCCTCACGCGCGTACGCGTTGAGGAACCCGATGGCACCGCGGTCGAACTCGAGCGCGCGAGCGCCGCACAGCCGGTTGCCGTGCCCATGCCCATGCCGAGCGCTATGGCCACTCCAGTTGCAGCTCCCACAGTCGCGCCTGCCGCACCGGAGCCCGCCGCGCAGACACCTGTTGCCGCACCGGAGCCCAAGGGCACCGAGGTGACCGCTCCCATGGTCGGCGTTTTCTATGCTGCCCCAGCGCCGGGCGACGAGCCGTTTGTGCGCGTGGGCTCCAAGGTCAAGGCCGGCGAGACCCTCTGCATCATCGAGGCCATGAAGGTTCTCAACGAGGTAACGGCCGAGGCAGACGGCGAGGTGCTCGAGATCTGCGTGGCCGACGGCGACCTCGTGGAGTTTGGCAGCTGCCTCATGAGAATCGGATAGGTGATATCCATGAACAAAGAAGAGCTCAAGAAGCTGTTGCCGCATCGCGAGCCGATGCTTTTGCTCGACGAAGCCGAGCTGGTGGGCGACGAGGCCCACGGCAAGATCACGATTACGGGTGACGAGTACTTTTTGCAGGGGCATTTTCCGGGAAACCCGGTGGTCCCCGGCGTGATTCAGTGCGAGATGCTCGCCCAAAACTGTTGCGTGCTGCTGATGGGCGATGAAGAAGCGCGCGGCGCGACGCCGTTCTACACGAGTCTGGACAAGGTGCGCTTTAAGCGTCCGGTGCGCCCGGGCGACACGGTTGATCTGGTGTGCACCATCACGCGTGCGCGCGGGCCGTTCCGCTTTGCGACGGGTACTGCGAGCGTCAACGGTGAGGTTTGCTGCCGCGCCGATATGTCTTTTGCACTCATGCACGAAAGTTAAGGAAGGCTTCATGTTCGACAAAGTGCTCATCGCCAACCGCGGCGAAGTCGCGGTCCGTGTTATCCGCGCGTGCCGCGATATGGGCATCAAGACCGTCGCCGTTTATTCCACGGCCGATGCGGACGCGCTGCACGTGCAGCTTGCCGACGAGGCGTATTGTATCGGCGGTCCGCGTCTTGCCGAGAGCTACCTCAACGACGATGCTGTGCTCACCTGTGCCGTAAAGTCGGGAGCTAAGGCAATTCATCCCGGCTATGGCTTTTTCTCCGAGAAGGCGAGCTTCGTGCGCGACTGCGACAAGTATGGCCTGGCGTTTGTTGGTCCTTCGGCCAAGGTGATCGACAGCATGGGCGACAAGGACGCCGCACGTCGAACGGCTGCCGCGGCGGGCGTGCCCATCGTGCCGGGCTGCGATTTGCTCAAAAGTCCCGAGGAGGCGACGGCCGAGGCCGAGCGCATTGGCTGTCCCGTGCTCATTAAGGCGCGCGCGGGCGGTGGCGGTCGCGGCATTCGCAAGGTCGAGCGCGTGGAAGATGCGGCAAAGGCGTTCATCGAGGCGCGTGCCGAGGGCGAGGCCGTTTTTGGCGACGGCGAGTGCTACATGGAGAAGTTCGTCGCGCCGGCGCATCACGTTGAGGTGCAGATTATGGCCGATAAGCAGGGCCATGTGTTTTCGCTCGGCGAGCGCGAGTGCTCGGTGCAGCGGCGCAACCAAAAGCTAATCGAGGAGAGCCCCGCGCCGTGCCTCGACGGACACGACGACATTCGTGCTCGCATGCACAAGGCAGCGCGTGACCTGGCTCGTGCCGTCGGCTACGAAGGAGCCGGTACCATCGAGTTCCTGTATTCGGACGACGGCAATTTCTACTTTATGGAAATGAACACGCGCTTGCAGGTGGAGCATCCGGTTACGGAGTTTGTGACCGATACCGACTTGGTCAAGTGGCAGCTGCGCGTGGCAGCCGGCCAGCCTCTGCCCTTTGAGCAGGAGGACATGCCGGTCCGCAACCACGCCATGGAGTGCCGCATCAATGCCGAAACGCCGGACTTTCTGCCGTCATGCGGAACGGTCACCGCGTTGCGTGTGCCGGGTGGTCCGCGCGTGCGCTGGGATTCCGCCATGTTTACCGGTGCGAAAGTTCCGCCGTACTACGACTCCATGCTTGGCAAGCTCATCGTGTGTGCGCCCACGCGTGACGGCGCCATTCGCAAGATGCGCTCGGCCCTGGGCGAGCTCGTGATTGAGGGCGTGAGCGAAAACAGCGAGCTTCAGCTCGACGTGCTGGCAAACGACGAGTTCTTGTCGGGCATGTACCACACCGATCTGATGGGGCATCTCTATGCTGATGAATAGAAAGGCGAAGACGGTCAACGTCCTCGAGGGGCCGATAACCGAGTCGTGCGCCGAGTTTCCCGCGCGCCACGTGTTTATCAAGTGCCCGGAGTGCCGCCGCGTGATCGATGAGGCACGCCTGCACGACAACCTCGAGGTCTGTCCTCGTTGCGGCAAACACTTTCGCGTGAGCGGTCGCGCGCGCATGCGCATGACGGTCGACGAGGGCACGTTTGAGGAATGGGATGCCAATCTGGCGTCGGAGGATTTCCTCTCGTTTCCCGGCTATGCCGACAAGCTCAAGAGCGTGAGCGAGCGTTCGGGCGAGCGCGACGCCGTTGTGTGCGGCAGGGGCAAAATCTGCGGTTGCGATGCCGCGCTCTTCTTTATGGACGCCAACTTTATGATGGGCTCGATGGGTTCCGTGGTGGGCGAGAAGATCTGTCGCACATTTGAGCGTGCGACCGAGCTGGGATTGCCAGTTGTCGGCTTTACCGTTTCGGGCGGTGCGCGCATGCAAGAGGGCGTGACATCGCTTATGCAGATGGCCAAGATTTCTGCGGCGGTTAGGCGCCATAGCGAGGTGGGCGGCCTGTATATCACGGTGCTCACTGATCCCACGACCGGAGGCGTAACCGCGAGCTTTGCCATGGAGGGCGATATTATCCTGGCCGAGCCCGATGCCCTGACGGCATTTGCCGGCCCGCGCGTGATCGAGCAGAACATGCACAAGCGCCTGCCCAAGGGATTCCAGCGCTCCGAGTTTTTGCTGGAGCACGGCTTTTGCGATGCCGTTGTTCCGCGTGGCGAGATTGCGCTCACGGTAGGCGAGCTGCTGGC
>DBFADZ010000027.1:0-14626 GCA_048195375.1 Collinsella sp.
CTGCAGCACCGACTTCCGCAGTCGGCCAGGCAGGGCGGAATCGAGCGCCTCGCGGGCGTCCTCGAGCCCGCCGTACTCCTCGACCAGGGGCATGAGCTCGTTCACCCGCCCTACGATGCGGCGCTGCTCGGCTAGGGGCGGGAGGGGGAGAAGCCAGCTCGACAACGTTTGCGCGGGAAGGTGCTTGATTGTGGTTCCGGTAAAGCAACTATCCCATACATGCGATTGCACTATAAAGCAAATATACAGCTCGCAGTAAGTATTGAGCAGCAGTCTTTTGCTGCAGCGAATCCTGTGAAGCGCCTTTTGATAATGCATCGTCTCGTTCGATGTCCAGATTGCGCATCTCCCCGGTACGCCGCCTTCGCAGACGATTAGGTCACCATGAGAGAGCGCATACTTAGCACGATCCGTTTCGCCCATGGGCATGGTCTTCACATTGGCGAGGTCGAATCTGCCCCATTGAACATTGGCATTTCCAAGGTACGGCGCGAGATCACCTTGGTTTTTCTGTTTGTCAAGCATCTTGCCCAGCTGGATAGAGGCGACGTTCGATAGCCTCGTCCAGCACCACCTCTCGGGCAGCTCCTCAAACGGCACTTCGTTCGCGATGCACTTATCGCTAGTCACGCGGCTCCTGGCATCCACCCTCTTCTCATAGGGGGAGCCATCGGAGCCGATATAGATAATGCTCTCCCCGCCCTTCGGGAATTTGGCCTTACCTTCAGCAATAAGCTTATGCTTTTCTTCACGAATACGTTCGAGAAGGACGCTGGCAGGTTCGTCGTTCGGATCCTGCGGTACAAGCTTGCCCTCAATTGCCATTTGAAGGATTGAGTTCTTCAGGTCTTTTGCCTTCATCTACGCCTCAATCCCAAGAATCTCGCAAATACGAGCAAGCTTCTGGTCAATCTCGGCATCGAGCTTAGCACGCTCCTCTTTGTAGTTCCTGATCAGTTCGTCAGGCGGTAAGATCTCCTCCTCCTCGTGAGGATAGCCGCATACGTCAAAGTTAAAGCCGCCGTCTCGCAGCTCGTCAACCGTATAGAACTTGGCCTTGGGATTGCCGTCTTCCTCGATATCCCGACGGTTCTCCCACCATTCCTTTACAGGTGCAAAATGTTCAACCCTAATGGGCTTAGTCTTAGAGAAGTGCTTATACCCCTCGGGCATGTCCATGCGATAGAACCAAACGCCCTCAGAGGCCCCCGTATTATCGAAGAACAGAACGTTAGTAGTGATGCTCGTGTACGGAGCGAAGACACTCTGTGGAAGACGCAAGACAGTATGCAGGTTCATGTCCTCAAGCAGGCGACGCTTGATCTCCGTCTTTGCACTATCCTGGCCAAAGAGAAAACCATCCGGAATGATAACAGCAGCGCGGCCGCCTCGCTTAAGACGATAAAGAATGAGTCCAAGGAATAGATCTGCGGTCTCGGAGCTACGGAGTGCAACAGGAAAGTTGTTTTGCACCGAGGCACTCTCGGACCCGCCATAGGGTGGGTTCATAAGTACAACGTCAAACTGGCCGTCAGGCTTGTGCTTCCACTCGCGAACGTCCTTCTCGAGAGAGTTATCGTGAAAGACTTCAGGATTATCGATATCGTGCAACAGCATGTTGGTCACGCACAGCAGGTAAGGGAGCTGCTTCTTCTCGATACCGTAGACCGATCTTGCATAGAGTTCACGATCGGCTGGAGTCTGAACCTGGGAGTCGAGAATCTTGAGGGCGCTCGTCAAAAAGCCGCCCGTGCCACACGCGAAGTCAGCCACAGTCTCGCCGAGCTTGGGCGCAAGCGCCTGGGCCATAAAGTCAGTCACCGCTCGGGGCGTGTAAAACTCGCCGGCATTACCCGCGGACTGCAAGTCTTTCAGGATGGTCTCGTAAATTTCACCGAAGGCGTGGCGCTCTTTGTACTCGGTAAAGTCAACCGACTCGTCAATCTCGTTAATGACTTGACGAAGTAGAATCCCATCCTTCATGTAGTTGTTAGCGTCAGTAAAGGCTGCCCTAACGACAACGTGACACAGGGGTGCCTCAGGTGCAAGCTCTAAGCTCTCGAGAGTCTTGAAGAGATCGTTATTTACAAAATCGAGGAGCTCATCGCCGGTAAGCGCCTTGCCGTCCTTCGTATCATACGCCCAGCTGTGCCAGCGCAGACGCTCGGGGATGATGGATTGATAGGAGTCATCGTGAAACTCCCACTCCTGCTCCTTGGCATCGTAAATTTTGAGGAAGAAAAGCCAGGTCATCTGCTCGATGCGCTGCGCATCACCGTTGATGCCAGCATCTTTGCGCATGATATTCTGCAGGGTCTTTACAAGAGATCCCAGTGCCATTTACTATCGTTACCTTTCTCTATGCGATGTAGAGCTCGTCCTCGAGCATCTGCGCTGCCTGAATGTACTGTTGTTTGCCGCCGAATGCGGCAACGATCTTCATTGGGCTGCCAAACCGACGGAACTCCTCGAGATCGAGGACATGGGTATCGTCCAAGTCTACGAGGTTCGACGTCGCATATTTGTCGAGAAGTGCTTCAAGGACCTCGCGCGCGACGCCGGCATACTCATAGAGCACGCCCTTTTTCTTGACACTATTGGCCCTCTCACTGCGCGTCAGGGGCCTCTGGTCGTAAGCAACATGGCAGATGAGGTCAAAGTCGCTCATTTGCTCCTGGCCAGTCTCACACCGCAGCTCATCCAGAAATACGCCACGTGCACGCAGCTCGTCGATAATCGCTTGCTTCTTATGCTCAGAGTTCCACGCCGCCAGGAAGTGGTCAAGAGTGTCGTATTCGCCGAGAATATTCTTCCGCGTATAGTCCTTAAGGCTCTCAGTTACAAGAAGACCATCGGAGGAGTAGTACTGCACCATCTCCGACACCACATAGACGTCGGCCCCATGAACGTGATATTTCACATGAGAGGACGAATCATCCGGCGGTAATACGGGTGGGTCTACGATCAGAGGCGGAGGCGGGACGGGGCTGCCGCCATTGCCGCCAGGACCCGGGTCTGCAATGGGGTCACCCGGATTAGGCTCAAACACAACAACAGGCTCACCATCGAACTCGGGATCAGCGAACAAGCGCGACGCGTCGCGAAAATCGAGGATAGTGAAATAGAGTTTGTCGTAGTCCTCACAGATACGGGTTCCGCGGCCGATAATCTGCTTGAACTCCGTCATTCCGTGCTCACCGAACTTGTTGTCGAGCACGACTACCTTACACGTCTTGCAATTAACGCCAGTGGTGAGAAGCTTCGAAGTCGTAACGATGGTCGGGTATTTCTCGTCGGGGTCGATGAAGTTATCTAGCTGAGCCTTACCTTCCCTGTCGTCACCCGTAATCTTCATGATGTAGGTGGGGTGATCTCTTACGATATCGGCGTTCTCGTTTACAAGGGCACGTCGCATATTTTCGGCATGCTCGATGTCAACGCAAAAGACTATGGTCTTGGAGTAACGATCCGTCTCCTTTAGAAATTGAGTTATCCGCTTGGCAACTTCCTCGTAGCGCTCTTTGATGACAATCTCGCTGTCGAAATCTTGCTTCTCGAAAACACGTTTGGGCAGAGCTTCGCCGCGGTCATCTACGGTGCCTTCCTCAGTACGGTATCCGTAAATGTCGACGTTCAGCTTAGGACGAATAACTTTATACGGGGCAAGAAAGCCATCCTCGATTCCCTGTTTAAGGGAGTAGGTGTAGACAGGTTCGCCGAAGTAGGTAATGTTTGAAACCTCTTCAGTCTCCTTTGGCGTAGCCGTCATACCGATTTGAATTGCACAATTGAAATACTCAAGTACCTTACGCCATGCGGAGTCCGCCGCGGCGCTTCCGCGATGGCACTCGTCGACGATAATCAAATCGAAGAATTCCGAGTCGAACTCGCGGAATATTTCTTCACCGTTTTCTCCAACAAGCTGTTGGTAGAGCGAGAAATAGACCTCGTAAGCAGAATCGAGCTTTCGCCCTACGACCTTGGTTGTAACCCTCTTGAGAGGCTTGAAATCGCCGTCTATGGTCTGATCGACGAGAATATTGCGGTCCGCCAGATAGAGAACCTTACGAACCTCGGTAGTCTGTCGCAAGCGATGAACGATTTGAAAAGCCGTAAAAGTCTTTCCCGTTCCCGTTGCCATAACGAGCAAGATGCGATTCTTACCTCGCGCAATAGCTTCAAGCGTACGATTGATGGCGATGCACTGATAGTAGCGAGGATGATTGCCGCCGTGCTCCTGGTAATACGGAGCGGTCACAATCTCCTGGCTATACGGATGTTCAAGCCCCTTAGCTTTTGAGTATCGTGTCCAAAGTTCCGCCGGAGCGGGAAACTCGTCCATGGCAAGAGTGCGCTCTTTCCCGGTAAGAAAATCGTGCTCAACAAAACCCTTTCCGTTTGAGCTGTACGCAAACGGAATATCGAGCAGCTGGGCATATCCCATCCCCTGTTGGAGACCGGCATCAACGGTGTGCTCCGTATCCTTAGCCTCGACGATTGCGATAGGGATGCCCGGAGCATACATCAGAAGGTAGTCAGCCTTCTTCTTGTCTTTACGGGTGACCATACTTCCGCGCACAACGATCTCGCCACTGGTAAAGAAATACTCAGTGAAGACTTGGGTATTGCGATCCCACGACTTCATAATCGCAGGATCAATGAGTTTAAGCCGTGTGTCAGACTCGTTCATACGTCTCGGAACCCCTCATTGCGCAAAGCGACAGCTATTGATGTTGAGTTGATTAATTTTATCATCACTATGCAATCTAGCAGCCGCTTTATACGAAATGAGACGAAGTAAAGTCAGCCCCGTGAGAAAGCTCCAAAGAAAGCAAAATGAGCCCCGTTGACTTGAGTCAGAGGTCATTCCCGGAGCCCCGCCTACCTCCCCTCCGCCTTCAGCTTCAGCAGCAGATCGCTCAGCTCGGGGCACCTGCTGGAGAGGTGCGTCTGGGCTCGCTCGCCCATCCCCCACCGCTGGCGGATCTCCTGGGCGCGTGGGCTCACGTGGTAGTTCCCGTCCATCACCTGCTTGAGCAACTTGGCGGTCACGCGCGCATCGGCCAGGGCACTGTGGGCGTGACCCGTCGACTCGTCGAACTCGATGCCAAACCACGTCGTTGCGTCACTCAAAGAGACACACCCGTGGCTGCCTACATCCATAATCGAGGTGTAAAACGCCTGCAGGTCGGCCCAGTCCGCAGGAAATGCGGCAGGGTCGATATGTTTTGCCTGGCACTCGGTCAAAAGCTGTCGCCGGTCCGCCCCGCTCCAGCAGACCACCTGGGCGGAGTAGCGACCGATCCAATCGCTGAGCCTTTTGATCGCCACGTAGAGCGGATCGGCCATCGCGGTGTCCACAGCCGATATCCCCGTAAGCTCGCGGACGGAAAACGCAACGCCTTCGGTAAATTCCGTCTGCACAAACTGCGAGAACTCGCCCATAACGTTGCCGTGGTAATCGAGCTTGACGGCGCCGACCTCGATAATCTCATTGCGCAGCCCACGTCGCTGGCGCTGCTTTGGCACCGGCGCAAACTCAAAGTCCAGCACAATCTGGCGCGCAAAGTTCGTCGTATCGATAGCCGAGATACACGGCGTCTTTTCAGCTGACACGGTTACGGCCTCTCTCCGTCAACTGCAGCTTGCCTTGCTACATTGGTGGCTACATTGCCGTAAGGATAGGCGCCCGTGCGGACATGAAAACGGGACGCAATATACCATGCGCCAAGCACACGCCATGCAGACGGCCCCAAGAGAGTCGACCGCTCTATTCAAATGCATGAAAAAGATTTAGGCCCGGTGACTTGAATCAGCGGTCATCCCGGGCCCATCAATATGCAGTGTACCTACAGAGGGTTGGTTAATCAAACGGGCTTTCGGTAACGAAGACCTGCGCGTCTAGCCCCAATTGCCCAGCGCCGTTTTCTGCCGCCCTTACGAAAGGCTGCTTTTCGAGGGAATCGCGTTGCTGTTATTATCGAACATATATTCGTATTTATGACCGCGCTTTGATAGAATGGCAGCTGTTGACGGCAGTTCCATGTGCCGGGCAGCGCCCTCCATCTGATGGGAGGTGATGCCCATGACCGATCTGATTGATTTCGTGAAGCTCCTGACCGGTTTGGTCTCGCTCCTCACGGCGCTTATCGGACTTTCCGAGGCACTTAAGCAGCGTACGAAGCAAAAGAAGAGGGGTCGACGCCGTTAAGGCATTGACCCCTTGAACTAAGTAACGGCGCTGCCCAGCTATCACCCTTGGGCTGCCGTCGACTTTATTCTACCCACGGTTGCCAGGTTTAACAAATGGATTTTCAGTAATGAAGGTACGGCGCGCACGCAAAACCACTACGCCCCAAATGCCGCCATGGGGATCACTGCCACGCCATCGTCGCGCATGTAGGCGATGCTCCCCTTTCCAACCACGACCGCCAAAAACGCCGGCGCGGTATTCTGAGACGCGCTTTCCACTTGAAGCCATGTCGATTCTAGGACACAGTTTCCGCTTGAAGCCCATCCGGAAAGCACGTCCCATTCCGAGGTTTGAGTCCGGGACGCAGTCTCCACTTGAGCTCCTGACGGGAAAGCACGTCCCACTCTGAAGCTCGATTCCGGGATACAGCTTCCGCCAGAGACCTCAACCGGAAACGGTATCCCACTCTGGAGCCAGAATCCGGGACGCAGCTTCCGCTTGAGGGGCGGTCCGGAAAGCGCGACCCATTCCGAGCATCACATCAGAGCGTGCTTGGTTATCTCCGCTCACACATCCCGGCAAACGAGATCAGCTTGACGTCTCCCCTACTCTCCGCGGCATCCCGACATCCCTGCGTAAAGCCTCGCTTCGAGAAGATCGCATAGCTTTTTTGCTGCCGTCTAAAGAGCTCGCTTCGGTGCACGAGCTTTTGCAGCACGTCTTCGCCCGCCGGTTCATTGCGCCATTTGCACTCCGCAAACAGCGCAGTGCCCTCGCCATCGTCAACAATCAAGTCGATTTCTTCCTGCGTATGCGTGCGATTGTCCGTCCCCCACCAGCGCCCGACGCTCGCCGGAACCACATCGAGCTGGCCCGCGCGCGCGAGTTCGTACACGTATTGTCTGCATATGAGCTCAAAGACCGTACCCATGTAATCCGATACGTGCGGCTCAATGCGCTTATACGCCATCTCGGCCATATCGTTTTGAATCAGCCCAATGTTCTGCGGCACAAACTTGTACCAGAACCTAAACATCTGGTCGCTCAGCAGATACACGGCTCGCTTATTGCTCGTCTCGTTTAGGGGCAGCTCGCGCTCGACAATCCCAAGCGACGCCAGCTTATCCACATAGCTCTTTACGTTGCTCGCAGGGATTCCCGTAGAGCTCGCAATCTCCGAGATCCTCGAGCGCCCCTGAGCAATTGCTTGCACGATCGCATCATATTGCTCGGGATTGCGGCACTCTTGCAACAGCAGGTTACTCGGCTCCTCAAAGAGATAGCCCGTAGGAGTAAGAAAAAGACGTTTGATGTTGTCCTTGAGCGGTGCGGCAGGATCGACTTTCTCGATATATGCAGGAATGCCGCCCGTCATGCCATAGCAAACCGCAGCGTCTTCGCGACCCATGCTCTGCCACAGGCCGAGGGTCGTCGTAAAATCGAGCGGCATGATCTTAAACTGGGCCGTACGCCTACCGTACAGTGGGCTCTCGTAGCCCAACACCTGCTCTTCCATAAACGAAAGCGACGACCCGCACAGGATAAGCATAAGCTTGGTCTCTTTGTACAAGTGATCGATCTTGTCTTGCAGCAACGAGCTGATCTCGGGATTCGATTGGGCGAGATAAGGATACTCGTCGATCACGACAATCAAACGTTCCGTGCGAGCCATGGTAGCCAATGCATCGAACGCCTCGTCAAAACTACGAAACGACACGCCAGCAACACCAACGGAGCCCGCAAGTATCGCCTGGCTAAAGCCATGCAGGTTTGCCTCTGCATTGGTACGACGAGCTTGAAAGTAAATAGCCTTCTTGCCTTGGATAAACTCTGTGATAAGACGCGTTTTGCCCACGCGACGGCGGCCGTAAATCACAGGCATCTCAAAGGAGCCCGTGCCATACAGTCGATTGAGCTCGGACATTTCCACTGTTCTTCCGATAAACATAGGGCCATCCTTCCTTTACGTTATAGCTAGCTATATTATACCTTCCTATAATATAGCTAGCTATAACGTAATTCGACAAGCGGCGCACACGAAAGGGGCGGTACACCACCGCACGTGAACCGTTCCGGAAAATGCATCCCGTTCTGGAGCCAAAAACTGGGCCGTAGTTTCCGCCAAGCATGCCATCCGGAAAGCGCGTCCCGTTCTGAGTGGCAATTCCGGGACACAGTTTCCGCTCCAAACAAAAGGCCCCGGCTCGCGATGGAGCTGGGGCCAAAGGCGCAGCATATGCAGTTGATGTTGAGCGCGAACAGCTCGTCAGTAATGGCTGTCCGCGCCCTACCCTACCCGCGGTTGCGGACGCGGCTGTAGGGCGTATCCACCATGGGCAGATTTGGACGCAGCTTGCCGTCAAACGCGCGGTAGGCGTTCTGCACGGCAGGCGCCGTGGGGATCGTTGCGATCTCGCCGATGCCCTTGCCGCCGTATGCCACAGGCAGTAGCTCGTCCTTCTCCACGTAGATGGCATGGATATCCGGAATCTCGGGCGCACGGAACAGCCCGAGCGTGCCGTACCTGGCCTGGGGTACGCAGTCCTTGAGCGGCCAGTCCTCGGTAAGCGCATAGCCCATACCCATGAGCACGCCGCCTTCGATCTGACCTTGGATGGAGATGGGGTTGACCACCTTGCCGGAATCGTGCGCGGCATAGACCTCGCTCACGCGGCCGTCATCATCCAGAATGACCACATGTGTGGCAAAGCCGTAGCAGATGTGGCTCTTGGGGTTGGGAACATCCGCACCCAGCTTGTCGGTCGGCTCCAGATACACGTAGCCAAACTCGCATCCCTCGAGCGCCTTGATGGCGGCCGCGGGATCCTGAGGATGCATACCTTGGCCGGCGACGAGCTCCTGCGCGCGCAGCTGATAGGCGCGACCGTCGTCGTACTCGATCTTGACGCCGTCGCCATGCGCGCTCACGGGAGCATCGGGTGCAGGCTTGCCCGCCTCGATGCCAACCATGGCATCGCGCAGCAGGAAGGCGGCGCCGCGCACGGCCTCGCCGGTCACGACCGTCTGACGCGAGCCAGACGTAGTGCCGGAGTCGGGAGCGTTCTCGGTGGAGCACTCGCCATTGGCAATGCAGCTCAGCGGCAGACCGCAGGCCTCGGCAACGTCTTGCAAAAAGACGGTGTTACAGCCCTGGCCGATGTCGGACGTGGCGGCGTAGACCACGGCGCGGCCATCCTCGATGCGGATCTTGCAGCGGCCGGCATCGGGCAGGCCCACGCCCACGCCGGCGTTCTTCATGGCGCAGGCGATACCGGCGTGTCCGGGATGCGCGTAGTAGGCATCCTTGACCTCGAGCAGCGTCTCTTTAAGCGCCGTGGAGCAATCGGCAATCTGGCCGTTGGGCAGAACCTCGCCCGGCTCGATGGCGTTGCGGTAGCGAATCTCCCACGGATCCAGGCCGACCTTCTCTGCCAGCAGGTCGATCAGGCTCTCGAGCGCAAACTCGGACTGGCAAACGCCAAAGCCGCGGTACGCGCCGGCGGGCGGGTTGTTGGTGTAGTAGCCAAAGCCGCGAATGTCGGTGTTCTGGTACTTGTAGGGGCCGACGGCATGCGTGCAGGCACGCTCGAGCACCGGGCCGCACAGCGACGCGTAGGCGCCGGTGTCAAAGTTGATCTCGCAGTCCAGACCGGTAAAGTTGCCCTCGGCGTCGCAGCCCAGCGTAAAGGTGCCGTCCATGGCGTGGCGCTTGGGATGGAACGCGAGCGACTCGGCGCGCGTGAGTTTGCACTTCACAGGACGCTGGAACTTATATGCGGCGAGCGCGGCCAGGTGCTGGATGGACACGTCCTCCTTGCCGCCAAAGCCGCCACCCACGAGCATGGTTTCGACGACCACGCGCTCGGGCTCGCTATCCCAGCCAAACATGTGGGCACACTCTTTGCGCGTGTCGTAGGCACCCTGGTCGGTCGACTGCACCTTGACGCCGTTCTTGTACGGAAATGCCACGGCGCACTCGGGCTCCAAGAAGGCATGCTCGGTAAAGGGCGTGGTAAAGCGCTGCGTCACGGTGAACGCGCTCTCCGCTAGCGCCTTGGCGGCGTCGCCGCGCGTCACGTGACGGCTCTGGCACACGTTGTCCTTGAGTTCCACCGTGTTGCCAAAGGCAAAGAAACTGTCGTGCAAGCGCGGGGCGTCGGCAGCCCTAGCCTCGACAATGTTGCGCACGGGCTCCAACGGCTCGTAATCGATCTTTACGAGCTTCTTGGCCTTCTCGAGCGTCGCTTCGTCCTCGGCGACCACCAACACAATGGCATCGCCCACGCAGCGGGTGATATCGCCTGCCGCAATCATGACGTCCCAGTCCTGGATAAGGTGGCCGACCTGGTTGACCGGCACGTCCTCGGCGCGCAGGATGCCCACCACGCCGGGCAGGGCCTCGGCCTTGGAGGTGTCGATGGAGAGCACGCGGGCGCGCGGATACTTGGAGCGCACGGCGCTGGCATAGGTCAGGCCCGGCTGATCGAGCTCGTCGATGTCGTCGGGGTACTTGCCCTCGCCGAGCACCTTCTTGCGCACGTCGATACGGAAGGCGCGCTTGCCCACGCCGTAGCCGTCGCCGCGCTCCAGGTCCTCGTCGATCTGCTTTTCGCCGCGGAGCACCGCAGCGGCCAGCGAGATACCCTCGATAATCTTTTTGTAGCCGGTGCAGCGGCAGACGTTACCGCGAATGGCGTACTTGATCTGTTCCTCGGTGGGCTCGGGGTCCTCGGCGATGAGCGCTGCGCCCGCCATGACCATACCGGGGATGCAAAAGCCGCACTGCACGGCGCCCACGGCGCCAAAGGCGTACACAAAGGCCTCGCGCACGTCCTCGGGCAGGCCCTCGACGGTCACGATGTTGCGACCGGCGGCAAGAGCGGTGGTCAGCACGCACGCCTTGACGGCCGCACCGTCCACATGGATGGTGCAGGTACCGCAAGCACCTTCGGAGCAGCCGTCCTTGGCGGAATGGATATGCAGGTCGTCGCGCAGGTAGCGCAGCAGCGGTTTATTCTCCGTCGTCGTGCGCTCGACGCCGTTAACGGTAAAAGTGAATTCCTGTGCCATGGTGATTCCCTTCTACACGCCGGCGGCGATGCCGGTGCGGTCGTGGATGGCGCCATGCGGACAGACGACGGCGCACATGCCGCACGACAGGCAGTCCACGCCGTCGATATGGGCGCAGTTGTCCTCGATGCGGATAGCGCCGGCAGGGCACTTTTTGGCGCACATGCCGCAACCGATGCAGCTCGTGTCGCAAATCTTGCGGGCGATGGCGCCCTTCTCGGTGTTGTTGCAGCGCACCAGAATGTTCTGGTAGCCGGGAACGAAGGCGATCACGCGCTGCGGGCACGCCATGCCGCACAGGCCACAGCCCGTGCACTTGGAACGATCCACGCGGGCGATGCCGTCGACCAGTGCAATGGCACCGTGGGGGCAGGCCGTGACACAGGCACCACAGCCAATGCAGCCTTCGCTGCAGCGGGCGTCGCCGCCTGCGGAGGCGCAACCGCTTCCGCAGGCAACGTAGGCCACGTTATGTTGAATGGATTTGGCCATAAGAGACTCGCCTATTTCTTAAGAAGGTACGAATAGTTGTCGCGCACAGCCCTGATGGTCAGGCGGACGGCCTCGGGAAGACCGGTGTTGACGGCATCGACCGAGACGGTGCGGACCGTGCCGGCGACGCGGACCTTAAAGTGATCCTCGTCCACGGCCAGGAAGCCCTCGTTCTCGGAGTTCTCCATGTCCTGCTCGCTCCAGAACAGGGTGAGCTTGTCCTTGTAGGGACGACCCTCCTGGTAGGGGCAGAACACGGCGCAGTTGCCGCACTCGTTGCACATGCCGTCGACGTGGACGACCTGATGCTTGGCCAGGCCCGGCACCTTAATGGCAACGTTGGCGCGGTTGGGGCACACGTCGCAGCAGACCTCGCACACCGAGCCGCAGCCCAGGCAGCGGGTCTTGGTGCAGTTGCGCTTGTCGCGGCACAGCGACCCCTTGCGCTCGTAGCAGGTGTCCTCGCGGCCGGCCTGCTCGTTGCAGTCGGCGTACTTGTTAAAGTCCACGCCGGCGATGGCACGGGCGACCTCGGCGGCGTCGGCGATAGCCTCAACCACGGTGGCAGGACCGCGACGGCAGTCGCCCGCAGCCCAGACGCCCTCGACGCCGGTGGAGGTGGCGGCAAGGCGGCCGCGACGGTCGTGCTCAACGCCCGCGGCGTCGTACAGGCTGGCATCGATGCCCTCGCCCACGGCGCAGATCACCGTGGTGGCGGAAAGCTCGACGGTCTCGCCCGTGGCGACGGGGCTGCGACGGCCGCTTGCATCCGGCTCGCCGAGCTCCATAACGTCGCAGGTCAGCACGGAGCCGTTGAGCGCCTTGGGCGCCAGCAGCTCGCAGAACTCAACGCCGTCGGCAAGAGCAAGATCGAGCTCTTCCTCGTCGGCGGGCATCTGCTTCTTGGTGCGGCGATACACCAGGCGCACGTTCTTCACGCCAGCCAGACGCTTGGCCACGCGGGCCGCGTCCATGGCGGTGTTACCGGCGCCAATGACCACGACGTCCTCGCCCAGCTCGAGCTTCTCGCCCTTCTTGGCGGCCTCGAGGAACTCCAGCACGTCGAGCTCGGCGCCCTCGCCCAGGCCCGCAGAGCCGGGCATCCAGGCACCGGTGGCCACGACCACGTCGGTAAAGCCCCGGGCCTTGAGCTCGTCAATGGAATCAACGCGAGCGTTGAGCTGCACCTTGGCGCCAAAGGCCAGGCAGAGCTCGGCATCGTGGGAGATATCGTCGCTGGCGATACGGAACTCGGGGATCACGTGACGGACCACGCCGCCGAGAGAGTCGCGGGCCTCGAAGATGGTGACGGGCACGCCGGCACGCGTCAGGAAGAACGCCGTCGCCAGGCCGGCCGGGCCGCCGCCGATAACGGCAACGTTGCGCTCGCCGTCGTTTGCGATGGCCTGGGCGCGCAGCTTGGGCAGCACGGCGGTCATGGCCTCGCGGGCGGCCTTGAGCTTGCTGGCGCGAATCTGGGCGCCCTCGGGCTCGTAGAACGCACGCTCGCAGGCACGGCCGCAGGGATGCGGGCAGATGGTGCCGGTAATGAACGGCAGGGCGTTGCGCTCGATGATAATGTTGAGCGCGTCCTCGTAGCGACCCTCGTCAACAGCCGCCAGGTAGGCGGGAATATCCTGCTGGATGGGGCAGCTCGTGCGGCACGGCGTGGTAAAGCAGTCGGAAAGCGGGCTCTTACCGGCGACCTTGCGATCGGGCAGCGGGCGCAGCGGCTTCTTATAGAGCGGGTTGGTAAGCGAATCGACCTGGATCGCGGTCACGGCGTCGAGAGAGACACCCTCAAACGGCTTGCCGTCCAGATCGGTAAACTCGCCGGCCATCTGGCTAAAGCGCTCGTAGCCACCAGGCTTGAGCACGTCGGTCGCCAGGGTGACGGGCCAAATGCCGGCATCGTACAGGGCGCGGATGTTGTAGACCGTAGCACCGCCGGAGTAGCTGATGCGCAGCTTGCCATCGAACTGCTCGGTAATGCGGCGGGCGGCCTCGATGGTCAGCGAGAACAGCGAACGGCCCGACATGTACATCTCGGTGGAGGGCAGCTCGTTCCTCGTCACATCGACGGGGAAGGTGTTGGTGAGCTTGACGCCAAACTCCAAACCGCGCTCGGCGCACAGGGCAATCAGGCGCTCGAACATGGGCACGGCATCGGCCCACTGCAGGTCCTCGCGGAAGTGCGTGTCATCGAAGACGATGTAGTCAAAGCCCAGCTCGTTGAGGCGCTGGCGGGCAAACTCATAGCCCAGCAGCGTGGGGTTGCACTTGATGTAGGTGTTGAGGCCCTTCTCGGTGATGAGGTAGGTCGCGATGCGCTCGATCTCGGCGGGCGGGCAGCCGTGCAGCGTGGACTCGGTAATGGAGTTGGAGACGCGCGCCGGGATGGACTCGACAAACGCAGCATCGACATGCTCAAACTTGTCCAGGTTAGCGAGCGCCCACGTGCGGCACTCGTTCCAAACCTCGGAGCCGCTGGCGTCCTTCATGCCCTCAATGTACGCATCGACCTTGGGGCTCTTAATGCCCTCCAGGTCATAGCCCACCGACATGTTAAAGACAAAGCCGTCCGGGCTGCCCAGGCCGTACTCGCGAGCGATCAGGTGGCAGGCGAACCATGCCTTCACGTACTCGGCAAAGGCCTGCGGAACCTCGAGCTCGGTCGACCACTCGCAGTTGTAGCACTCGTCCTGCGCCACAATGCAGGGCTTGTTAACGCACTTGGAGAGCTCCTCGCCGTCCATAACCTGAACGGTCTTGAGCTCAAAGAAGCGGGAACCGGCCACGTAGGATGCCACGATGTTCTGGGCCAGCTGCGTGTTGGGACCGGCGGCCGGGCCAAACGGAGTCTCGATGCGC
>DBFADZ010000038.1:0-93632 GCA_048195375.1 Collinsella sp.
GCGTAGGCCGCGGGCCCGCACAGGGCCAGGGCGGCCGCGACCGCGAGGACGGCGGCGGCACCGGAAACTCGTTTCATGGAGCGTCTCATGGAAAATCCCCCTAATCTAGCAACGGTTTAGAGTCTACTAGATTGGGGGGGACGGGGGCCAAGCCGGATGGACTATTTGCCATTTGGCCAATGAGTGTTTACCGACGGCTGAAAGCAGCGTGGCTCAAAAATCACTGCCCACCCAAAACTCTTTTAAACGAAGGACTCTCACTGTCAATCAAACTGTTCCCTATTGCATAAACAAGATCACTTGCCTCGTCTTTTGAGAAGCAGTCAGTATCTTCCATTTGCTTCAGCTGTTCATAAATACTGTCAAGGAATTCCTTCTTCGATAGGCTCTTATCGAATAACAGGCCTTTGTTCCCTTTTCGCATTGCGCTAATTCCAGCGTTTCTAATGAAGTAAAAGCAATTACGAATATCGCTTTCATAAAGAAACACGTCGATAAAATCAGTCTCCAGCATGTCTTGCAACGGACCCGGATCACGAACGTAAAGAAACGATACCGCCTCTCCAGCAAGGAACCCATCAAAGGAATCGCAATAATCGCCGCGAAATAAGCCCGGCCGCATAGTCAAGCGATGTATGCACGGCTTTAATTTATTAATAAGTTCCCGATGGAATTCAACAGATAGGACATCCATAGACGGCCTCTCAATCCTTCACCTATCTAACGTTTCTAATAACTTCAACAAGCGGTGCCGCTAAACAAATAACTAAATAAGATCGCAGAAGCCATTGCCAAGAACACGCTTGCCAATGAACCCAGCAAATAAACCTCAGCGAAATCCTTGTCACTTTCCAGCTGCTTAAAGCGCGCGATACTTTTTGCAGTAAAAATAAATGCAATAGCCGAATATTGGTTCAGCAGGGAAAGCGCCGCGACAATCAGTCTTTCAAATATTCCAATCCACTTGCCTGAATGTGCGGTTGTCGTATCCGCCGACTGCTCAACACCCGGGTTTCGAAGAGATTGGAGCACCTTTGCAATAACAATGCTACAAGGGCGTCCACAAAAGCACAGTGTCGAAATCCAAGAGAGCTCCGCTCCACGAGCGCCCAAGAGATTCGAAGCAATTGGCCGCATGGCCCACAAATAGCAACATAGAACGCTCAATATGAGCAGAATTATAATGTGCAGCACTTGATCGGCCAGAAAACTACCGACCGGCGAAAGGTCAAGTCCTGCAAACGCTCTTCTCAGGCTGCCATCGATAATCCAATGTGAAAGGGCAAATACTGTAAAGGACGCAGCAATGGCGGTTGCACTCGCCTCAAACAGAAGAGCTACTGTTGCTGCGGCGCCGGCCGCGTAAACTAAGCAGTGCATGGCAAGGGCAATTCTGCTGTATTCCTTCTCGCCTGCCATCTTATTCGACTGAAAATAAAAGTCGAACAGCATATGAAACAGAAGGAAACACCCGAATACTCTCATGCCATCTCCAGCTCATTAAGGAAATGAACGGCGAAAGCAGCCAGCTCTCTTTCTCTTACAACATTCGCGAGTCTAAGGCTTTTCTCAAGCCCCTGCCTCGTCTTCCCCATCGCAACGCCCATTTGCCCCGCAAGCCCTACATGACTAGCCCTGATGCTATCTACGTTGAGGTTGAGCGAGCTGCCCAACGCCACTGGCGCGCAATCGATCGGATTGCTTTTAGCGCCATACTTTTTGCCTATACGTGTTTCGAAGAGCTCAGTATACCTTTTGCTCAAAGTCGCGTCTGTGCCCTCGTGCAGCATTAGCGGCCGCAGCAACTCAACAACCTCGCAGTAATTACGCTGCGACTCGTTTCTGCGATCGATTATTTCCAGACAGCCCGCCGCGCACAGCTCTTTCTCACGCGAAACACCCGAAGCATCAATGATCTTCAAATTACTGTACTTATCTTTTTCGGACGCAGCAATTGCTCTGCGTGCACGATGGTATGCCGACCCGTCTTGCTCCGTCGACAATGCAGACTGCATCCGAGTTTTCCATTCTCCAACTCCGATACCACCCCTAAGATCAACCGTCTGGACGAGTATCTTGATAAATCTATATGCCAAGAAAGCGCCAGCCGTACTACGAAATAGGCCCTGCAATTCATCGCCCGCACTAAACATAAGCGGCATTTCGAGCTCAGTTTTAAACAGCTCGTTTGTGCAGTCCATAGCGTTCGCAAGATCTTCCTGCGCGCTTTGCCTCCTACTGTCCGAAAGACATCTCGAATGTCTCATATCAACCATGAGGGCCGAATAGCTATTGTTCATCAGGCTTCCTTTCCTCATGGCGATTATAGCAACTATTTTAGTTGCTTTCGCTCATTTGCAACGGTTTTAGTTTCTTTATGGCGGATGCAACTGAAATCGTTGCATTGTAATAGGCTATAATTCTTCCAAATCGCCTAGAGAAAGTGTTTGAATGCTGACCGTAATCGTGCCTACTTACAATGCCGAGCCGTATCTTTCTCAGGCTACAGGCAGTCTATTAAACGAAAACAAAATCGAGCTGGAGATCCTCGCCATCAACGACGGATCCACCGATAACTCGCTCGCCGTTATGCAAGAATTCGCTGCGCGCGACTCACGCGTTCGAGTGATCGATAAGGCAAACCAGGGTTACGGCGCAACCTGCAATCTGGGCATTCGCGAGGCAAAGGGCGACTGGATTGCCATCCTCGAGCCCGATGACTGGATCGAGCCCGGAATGTACTCCGACATGCTTGCCTTTGCCATGCGCGAATTTGGCGATCCGAACAAGCTCGATATTATTGAGACCCCGTATTGGATCATTCGCAACCCCGATACCCCCCAAGAGGTCAAACTACATTGCGCATATCGCGGTCGCATTAAACCGCCTCGGCAACCGTTTACCATTCACGACGCTCCACACCTGCTGGCCCATCATCCGTCCATTTGGTCGGCAATCTATCGTCGCGACTTCCTGTTGCAAAACAATATCTGGTTTAAGGAAATCCCCGGTGCGGGCTGGGCCGATAATCCATTCCTTGTCGAAACGCTATGCCAGGCAAAGGCGATCGCTTACTGGCCCAAGCCGTATTACTGCTACCGCGAGGAAACGCCCGAAAAGGCGGCTGCTCTGGCCAAGCGTGACCCCTTGATGCCGTTTAATCGCTGGAATGACATGGTCGATATTCTTGAGAGGCTCAACATCACCGACCCCGCCGTTTGGACACCGCAAATCACACGTGGCTTCACCTATATGGGCATCATGATTGAGCACACCGGAATTGAAGGCCACCCCGAAATCAAGCGGGCGATCCACCAGATGTTCGAACGCATGCCGCAAGAGCTGGTATTTGCCAATCCTCGCGTTACTCCCGCGGCCAAAAAGCTCTATTCCGAGTATATGGGCATCGCCGACCCTAAAATCAGCTACTGCGCATACGCCAAGGACCTCGTGGGCGAGGGCTTGTATAACGTATGGAACAAGGGGCCCAAGCAAACTCTAAAAATGATCACATCGCACTTTGGCTCATACAACGCACGCGCTGGAAAATAGTCGGATGGGTAGCAAAGCAAGCAGAAATACCTCCATCGAAGCGCTGCGCTTATTCGCGGTCGCTGGGATTGCCATATTCCACACGTTTCAGTGGACCTTCCAAGCCGCCTGTATCGGCGTGCCGGAATACGCATCGCTTGCGGCTTTCCCCTATTCGGGACTGCTGGGGTTCATCAACCAACTCGGCTGCTGGGCCAACGAGGTCTTCTTTATGATCTCGGGGTACTTCCTTATTCCCTCGGCGGTACACGCCCTCCAAAACGGGTCATCCGCGCAGCACCTCACGCTCAAATCGCTTGAGCGCCTCAAGAAGATCGTCTTGCCAACGCTCTTTTATTGCGCTGCCTGTCTGCTTGTCTCGATGTACGTCTATCCCCTACCCGAAATCTCGCTGCACGAGATTGGCTGGCTTACGCTGGGCATCGAGTTTATCTGGGTCTACGCCGCCTCCGTATTGCTCGTACCGATGATTGCGCTGGCAAGGCAGCGAATCGGCAGCAAAAGGGCCCCGTTTGTCGTAGCACTTCTAGTGTTCGCAACATTTGGAATCAACTGCTACATCGCGGCAACGGCAAACGAAGTTGCCGGTGTCGTTTTATGGCGCAAGCTCATGAGCGCTGTTACCTACCTGGTCGCGTTTATTGCGGCTGGAGAAATGCGCTTTGTCCTCGAACACCACGGCAACGCATCCGGCGCTCAAAAATCCAAGATCGCACTCATCGGACTCGTTACCGCCACCATCGCGCTCGAGCTTCTGCTATCGGCAAATAGCCAGTACGACGCGCTCTGGAAGCTCTCCTACAAGTCCACTTCCGTCATATCCTTTATCTTGGCCGCCGCATCCGTTGCCGCCGCAGCGCTCCATCAGCCGCGCCACAAAGTCACTGCTGCAGACAAGACAATCATGTCCCTCGCCGCAGGAACGCTCGCTTTCTACGCCGTGCAGTCGTTTACCTGCAATGTCTGGCGGCCCATCTTCGACAAAGCGATCTACACCATGGCGACAGGTATCCAAACAGGAGAGCCCCGTCCAGCCGCCGCCATTTTGCTCGGAATCCTTATGAGCCTTTGTCTCGCGCTTTCCCTGCTCCTCGTGGATATCGTACGCAGGGCCGTAGTCGAGGCCATCAAGGCCCACATGAACAGCTAGACGTCCTTCTGACTCTGCAGACCACGAAGCGCGCTAACACCCGAAGCAAATAAAATTGAAAAAACAATCGCCCAGTTCTTGCAGCCAAATACCGGAATATGAACGATCGCATGGTCATGCATAACAACGAAATAACCCAGAACAACAACCAAAGGCAGCGCCATGAGCAGCGACTGAATCAACACCTTGCACCGACGACCGTCTTGTGCGCCGCCCCGTATCGAGCAAACGAGCACGGCAATCCAGATCACCAATACGACGGCAAACGAAACAAGACAAACGGCGTTCGAAATCATCGCATAACCAGCTGTTGAGCAAATGGCGAACAGCTGCGGGCTCATGTAATAAAACGCCTTCAAAATCTGAGGCCAGTCAGCCTGGGGCAACAGTGACGAATTCCCATGCGCAGACCATAGGCCCATCTCGCCCAGAACGTTCGAAAAGACCTCGTCCCAGCCCAGCACAAACGCCGCGACAACCCATTTCATCGCCCAGGTAAACACAAACGAAAGCCCAAACCCAAAGAGTGCCTGCAGCATCGTGACGACGCAACGCTTGGGGCGCTCACCCTTGGGGAGCGCAATAAAGGCGAAAAAGCAATGCAGGGCGACAACTGCGGCAGGAATCGTTAAAAAGTCAAAAAACGAAAACACGGCGCCCGTCGCTATCGACCAAAGGACAAGGCGACTTGTGAAAACCCGTGCGTTCGGGACCGAGCCCAAACGAAGGCTCATGCAAGACATCATGATGAGCGCCACAAAGAACGAGATGCACAACAGCAGATCACCGATAAAATTGAAAAACAGATTGGTCGAGAACAGCAGGATTGTAAGGAACCCCAACGTCAATGGCTTTGAAAATCGCTTCCGTAAGGCAACGTAAGCGCAAGCGGAGCCGGCAATCGCCAAAGCGGCCGCAGGCACCACGACAACGTCGATACCACCAATAAACAGGCAGACATTCGTAAGTAGCTGCCATCCGTGCCAATACCGGTAGTACTGCTGATGCGTAATCCCGCCGGCTTTCGTAACGTCATCAATCTCGGCAACGGTCATCGTCTTAAACGGAGAACCTTGGTCCTTTTGCTGTGTGACTTCAATGATAAAGCGATTGTTATCAAAGCAAACAGGACCAGCTGCAACACGGTGGTCGTAGACATACATGTCAGACAACAGAGCCGTGGACTCCGAACCCTGCGCATGCGACTCGATAACGGGCCTCGGTAGGCAATTCGCTGCGGTATTGCTCAGGGCAAAGACAAGTTGAAATGCCACGAACAGCAGCAGGCATTTGGCGGGCAGGGTGTCGGCAAAGGAGGTTAAACGAGTTTTATTCACGGGTCATCCAAACAGAAAGATTGCGTCCACAGGAATCGGCACCTATGTAATACCACAATGCGCGCATGCAATCTCGCTACGCCCACACGTCAACCAGGCTTGTAGCAAACGTTCTTGGTGATTAGCGGAACATTACCCGCGGGCGCCCGCCTACGCTTACAATAGTCGTGTCCCATGGGACACGTTGTTAATTCCGCAGGGCCGATACGCTGCCCACGCGAAAGGATATTCTCGTTCATGACTTCAACCCTTCCCGCTCCCATCGATAAGCTCGCCATCGTCGTCGTTACGTACAAGCGTCAGGAACTCCTGGCCAACTTGTTCGACTCCATGACCGAGCTCACGGCAACGCCCTGGCGCATCGTGATTGTCGATAACGAGAATTCGCGCGAGACCGAGGCCATGTGCACCGCATTCAACGAGCGCCTGGCCAACCTATGGGGCATCGACACCGATCAGCCCGATTCACAGGGTAACACCGACCGTGTCATCTACGCCCCGCAGCTCGAAAACGGCGGCGGTGCGGGTGGCTTCTCCGCCGGCACCAAATGCGCCTACGACCTGGGCGCCCAGTGGTTCTGGGTCATGGACGACGACGTGCTCGTCATCCCCGAAGGTATCGAGCGTCTTGCCAAGTGGACCGACCGCTACGATGTCATCCAGGGTTCGCGCCTGGACTTTGACGGCGGCGCCTTCTTTTGGCAGTACCAGCTCATCCTCTCGCTCGGCATCCCCAACCCTGTCGCCAAGTGGGACTTGGGCCCCGAGGGCTACCGCGCCATGAACCAGCTGTGCTTTGAGGGCGGCATGTTCTCACGCCGCGTAGTCGACAAGATCGGCCTGCCCGATGCGCGCTTCTTTATCTACGGCGACGATGCCTGCTACGGCTACGTAGCCAGCCAACACTTCCCCGCCGCCGTGGTCGCCGACGTGGTGCTCAAGCGCGCCCGCGCCGTCTCTAACTGGGATATCGCCGGCAAGCGCCAGCTCAACTCTACGAGCGACACCAACCGTTACTACATCATGCGCAACCGCGGTTATCTGGCCCGCTACATGCAGATTTACGGCGACTATCACCCCGTGCTGTTCCGTCTGGGCAACGTCGCGACCTTCTGCAAGGAGTTCATTCGCCTGGCTGCGGTCGATAAGTGCTTTAAGACCGGTATTCCGGCGCTGCGCCGAGGCATGAAGGACGCCCGCAAGATCGTCAAAGATCCCAACTGGAAGCCCATGCCGCCCCTGAAGGACGCGGAGTAACGGAAGCCGGAAACACCTCGGCGCTTAAAGCAGCTGGCACACCGTAGCCACATGCTGCCCATCAAAACCGAACCCCCAGCGCATGCGGCCAACGCCGGGTCGCGACACACGGATTTCGTCGATGCCGTCGCGCTCTATGTCGAGTAGCGACTGCACGGCCAGCAATTCCAGGCCCAGCGCATCCACATCGGGGTCATACATCAAGTTAATCGTTATCAGCGGTCGCTCGTCCAGCATGCCAATCGTGTCTGCTACGTCGAACACAGCACCCGTAGGGAAAACCTGGATGTCCCAGCGACCCGCGCCACACTTTCGCCTCGAGGCAGGATTGGCATAGCCCGGCAAGCCAAAGCAGAGCCCCTGCAAGAGCAGATGATATGGCAGCGGCTTATCTGGGTCGGTCTCACCGATTCCCGCATCCCCCAGGATGCGGCTTAGCGCCCGCCTCACGGTATCCTCGTTCCCACGGCACAGCCCGTCGCGAAACGCATCGACGTCTCGAATGTCTTCGGCAGCGCACTCAAACCACTCAACAATCACTAGACGCAAGACCTGGCGAAGCTCTTTATTAGGCAATCGCAAAACACGGAGGCGATCGCCATGCTCTGGCTCCTCAGTCATATCTGTCGTTAGGAAACCGGACAGATACAGCGCTGTCCACATGCCATCGTCAGGCGAGACATCTGGCTCTGCAGTGCCTAAACAAAGCGGGACCTCAGCACACCCATGGGCCTGGAGCAAATCGAACAAGACCGAAAGGCGGTCGAGATTCCACCCGGCAACTACCCTACTCAGGCAATCCGCATACCCATACAGATCGGCGCGCACAGGCGCCGTGCAGCCTCGGTCCAGAAAACCGACCACACGCGCTGGACTCGAGCAATAGGCCCTACCAAACCGATATCCCTCGAGCCATTCACGCGCATCATCAAGGTATTCCTCGCGCCCAGCATGATTCAACAGAGCCTGGACCTCGGCATCAGAAAAGCCGAACCAACGGTCGCACCACATCGAAAGCGGCGTCGACAGACAATACGAGCAGCCATACAAAGAAAGCGCCGCTTCGGCAGGGCCGGGATACTCCCCCATCAGACACGTCAGCCGCAACGAATCGCGCGCAGTGGCAATGGCGTCGAACAGCACGCGATCGAATAGCCCTGCCGGATCGGCGCCGGAAGCGCCCCTCGCGCTCGCACGGCGAGACCACGCCGTATCGTACCCATCAACGAGCAATACAACCTGCTCATCGCAGGCAATCTCCAGCAGCTCTATGAGCACACCGAGCACCGAGTCAACCTCGTCCGCGCTCGCCACGCCACGCGCGACACGTTCGATGTGACGCACCTTATCTCGAGCTAAATCCGGAGCCTCCAAGAGCGCCAACAAGCGAGCGCACTCGCCCGAAAGGGCATCGCGCACGACGCCGGCAACAGCGGGGCCACGCCTCGCAGCGCCAGAAAAGTCCAGCGATATCACCGGATAGCAAGCATACTCATCCCGATAGCGCCCGCCGTTCGCATCCCAAATCTGAGCATCGGCAAACAAACTCTGACCAGCGCGGCCGACCGCAGGACACTCCAGAAAAGCCTTGAGCATCGACAAGTTCATGCTCTTGCCAAAACCCTCGGGTCGACAGCACACCACAACGGACGCGTCGCAGTCCAACACATCGGCAATAAACATGGTCTTGTCGACCAGCGTGCAGCAACCAAGAGCCTCCGCATAGTCGTGCATGCCAATGGGCAAAGCCGCATCGTCGGCACAGCCGATCAAACGCACGCCAAAGCCGTCAGCACAACCATTATTTGCCTGTTCAGACACCAAAACGTTCCCCCTAAATCGCTGCACGATGCCAATTGTAATGACCGCCTCGTGCGTACCGACGACGCCGCGCGAACATATCGGGCAACGGTAGCAACAAGAGGTGTGAGGGGGCATAACTAATCGTTGCACAACAAAACGGGGCCCGATGCATTCGCACCGGACCCCGTCCCGACTCTTTAGTTATCTGGCAACCGAGAGGCTACTCCTCAGAGTCGTCCTCTCCAGAAGCTTTCTTCTGCTGATCGAGCTTATGCTTACCACTTACGATAGACGTAGCGCCCAGTGTGGCCAAGCTCGCGCTGGCAAGGCTCGCCATCACAATCAGATCGCCCGTCTTGGGCATGCTGCCGCCCGAGGACTTGGTAGTTGTAGTCGTCGTGGTCGTGGTGGTCACCGTTTTGGAGTCATTTTGCTCCTGGACCTGGTTGTCAGCACCGCTCTTGTCATCGTCTTCGGACTGTTTCTTTTCGCCCTCGGTCTTACTCTCGTCCTTCTTCTGAGCGGACTTGTCGTCCTTCTCCTCAGAGCTAGAGCCCTTATCAGATTCGTTCTTCTCGGAAGCCTTGTCCTTGGAGTCGCCCTTTGCGGCTTCGGTCTTTTCCGTGGAAACCTGATCAGAGTTGTCCTTGTTCTGGGCCGAGCCGTTATTGACGCCAGCCATCAGCGAAGAGCCCAGCGTAGAACCAAGCTGCACGGAGAAAGAAGGCTTCTTGTCCGGCGAAGCAATGGGAGTGTCCGGCGCCTTATTCGAGTCGTCCTTGGAAGCATCGGAATCAGGGGTTGCTTCAGAGCCGGAGCCATTGTTAGAGCCGGTGCCAACGGACGAATCGCTCGAGCCGGTGGATGAGTTAGAGGTGTCAGCGTCGGTCGAACCAGAAGCATCGCTGTCCGTATTGCCGGCAGAGCTTGAAGACGAATCGCCCGCAGCAGAGCCGTTCGAATCGGAGCCGTTCGAGGTGGAACCGTCGTTGATAGTGCCACCAGCAGAGCCATTACCGTCAGCATCGGTCGAGGGCGCATCCATCCTGTCATCGTTGGCATCGTCACTCGAGCCGTCATTCGAATCAGGCGTCGGCGAGGGCGCCGGCGTGGGCTCGGGCTGCACGGGCGTCGCGGCGGCAGCCTCGTCCTCAGCGATATAAACCAAGCAGTCCTTTAGCTCGTTGCGGTAGCGGTTCTTCCAGCCCTCATGATACTGGGGCTGACTCGAAAACTTAGTGGCGACATTGTTGACTACGCTATTGGAAAGCGCCGTCACAAACTCGCGATCGGACATATCGTTGGAAAGATTCGCCCAGCGGAAAAAGTCCCTGCAGCCACCAGTGCCGCACATGTTGGTAATGCTCCACACCATGCCCTTGACGCAGTCAGCGCGGCCCGAAATATCAATACCCAGGCCGCTCTTGAGCCACGCCTCGGTCACCGCATAGTACGAGTTGTACGCATAAGCATCTTGAAGTGCTGAGAACTCAACAGGATCGGTGTTGTAAGCACCCTGGAAGGCCTCCTGCGCAATACGGCCCAACTCGGTGAGCTGGCCGTTCTCGTACATGGCATTGCTCGTGTTGGAAATCTCGCTGCCGCGATCAATCGCATCCTTGAGCATGCTGTACTTGGCAGAATCGTAGTTGTAAACCTGCTTCATAAACGGAATGAGCGACCAGCGGCGATCAAACTGATAGTAACCCAGTGCGTTATAGCCGTCACCATACGAAAATCCCTGGTTGTAGTTACCATGGCTCTCGTACTTGGTAAAGTACTTCATCTCGGGAGTCACGTTGACAAACGAAACGCCCTGGACCGACCTCAGCACGCCCGAGAAGGACTGCTGGGTGTAGAGACCCTTATCGATATCGGTGGCATCCGAGGCAATGCCCGGCGTGGGCTCCTCGGCAGCGGCGGGTGCCGGCGCGGAAACGGCGCCAAACGAAAGCGCCAGCGTCAGGCCCGCGACAATAGCAGAATGCTTGGGCTGCATAAGATCCTCCCTGCATTGGTGTAGTTAAAGTTCAGTTTGCAAAGATAAAAGTTAGTATTGCAGCTCGCCCGTTGTTACACAACAACCCCTCGGTAAACGGCAACAACCCTCCGCGAAATCTTAAGGAATTGCGCTCAACCTACAGCTTAATGTCAAAGTTGATCTCGGGAACGGCGGCCAGGTCGGCCAACGTCACGCCGTCGACGTACTTTTCGATCACGTCGTCCAGGCCGCGCCAGAACTTGACGGTCGAGCAAAGATCGCTGCGAGTGCAGCTGTTGTCGATGCCATCGCACGCCACTGGAGCCGTGCTGCCCTCGACGGCGCGCAGGATGTCGCCGGCACGCACCTCGGCCGGATCCTTGGCCATCATGTAGCCGCCGCCCTTGCCGCGCACGCTCTTAAGCAGGCCCGCCTTCATAAGCGGACGGACCAGCTGCTCCAAATACTTTTGCGAGATATGCTCGCGGTCGGCAACCTCGCGCAGAGCAATCTTGCCCTCGGCGTCACCAAGCGCTGCGATATAGATCATCAGTCGGAGGGCATAGCGGCCCTTGGAAGAAATGAGCATACCTACCCTCCCATCGTTGCCGGGACAACATAACCAGGTTTGTTTGCCCCAAATCTTAAGTAAATGGGACAAACACAACAGGTTATTTTGTCCCAGAATTTGAAAAGTCGAGTGGATTAGTCGGGTTTTCCCTTGACTAACGCCGAACCCATAGTAACTTTATTCCGAGAAGATTCCTAGGGTTTAGTACACCTATGAGTACACCATATACAGAGAGGGACAGCATGAGCGCAAATCCGCTGCTTTCCATCGAAGGTCTGACCGCCTCCGTGGACGAGAAGACCATCCTCCACAACGTCAACCTCAACGTCGCCGCCGGCGAGACCCACGTGTTGATGGGTCCCAACGGCGCTGGCAAGTCCACCCTCGGCCACCTGGTCATGGGCGACCCCATTTACACGGTCAACGACGGCCGCATCGTCTTTGACGGCCAGAACATCACCGAGCTCACCACCGACAAGCGCTCGCGCGCCGGCCTGTTCCTGAGCTTCCAGGCCCCGGTCGAGATCCCGGGCGTGCCGCTGTCGAGCTTTTTGCGCGCCAGCATCGCCGGCCGCCCCGGCCTGGAGATGAAGGGCAAGGAGTTCCGCCGTCGCGTCAAGGAGCTCGCGGCCGAGCTTAACATGGATACCGCCTACCTCAACCGCGAGCTGGGCGTGGGTTTCTCGGGCGGCGAGAAAAAGAAGGTCGAGATGCTCCAGCTTCTGCTGCTGCAGCCCAAGCTCGCCATCCTCGACGAAACCGACTCCGGTCTGGACGTCGACGCGCTTTCCACCGTCAGCCACGGCATGGACGCCTACCGCAAGAGCTGCGACGGCTCCATGCTCATCATCACGCACAACACGCGCATCCTGGAGCACCTGGATGTCGACCGCGTCCACGTTATGGTGAAGGGCCACATCGTACGCGAGGACGACGCCTCGCTGATCCCCTGGATCGACAAGAACGGTTTTGAGACCTTCGAGCGCGAAGCCGCCGAGCAGCGCGCCCAGGCCGAGGCCGCCGCTGCCGAGCAGCAGGCGTAAAGGGGCGACGCAATGACCAAGAACCGCACCGAGGTCGCGGACATCGACCGCAGCCTCTACGACTTCACCTATGGCGAGGAGGGATTCGAGCGCCTCGACGCCGGCATCACGCCCGACATCGTGCGCGAGATCAGCGCCAAGAAGGACGAGCCGCAGTGGATGCTCGACCTGCGCCTCAAGTCCCTCGAGATCTTCAACCGTTTCCCGGATCCGACGTGGGGCCCCTCCATCGAGGGCCTGGACATGGACAACATCGTCACTTACGTCAAGCCCAACACCGACCAAAAGCACGACTGGGAGTCGGTGCCTGACGACATCAAGAACACCTTTGAGCGCCTGGGCATCCCCGATGCCGAGCGCAGCTACCTGGCGGGCGTCGGCGCTCAGTACGACTCCGAGCTCGTCTACCACAACATGCAGGACACCGCGTCCAAGATGGGCATCGTCTACTCCGGCATCGAAGAGGCCCTGCACGACCCGCAGTGGGAGCCGCTCATCCACGAGAAGTTTATGACGCTCATCCCGCCCACCGACCACAAGTTTGCGGCCCTGCATGGTGCCGTGTGGTCGGGCGGCTCGTTTGTCTACGTGCCCAAGGGCACCAAGCTCGACTTCCCGCTGCAGAGCTACTTCCGTCTCAACGCCAAGGGCGCCGGCCAGTTTGAGCACACGCTCATCATCGTCGAGGACGACGCTGACCTGCACTTTATCGAGGGCTGCTCCGCGCCCAAGTACAACGTGGCCAACCTCCACGCCGGCGCCGTCGAGCTCTTTGTGGGCAAGCGCGCGCACCTGCGCTACTCGACCATCGAGAACTGGTCCAAGAACATGTACAACCTCAACACCAAGCGTGCGCGCGTGGACGAGGATGGCGACATCGAGTGGATCAGCGGCTCCTTCGGCAGCCACGTGGGCTACCTCTACCCCATGAGCGTGCTCAACGGACGCCGCGCCCGCTCGAGCTTTACCGGCATTACCTTTGCCGGCGCCGGCCAGAACCTGGATACCGGCTGCAAGGTCGTGCTCAACGCGCCCGATACCTCGGCAACCGTCGAGACCAAGGGCATCTCCAAGAGCGGCGGCATCCAGACCTTCCGCAGCTCCATCGTGGCCACGCCCAAGGCCGAGGGTTCCAAGGCAACCGTGAGCTGCCAGTCGCTCATGCTCGACGACCAGAGCCGCTCCGACACCATCCCCGCCATGGACATCCGCGCCAAGAATGTCGACATCGGCCACGAGGCCACCATCGGCCGTATCGGCGACGATAAGGTGTTCTACCTGATGAGCCGCGGTATCTCGGAGGAAGAAGCCCGTACCATGATCGTCAACGGCTTTGCCAACCCGGTCTCCAAGGAGCTGCCGCTGGAGTACGCCGTCGAGATGAACAACCTGATCAAGCTCGAGATGGAAGGAGCGATCGGATAATGAAACAGACCATGAACACGCCGAACGCATTTACGTCATCCGAGCTTCTGCAGTGCGACGTATCGGGAGCGACGAGCCCGACGACGCGTACTAAAGGTACGCGAGGAGGGTCGGAGCCCCGAGACGGCGTGCTGCAGGAGATCGGGGGCGTCAATGCGATGCCGGCCGCCACATGGGGCTGGCTCAAGATGAACCAGACCAAGCTCGAGCTCTCTGACGAGCTTGCCGCCGCTCCCGCCGAGGCCGTTGAGGCTGAGGGCTTGGAAGAGCAGTTTGCTGGCGTGGCAGACGCGTTCGACGCCGCCATGGACGCCATGGCCGAGCGCTTCCCCGAGCGCCGCGCCTCCGCCCCTGGCGATGCCGCCGACCGCGCCCGCATCACGCCCGAGACCGAGCTTGACGTGCCCGCCACCTCCATCTACCAGGCCGGTGCCATCAAGCTCGAGGAGGAGCTCTCCCCTGCTGAAGCCTTCGAGACCGGCATGGGCGAGGCTGCCTACACCTACTTGGCCGACCACGCCACCAAGCGCATCGTCATCGATGTGCCCGCATACCAGCACGCCACGGTTACCGTGCGCGTGAGTGGCGTCGACACTGCCACGGCCATCGCCGCCATCGATGTCGTCGCCCGTCCGCAGGCAACGCTCGACCTACGCATAGCCCTGGACTCCCCCGTTGCCGGCCAAGGCGTCGTGGGCTCCGTGCTACGCGCGTGCGCCCACGAGTACGCCACCGTCAACGTGACCTGCACGCAGACGCTCGACGATAGCTGGATCGCGCTCGACGACACCGGCCTGTTCCTGGACGAGGGTGCGCGCGTCAACGTGCAGCACACCGTCCTGGGTGCCGGCGCCAGCGCCACCGGCCTTGCCGGCGACCTGCTGGGCGATACCGCCAAGGTCACCATCGATACTGACTACCTGGGCGCCCGCGAGCAGGTGCGCGACTTTAACTACGAGCTGCGCCACCGCGGTCGCAAGACCGAGTGCGAGATCGACGCCAACGGCGTACTGACCGGCACGTCCAAGAAGGTCTACCGCGGCACCATCGACCTCGTGCACGGCTGCAAGGGTGCAACCGGCACCGAGCGCGAGACGGTGCTTTTGGCCAACAAGGGCGTCGACAACAAGACCGTTCCCGTCATTCTCTGCGACGAGGACGACGTCGCCGGCAACCACGGCGCCACCATCGGCCACGTCCGCGACGAGCAGCTGTTCTATCTCGCCTGCCGCGGCCTTGACCAAAATGCCGCCGAGGACCTGTTCATCCGCGCCAAGCTGGAGGACGCCGCGCTTTCCGCGACCGACGAGCGCACCCGCGCCGCCGTCGTCCGCTTGGGCAACAACCTGATCGACAACTTTGAAGAGGAGCTCGCATGATCGACACCGAGCACGTTAAATGCGATACCTGCACTGCCCCCGAGCCCATGGAGCTCGACGCCAGCGACGAGGCTTCGCGCGGCTGGCCCACCGTAGACATCGAGACCAACCCCTACAAGGCGCATTTCCCGCTCTTCCAGCAGCACCCCGAGATCGCCTTCCTCGATAGCGCCGCCACCGCGCAGCGCCCTGCCTGTGTGCTCGACGCCGAGCGCGACTTCTATCAGCGCATGAACGCCAACCCCCTGCGCGGCCTGTACTCGCTGTCCGTCGAGGCCACCGACGCCATCGCGAAGGTCCGCCAACAGATCGCCGACCTCATCGGCGCCGCCCAGGCCAACGAGGTCGTCTTCACCCGCAACACGAGCGAGTCGCTCAACCTGGTCGCCAAGAGCTTTGCACCCACGGTGCTCGAGCCCGGTGACGAGGTCGTCATCACCATCATGGAGCACCACTCCAACCTAATCCCGTGGCAGCAGGTCTGCCGCGAAACCGGCGCCAAGCTCGTCTACCTCTACCCCACTAAGACCGGCCAGCTCACCACCGAGGAGGTTCTTGCCAAGGTTGGTCCCAAGACCAAGATTCTGGCCGTGGGTCAGGTTTCTAACGTGCTGGGCGTCGAGAACCCGGTCAAGAACCTCGGCAAGCTCGTCCACAAGTACGGCGGCTATCTGGTCGTCGACGGCGCGCAGTCGCTGCCGCACATGCCGGTCGATGTGGCCGACCTGGGAGCCGACTTCTTTGCCTTTAGCGCACACAAGGCCATGGGCCCCATGGGCATCGGCGTGCTGTGGGGCAAGATGGACCTGCTCAACGCCATGCCGCCCATGCTCACCGGCGGCGAAATGATCGACTCTGTCACCGAGCAGGACGCCGTCTGGGCGCCCGTCCCCGAGAAGTTCGAGGCCGGCACGCAGGACGCCGCCGGCATCTTCGCCACGGGCGCGGCACTCGACTACCTGGTCAACACGGTGGGTTACGAGAACATTCAGGCCCGCGAGCAGGCACTCGTCCACTACCTGATGGGCGAACTCATGCAGCTCGACTTTGTCCAGATCATCGGCTCCATCTATTGGGACAACCACCACGGCGTCGTGAGCTTTAACGTCAAGGGCATCCACCCGCACGACGTCGCGAGCATCATGGACATGGACGGCGTCTGCATCCGCGCCGGCCACCACTGCGCGCAGCCGCTGCTTACCTGGCTGGGTGTCGAAAACCTTGCCTGCTGCCGTGCCAGCGTGGCCTTCTACAACGACAAGGCCGACATCGACAAGTTCATCGCCGGCCTGCATCACGTTTGGAGCACGTTCAATGGGTAATCTGTACACCTCCACCACGTTTATGGAGCACAACTCGCACCCCGACTATAAGTACGAGATGGATGCTCCCACGCACGAGCACGACGGCATCAACACCAGCTGCGGAGACGAGCTCACCCTGCAGCTACGTGTCGAGAACAACGTGATCGAGGAGGCCTCCTTTACCGGCCACGGCTGCGCCATCAGCCAGGCCAGTGCCGACATCATGGCCGACCTCATCACCGGCGAGACCGTCGAGGAAGCTCACCGCCTGGCAGAGCTCTTCCTCGCCATGATCCGCGGCGAGCAGCTCTCCGAGGAAGACCTGGAAGACCTGGACGAGGCCGCCCAGCTTCAGGACATCTCGCACATGCCCGCCCGCGTCAAATGCGCCGAGCTCGCCTGGCGCACCCTCGACGGCATGCTCACGGGACAAAATAATCAGTAGAACTTGTCCCAAATCTTAAGATTTTTGTTGGCCGAATCGCTTGACAAGAGTGGTTCGGCCATTTTCTATTCCGAGAGCTCAGCCTGTACCTTCACCCGCGCATAAGCGCACACGATACGAGATACGGTACTTTTGCCAATCCCCGTATATCGCTCAATCTGACGCACCGTAAAACCGGCATCGTGCAATCCAAGAATGACGATATTGCGCTGCGCCGACGGCGCGGCTTTAACCCCGTGGAGCGGAACCCCGAGGCTCTTCGCCATCTTGTCGGCAAAGGCGTGGCGTTCCCACTCTGTCTCTTTCATATCGCACAGCGCCGGCTCGCTGCCGTCGGGCGTCGAAAGCGAATAGGCAATAAAGCCCTCGGCAGAACCAAAAAGTTCAAGCACGCAAGAAGGATCAGAAAATCCCCTCGCGACATCGGCCGCGTCACCGTCGTAAGCGCACAAATGCTCCGGAAAGCTGCTCCAGGGATAACGCTCAATGAGACTGATGCCCGCCTCCTGCGGATCGGCGTGTACGGAGCGAATAGCCTCCATCACCTGCCAGTCGGTATCGAGCGAACGCCGGTCAAAACGGTTCTGGAACAGATGGCCTGTGCGCCCCGTGCGTTTATTGAACCGCCGCGCGTACGTCAAAAGCAACCGGTGCATCGCCGCGCTCATCCTGTCCTCGTAATCTGCAAGCACCAAGTGCACGTGAGTGCCCATAAGGCACCAGGCGATAACCGTCACGCCCTCCTCGCGGCAGCACTCGCGCATCAGCTCCAAAAACTCCCACCGGTCTTCATCGCCCTCAAAGATGAGCTGTTTGCCCACACCGCGAGCACAGACATGGTAAAAGCCGGTAATCGTTCTCCAAACGCGCTGCATGGCGCTCCCTTCGCCGGGATCTGCTTACCATCCAATACAGCACGATTGAAGCGTGCCATCAAAACATTCACGCAAAACAATACACTCGCGCGGCCAAAGGCAGCAAACAGGCGGCGAACGGCACCGTTGCAACAGGTCAACCACTGCAACGCTTGCAAGAGCGGACCAAAAGCTTGCCCAAGACGGACCCCCTCTACGGAAACTCACGACCACAGAACATAGAGTTAAACCGTTTCAATTAAAACTTCCGGACTTCTCGCTACGAAAACTGAGCCGTTCGCCGAATATTCCGTGCATTTCGCGGTATTATAGGGGCTGCATGTCATGTCCCTTTCGAAGGGTCGCCCGGCAATCGCCAGCCACGACCCCCAGACGGGACGCCAACACGATAGAGAGGAGAGGCATGCAGTACTCACAGGAAGTGGAGAACATGTGCCCCGTTGCCAAGGGTGCATACCACGGCCCCGCACCCATCCCCGAGGAGGGCAAGTGGGTCCAGGCTAAGGAGATTTCCGACATCTCCGGTCTTACGCACGGTGTGGGTTGGTGCGCACCTCAGCAGGGCGCCTGCAAGCTCACGCTGAACGTCAAGGACGGCATCATCGAGGAGGCCCTCGTTGAGACCATCGGCTGCTCGGGCATGACCCACTCTGCCGCCATGGCTTCCGAGATCCTTCCCGGTAAGACCATCCTCGAGGCCCTCAACACCGACCTCGTCTGCGACGCCATCAACGTTGCTATGCGCGAGATCTTCCTGCAGATCGTTTACGGCCGCAGCCAGACCGCGTTCTCCGAGGGCGGCCTGCCCGTGGGCGCCTCCCTCGACGACCTCGGCAAGGGCCTTCGCTCTCAGGTCGGCACCATGTTCGGCACCAAGGCCAAGGGCGCTCGTTACCTCGAGCTCGCTCAGGGCTACGTCACCCGCATGGCTCTCAACGACAAGAACGAGATCATCGCATTCGAGTTCCTGAACCTCGGCAAGTTCACCGACGCCGTCAAGGCCGGCAAGACCCCCGAGGAGGCCATCGCTGGCGCTATGGGCCACTATGGTCAGTGGGAGAATGCTGCCAAGTACATCGACCCGCGCACCGACGAGGAGACTCACTCCGTCGCCAGCGTGTTCCCGGTTCACGAGTAGAAAGGGAGGGAAATAACTATGACTGTTACGTTCGAAGGTTACGAGCGCCGCGCTGACAAGATCAACAAGTGCCTCGCCGACAACGGCATCGCCTCCCTCGAGGAAGCTCTGCAGATCTGCACCGACAAGGGCTTCAACCCGCGTGAGATCGTCAACAACACCCAGTCCATCGCCTTCCAGAACGCCGAGTGGGCCTACACCCTCGGTTGCGCTCTCGCTGTCAAGCGTGGCGCCAAGTCCGCTTCTGAGGCTGCCGCCATCATCGGCGAGGGCATCCAGGCCTTCACCGTTCCCGGCTCCGTCGCCGAGGACCGCAAGGTCGGTCTGGGCCACGGCAACCTGGGCGCTATGCTGCTCTCCGACGACACCGAGTGCTTCGCCTTCCTGGCCGGTCACGAGTCCTTCGCTGCCGCTGAGGGTGCTATCGGCCTGGCTCTGAACGCCAACAAGGCTCGCAAGAAGCCGCTGCGCGTCATCCTCAACGGTCTGGGCAAGGACGCTGCTCAGATCATCGCCCGCATCAACGGCTTCACCTACGTGAAGACCCAGTTCGACTACTTCACGGGCGAGCTCAAGGTCGTCGAGACCATCCCCTACTCCGATGGTCCCCGCGCCGCCGTCAACTGCTACGGCGCCGACGACGTCCGCGAGGGCGTTGCCATCATGTGGCACGAGAACGTCGACATCTCGATCACCGGTAACTCCACCAACCCCACGCGCTTCCAGCACCCCGTCGCTGGCACCTACAAGAAGGAGCGCCTCGAGGCTGGCAAGAAGTACTTCTCCGTCGCTTCTGGTGGCGGCACTGGTCGTACCCTGCACCCGGACAACATGGGCGCCGGCCCTGCCTCTTACGGCATGACCGACACCATGGGCCGTATGCACTCCGACGCCCAGTTCGCCGGTTCTTCCTCCGTGCCTGCGCACGTTGACATGATGGGTCTCATCGGCATGGGCAACAACCCCATGGTCGGTGCCACCGTCGCCTGCGCTGTCGCCGTCGAGGAGGCCCTCAAGGCCTAATCGCGCCCGCGCGATGCTCATATAGTTGAGCTTTGGAGCCGCTACCCACCCAGGTAGCGGCTCTTTTTGTTTGCGCTGTCGCAGGGTAGCTAATGCCGATATATCAGTTGGGGCGAAATACAAGATGTGATGAGATGGAGCGTCAGAGCGTCCATGACGCCCACCTGCCATATTTGCCCTTTACCGATTTGCCGAGTCTTTGCGGCCCCATTGCCGATCACCCGTGCGACAATGCGCCGGACGAGAAAGGAATCCGATGGAATCGACTGATGTACTGGTAATTGGATCTGGCATTGCAGGCCTTTGCGCCGCCATCGAAGCGGCACGCACGGGTGCAACCGTCACTGTGGCAAGCGCCGGCAAGACTATGAGTGGATCGAGCTTCTTCCCCGGAACCTGGGGCCTAGGGCTTATCGGACCCGTTAACGAAGACGACGAGCAGGACCTCATCGACACCATCCTGGCCGTCGGCGGCGGCGTTGCCGACCCCGAACTCGTCCAAGCGTTCGTCCACGGCATTCCCCAAGCGATTGACTGGCTCGAGCAAGACCTGGGCGTTGAGCTCCAGCGTCCGCAAAGCGCCAAGAGTGCTCAACAAAAGCAATTTATCCCCTGCTTTGACCACAAGACGCGCATGTGGCGCGGCCTCACCCGCAAGCCCCTTGAGGACGCTCTGACGACCTGGATCGAGTCGCTCGGCATTCGCCTGCTCCCCCGCCATGAGCTTATCGACCTTGTTGAGGACACGAACGGCAGAATAACCGGAACCGTACTCTACGACCTTACCGAAAATCGAATCGTGCCCTTTGCTGCCAAGGCCACGGTCATCGCAGCCGGTGGCACAGGCGGCCTGTTCGAGCGCAGCCTTACGTCGGCTGATGTGCTCAGTTCCTCGCAGGCCATCGCGCTGGCGCACGGCGCAACACTTACTAATATAGAGTTCATGCAGATGATGCCCGGCTTCATCGAGCCCAGGCGTAACTTGGTCTTCAATGAGAAAACCTGGCGCTACGTGCACGTAGACCAGCCGGTAGATATTGCCGACGACAAGCTGGACGACCTGCTCGAGCAGCGCTCTGGATATGGTCCCTTCACGTCACGCTTGGCCTCCCGCGCTATCGATCTCGTCATCGATCAGGCAGGTGTCGAAGGCCTGGCACTCCACTACGACTTCCCCCGCGAGGATGTCCCAGAGTTTGTGCAGACCTTTGCCACCTGGCTGCAAGACGAGCACGGCATCGCGCCGACCGACGAGATGCGCGTTGCGATGTATGCCCACGCTGCTAACGGCGGCATCAAGATCGATAAGACCGCGCACACGGGCGTTGAGGGCCTCTACGCTTGCGGCGAGGCGACAGGCGGCATGCACGGCGCCGACCGCATTGGTGGCTTGTCAAGCGCCAACGGCATCGTATTCGGACGTATCGCGGGCGCATCGGCAGCCCTCACAGCGCAGAAAGAGCCTGAAGCGGCCCTGAAGACGGATATCACCCTCCCCCAGTACGGCATTGCCACAACAGATGCCGATCGCCTGACACACAGCCTTAGGCACACGATGAGCACCTATTGCATGATCAACAGGACCGAAACAGGCCTATCCGAGGCCCTGCAACAGCTTGAAAGCCTGCAAGACAAGGCCATGGCGCTGAGCAAGCCGCATGCCGATGACAGCGAGATCGCAGCCCTCGCCCGCCTACAGTCGCAGATTCAGCTGTCGACGGAAATGGTCAAAGCCATGCGCAAGCGAACCGAAAGTCTCGGGTCGCACTATCGAGCGGATTAAACCGGACACCTATCTAAAGCAGAACACAACCAATCGATATCCATGGGCCCCGTGAGCTCGAAGCAGCACGGGGCCCATTCGTGTCCGCACGACAGCGTATCCTTATTCTGAATACAGAGCGGACAAAGCCCGCATAGAAAATAGACCAGCGAGGAGGAGATATGGACAGCAGGGATATCGAGAAGTGGCGTATCGAACTTGATAGCTACGCCAATGTGGAAGACGGCGTTGAGTATTGGCTCGCACGCGATTTAATGGAACCCATGGGGTACACTCGATGGGAGAACTTCGCCGAAGTTGTTAAGAGGGCAAAAGTCTCATGCGAAACAAACAAAACTCCAGTTGATTCCCATTTTCGTGACACCATGAAAATGGTAACTGCCGGTGTCGCCGCTCGCGCGGTTAAAGACTACAAACTTACGCGCTATGCATGCTATTTAATCGCACAGAACGGAGATTCAAACAAGCCAGAGATCGCGCTCGCCCAGGCATACTTTGCCGTGCAGACGCGCCGCCAAGAGCTCATAGAGCAGCGCTTCGCAGAGATTCAGCGCTTGCAGGCGCGTCACTCGCTATCCGATTCAGAGAAACAGCTCTCGGGTATTGCGTTCAAACGCGGCGTGGACTCCAAAGGATTCGCGATCATCAAGTCGAAGGGCGATGAGGCGTTATTCGGCGGCAGAAGCACGGCGGAAATGAAGCAGCAGCTCGGCGTACCCAAGAGAGCGGCATTGGCGGACAGGTTAGCCGATGTCCTCATCAAAGCAAAGGACCTTACGAACTCGATGACGGCCTTCAACGCCGAGGAACACGACCTGTACGGCCTGGACCAGATCAAGCAAGAGCACGTCGAGAACAACACAAGCGTGCGTGGCAGCCTCATCGACCGCGGAATTGTCCCCGAGAACCTACCGCCTGCCGAGGATACAAAAAAGCTCGAGCGTCGCGTGAAGACTGACGAGAAGAAACTCAAGGAGGGTACTGACGGTTTTACCGATCCCCAGGGTAGGCTCGATCTGTGAAAGCGGCTGTGCCCTTTCGGGTTCGACCCCATGCGAGGTCAACAAAAAACGACCAGCCTGAGCCAGTCGCTTTAACAATCTTTGGGTGGGCCGTCAGGGGGTCAGCCTGCTGCGCAGGCGGTCACTGCGGCGCTTCGCGCCTTGCGCGCTGCGCTGGCAAATGCTTACGCATTTCCTCAGCTCCGCGCCCCGACGGGTTCGACCCCGTGCGAGGTCAACAAAAAAGCGACCAGCCTAAGCCAGTCGCTTTAACGATCTTTGGGTGGGCCGTCAGGGGGTCGAACCCTGGACCTTGGGATTAAGAGTCCCCTGCTCTACCAACTGAGCTAACGACCCAAAGCTAAAGTCCGTTATGGCGGACTTTAGAGGAGATATCGTGTGGTGGGCCGTCAGGGGTTCGAACCCTGGACCTTGGGATTAAGAGTCCCCTGCTCTACCAACTGAGCTAACGACCCGATATCAACACGAAGCAAGAACTGGGGTGGGTAAAGGGACTCGAACCCTCGACCTACGGGACCACAACCCGTCGCTCTAGCCAACTGAGCTACACCCACCGTGTCCTGTGCGCTTCGCGCTCGACTATTATTGCAAGGAACGCCACGCGATGCAAGCCCCAATTTTCAAGAATTTTGAAAAGAGTTTTTCGAGCGCGTTTCGAGCAATTCCCACCGGTTCCATAGGAGTAAACTTGCCCCACTGCAAATCCTCGAAAGGACCGGCATGAAAGAACTCTCCAACCGCACGGCAACATTTACCGATTCGGTCATCCGCCGCATGACACGCATCTCCAATAAGTACGATGCCGTCAATCTCTCGCAGGGCTTCCCCGACTTCGATCCTCCGGCGCAGCTGCTCAACAGCCTGAGCACCATCGCCGCCGACCCCAAGCCGCTCTACCACCAGTACTCCATTACCTGGGGCTCCCAGGCCATGCGCGAGGCGCTCGCCGCCAAACAGGAGCACTTTATGGGCATGCCGATCGACCCCAACCAGAATATCGTGGTCACCTGCGGCTCCACCGAGGCCATGATGGCCGCCATGATGACGGTTACGAACCCCGGAGACAAGGTCGTCATCTTCTCGCCGTTCTACGAGAACTACGGCGCTGACACCATTCTCTCGGGTGCCGAGCCCATCTATGTGCCGCTCAACCCGCCCACATTCGACTTTGACCGCGAGGCGCTCGAGGCTGCCTTCCGCGACAACGACCCCAAGGCCATCGTCCTGTGCAACCCTTCCAACCCCTGCGGCAAGGTCTTTACGCGCGAAGAGCTCACCTTTATCGCCGACCTGTGCAAAAAGTACGACGCGTACTGCATCACCGACGAAGTCTACGAGCACATCGTCTACGCGCCCCATGAGCACGTCTACATGGCCACGCTGCCCGGCATGTTCGAGCGAACCATCAGCTGCAGCTCGCTGTCTAAGACGTACTCCATCACCGGCTGGCGTCTGGGCTACACCATCGCCCCGGCCCAGATCACCGAGCGCATCAAGAAGGTCCACGACTTTCTCACCGTGGGTGCCGCCGCTCCCCTGCAGGAAGCCGTTGTCACCGCCCTCAACTTCGACGACAGCTATTACGATGAGGTCCTCGACCTCTACACCGCCAAACGCGACCTGTTCTGCCAGGGGCTCGATAGCATCGGTCTTGAGCATAACGTGCCGCAGGGCGCCTACTACGTCATGATGGACATCTCTGAGTTTGGCTATGACAGCGACCTCGAATTCTGCGAGGACCTCGCATCCAAGGTGGGCGTGGGCGCCGTGCCCGGCTCGAGCTTCTTCCGCGAGCCCGTCAACCATCTGATCCGCTTCCACTTTGCCAAGCGAGACGAAACGCTCAACGCCGCGCTGGAGAACCTCAAGTCGCTACGTGATAAAATCAAGCCGCGCGGGTAAGGACGGCCCGGCAACTAAAGCAACCAAAGAAGCCCCTCATCGCCCGCCGCGTTGAAGGGCTTCTTTTTATAGCGCTTTCTTAACTTGTTTAGAGCGCTATACTTTAGTCACGGAGCAACTCGTCCGAAAGGGAGGAATACCATGGCAGAACAACAGCTTATCGGAGCGCTCGAGGCCGGCGGCACCAAGATGGTGTGCGCCACGGGCTATGCGGACGGTACGGTCCTGGAGCGCGAGCAGATCGCGACCACGACCCCGCAGGAGACCGTTGAGGCCGTCAATGCATGGTTTGCAGACAAGGACATCGCCGCCCTGGGCATCGGCGCCTTTGGCCCCACCGCGGTCAACCCTGCCTCGCCCCAGTACGGCAAGATCTTGGAGACGCCCAAGACCGCATGGCGTTACTTTGACCTGCTGGGCACCATCCAAAACGAGCTCAAGGTCCCCTGCGGCTACGACACCGACGTCAACGTCGCCTGCCTGGGCGAGGTCACCTTTGGTTGCGCCCAGGGCCTCACCGATGTGGTCTACCTGACCATCGGCACCGGCGTGGGCGCCGGTGTGCTCTCGGGCGGCCAGCTCGTGCACGGCATGATGCATCCCGAGGCTGGCCACATCCTGGTCACGCGCGACCCGCGCGACACCATCGGCGAGCATAGCGCCTGCCCCTTCCACGACAACTGCCTCGAGGGCCTCATCGCCGGCCCCGGCGTTAAAAAGCGCTGGGATGGCAAGAGCGCCGGAGACATGGCCGATGACCCGGAGGCCATGGACCTGCTCGCCGGCTATCTGGCACAGGCACTCATGACCTACACGCTGTGCTACGCGCCGCAAAAGATCATCATCGGTGGCGGCGTGGCCGACCACACCCCCATCGTGCCGCTCGCACGCAAAAAGTGTGCCGAGATGCTCAACGGCTATATCGTCACGCCCGAGGTCAACGACATCGATAACTACATCGTCAACAACAGCCTCGAGGGCAAGCAGGGCATTATGGGCTGCCTGGCCCTGGGCGCACAGGCGCTTCAGTAGCAGACGCACCCACAGGGCGTGGCGCGCCCGGCAAATCCGACCTACGGAACGACGCCACCACGCCTCATATAAGCCCTCAAATAAAAAAGGCCGCCTAGGACCAAACAATACGTCCTAGGCGGCCTTTTTAGCGCACATCAGCGACCGTAAGAGATATCGGAGCGCAACGCCCGTTGCCGCTCCACAGCAGTCGATCATCACATCGGTGATCATGCCGGCGCGTCCCGGCACAAAGAGCTGAATCGTCTCGTCGATCGAGGGAATCAGCAGCAGAAACACCGCCGTGGGCAGCAGCACGTCAAAGGTGCGCCGGCCCTCAAAATCAAAGGCGTGCGTTGCCAAGATGCCGAGCACCATATACTCGGTAAAATGCGCGCACTTGCGAACAACAAAGTTGGTCACCCATTCATATGGAAGTCCCACGCTGTGCAGGAAACCGCGGATAGCTTCCATGACCGTTAGGCTCAGCGAGCCCGACCCCGAGCCGGGAACCAGCGAATTGCCCCAGATCAAGAGCGCCATCAGGCAGGTTACAACCGCCCATTTTCGATTGATCTTAACCATGCAGAAGTTATGCCTCCGCGCGGAGCGGCGCGAAGCTGGCGGTACCGCCCTCGATAACGCTCAGATAGGCACGGCCCGTACGCTTGGCGGTTGAGGACTGCAGGCGCTCGATCTCTTCCTCGAGGATCTGATTGACGCGCTCGTGACGACGGTTTTCCATAATGCCGGCGGCAATAGCCTCGGCCCGCTCGATGCTCTCGCGCGAGATACGGGCAGTATCCTCGGGGAACACAGCACTGTGACGGCCGACATAGGCGGGGGCAGCAGGCTGAGGGGCAGCGACGGGAGCGGGGGCTGCAACAGAAGCAGGCTCGTCAATCTCATCCAGAATCGCGGTGGCGGCGGCCCACATGTCCTCGTGGCCCGAGTAATCGGCCATGGGAACATCAACCTCGAGCGAGGCATCCGGAAGGTCGCCGGTGTCGATGCGATCTTGGGCATCAATCGATGCGGTGATGGCTGCAGGCTCATCGAGGTCATCGAGATCGATGTCCGCGGCACCGGAGATGATAGGCATGCTGGCGAGGTTTGCATTGTACGGCGCAGCCTCAGCCGCCTGCCGCTGGGCAGGAGCGCCCCAAAGCGAGCTTTCGGCGGCACGGCGGGCGGCAACGGCCTCCTCGTCAGCGGCCATGGCTTCATCAACGTACGAATTGTCGGCAGAAGCGTTCGCGTCCGCCGAGGTAGCACTGTAGGCGTTATTGGCTGCCGCGTTGGCAACGAGTGCCACGAAAGCCGCCGTGCTGCCCGCAGGGGCGGCCTGGGAACCAGACACGGCGCGTGCCGCGGCGGCGATGTCGTCGCGATTGAAGGAGCCGGTCTGCCCGCCGTTGGTGAGCTCGTCGATGGCGACTTGATAGACGTCGCGCGAGTGTGCAGGGTCGCAGCTCACCGGCGAATCGTCGTCGAGCATACTGTCGATCATGGACCAAGCCTCGTCCTCGTCCATAGCATCTGCGGCTCGAGCGATGGTAGGGACACCATCATCGGCATGACGGCGCTGGAACGCACCAGTCAGGCCGGAAAGGAATGCCGAGGTAGACTGCTCCGACTGAGCCTGAGAAGCAGAAACAGCAGCATAAGGAGTCGCATCCTGCTGCTGAGCTGGAATCGAGGCGGTCTTGAACTCGCTTTGATGCTGATTGAGATTGGCGGCACCGCCCATGGCATCGGGCTGGAACAGACGCTCTTCACGCTGCGCACGGTACTCGGAGATACCCAGCGAGGCGGCATAGATACCCACGCCCGCCACCGCGCCCACGGCGAAGGGAACCGCACCCGCCACGACCGTCTCGTTCACCGACGAAAACGGCAGCGTCGCGGCATACATAACCACGGGAGCGGCAAGGCCGATCCCGCACGAAAGTCCAGCAAGGACTGCTCGTTGTGTTGCATCAGAAGAAGCCATGAGCTCTCCCCATCTTCCAGCACCCAAATCGCATCATTCAGTTGGCTGCGCGAGAGAAGATGAAGCGGGGCTATGCCCCAAAGCAACGGTATATGGTTCGTTTCATCTGCGTTTTCCGTCGCGAAGCTTAAAAGCTATTATGCGAAACCGCCCTGTCGATTGCAAGCGACGATGTCGGATTGAAACGGGAAACCTGCTGCTCGTCGGTCTTATGGTTAAAAATAAGCGCGGAGCGGCGATATGGAAAAGGGCCGAGGCTCAAAGCCCCGACCCTTTATTGCACTGATGACTATCGCTGCGCGTGGATGACAACCTAGAACGTCTGCTCGTAGTCGCTGTGCTTTTTGGCCGAACGTACCAGGAACTCTTGGTTGGTGTTGGTGCCCTTAAGACCCTTGATAAACGATGCGGCTGCGCGCTCGGTGTTGTTCATGCCGGCAAGAATGCGACGCAGGCCAAAGACAAACGGACGCATCTGCTCGTCGACCAACAGGTCCTCATTACGCGTACCGGAGGCAACGGGGTCGATAGCCGGGAAGATGCGACGGTCGGCCAGGTCGCGGTCGAGCTTAAGCTCCATGTTGCCGGTGCCCTTGAACTCCTCGAAGATGACCTCGTCCATCTTGGAACCGGTGTCGATGAGGGCAGAGGCCAGGATGGTGAGCGAGCCACCGTTCTCGATATTGCGGGCTGCGCCCAGGAAGCGCTTGGGCGGATACAGTGCCGCCGAATCGACGCCGCCCGAAAGGATGCGACCCGAGGCGGGCGCCGCCAAGTTGTAGGCGCGGGCAAGACGCGTGATGGAGTCGAGTACCACCACGACGTCGCCGCCCAGCTCCACGATGCGCTTGGCGCGCTCGATGACGAGCTCGGCCACGCGGGTGTGGTTGTCGGCGGGCATATCGAAGGTCGAGGCCACGACCTCGCCCTTAATGGAGCGCTGCATATCGGTGACCTCTTCGGGGCGCTCGTCAACGAGCAGGCAGATGAGGTGCACCTCGGGGTTGTTAATCGAGATAGACTGGCAGATCTTCTTGAGGATCGTGGTCTTGCCGGCCTTGGGCGGGGACACGATCAGGCCACGCTGACCCTTGCCAATCGGCGACACGATGTCGATGGCGCGACCGGTAATGGAGTCCTTGCCGTGCTCCATGCGCAGCGGCTCGTTGGGATAGACCGGGGTGAGGTCACCAAACTTGGGACGGTTGCGAATCTGCTCGGGGTCTAGACCGTTGACGGTCGTGATTTTGGCGAGGCCGGCGCGCTTGTCGCCGCCGCGCGAAGGACGCAGCGAGCCCTCGATGACGTCGCCCGTGCGCAGACGCGCGGAGCGGATGAGGTAGGCGGGCACGAAGGCGTCGTCGTTGGACTTCATGTAGCCATGGGCATGGATGATACCGGAGCTGTCCGGACGAATCTGCAGGATGCCCTTGATGTCGCGGAAGCCCTCGGCCTTCGCGGCGGTGACGTAGATCTCCTCGACGAGCTCGGCTTTCTTCTTGCCGGTCGTCTCGATCTCGAACTCCTTGGCCTTCTCGCGCAGCTCGGCGACCTTCATGGCCGCGAGCTCCTCGCGCGAAAGCGTGGGCTCGGTGGGAGCGGCATTACGCTCCTTGTTGCGCTGCTTGCGATCGCGCTGACGGTTGCGGCGGTCGTTGTTGCGCTCGTCCTTGCGCTCGTTGCGCTCGTCGTTACGCTTGTGCTGGCGACGGTTGGGGCGAGCGCCGTGTTCGGCCTCGGCGGGCGCGGCGCCATCGGTTGCGGCGGCGTCGGCATTGGCCGCAGCGGCGCCATTGGCCTCGGCGCCGGAATCGACCTGTGCTTCGACATCAGCCTGCTGCTCGGACGCCTTGGCCTTAGCGGACTTCTTACGACCGCGCTTGGGCTTCTCGGACGCAGGCTGTTCGACGTCCTGGGGCTCGGCGGCATCAATCGATGCATCGGCGGTCGTCTCGGCGGAATCCTCGGACGCACCCTTCTTGGCAGCCTTGGCCTTGGACGTGCGCTTAGCAGCAGTACGATGGCTGCGACCAGGACGGACATCGGCGAGCTCGACATCGGCGGGAGCGGCCTCGGAAGTCGTAGCATCCTGGACGGGCGCGTCGGCGGCGGTTGCAGACTCGGCGGTCGCCGCAGCATCCCGAGCGGCTGCAGCTGCGGCTGCGGCCTTCTCTGCCTCGACGAAGGCCTTGGGCTTGCGACCGCGACGGTGCGGGCGCAAAGCCGGATCGACAACGGGAACTTCGCTGGCCTCGACAGGCGCAGCGGGCTCAACAGGCGATGTGCCCTCCCCTGCCGCGGAACGGACCGAAGCCTCAGTGAGCTCGGGGGTTACCTGATCGGCAACCTGCTCGGCCTTAGCAGCCGTGCGACGGCGTGTGCGCGGTACCGGCTTCTCGGTCGGCTGGTCGGCGACAGGCGTCTCGGTGGCGGCAGGCGTCTCGGGCACAGACGGAGCTGCAAGCTCGGTCAGAGCCGCGGCCTCACGCTCGGCAGCACGACGGCGGGCGCGCACCACCTGAGCCTCGCTAATCTGCGCCAACGCACGTGCCTGCGCGACCTCATCGGAAATCGGCGCCGAGGAGTCAGCTACAACGGTGCGCTTGGCACGCGTCGTGCGCGTGGTACGGCGCTTGGGCTTGGTGGCTTCCTCGCCGTCAGCGGCAGGCTTGGCCGTGCGGCGCGTGCGCTTGGGCTTTGCCGGAGCAGCCTCCTCACCAGTTGCAGGCACGGCCTTCTCAGCCGCTGCAGGCGTAGGCGTCGAAGCAGCCTTAGGCGTCTCAGGAGCCGAGGCTTGCGCGGGCGCCGCGACCTGGTCCGACGCAACCGGTGCAGCGGGAGCGGTCTGCGTCGTCGTTATTTCGTTTTCTTGCTGTTGATCAGACACAGTGTTTGCTCAACTTTCTTTTCAAGCCCTGTGATCACATGCTCCCTGCATAAACCTTCAGGGCGGCTAAACAGTCTAGCTCCGTCAAATACCGACGGACATCATTGATCTGTATCGAGATATTTGCGTCATATACGCAGCGTTAGTGTAACACAACCGCCGCCACCTGCAACTTAGTCATTGGGGACGTTCTTAAACGACTAGTCAAAAGGGACATTCTTCCCCTAAGGCGCCTTGAAATGGAGCGACTAAGGAGCAAATCCGTGGCGTCGGGATTCGCCGTGTCACGAAACGCGCCTATCTACTACGCTTGCCCCCGGACCCCTGACCATACCCTTGTTTTATCAAAAACAGCGAGTCCGCTACCTGCGGTTTTATATCGAACTTTACGGCACGGTTCGGGGTATGCGACAAAACGTAGGAGATGGGCACGATTCGCGGCGGACGGGTCCGCGCCACCCCTCCGCGAGACAAAAATGATCCATTTTCCTCCGTCCCCAAGGAACAATTTTCAAAACTACGCCGGATTACGGGGCCAGAATGCTGCAAGCCAACCATACCCTGCATTTTCAAGAAACAATAAGCCATCTACCTGCGGGTTTAATTTTGCTATTGGCACCATGGTCGCCAGTTGGCGATTCAGCCCCGTAAACCGGTATAGTTGCGATTTGGTAGCATTTCCCAGCAAACCAAACAGTCTAACCAAACGCAAAAAGCCCGACCTCCGTGGGAGATCGGGCTTTCAAGGCTCAGTTAAACCAAACCTGCGCGGTCAAATGACCCGCAGATTACATCTGCTCGGGAGCGGAGACACCAACAAGGGTGAGCACCAGGGCGAGCGTCACGCGGACGGCATCGCAGGCGGCCAGACGGGCGCGCGAGAGCTCGGGGTCGACGGGACGGCCCTCGCTCGGCAGAACCTGGCAGGCGGCGTAGAAGCTGTGGAAGTCGCCGGCGAGCTCCTCGGCAAAGTGAGTCAGGCGGAACGGGGCACGATCGCGAGCGCAGCTGGCGATGAGGTCGGTGAGCTCGTTGAGCTTACGCGAAAGGGCGAGCTCGGTCGGGTCGGTCAGCAGCGAGTAATCGACGTTCTCACCGATGGCCTTGGCGGCGACGGCCTTCATGCCCATCTCGTCAGCCTGCTCGGGCGTAACGTCAGCAGCACGGCGCAGGATGGAGCAGACGCGAGCGTGAGCGTACTGCACGTAGTACACCGGGTTGGAGTTGTCGCGCTTCTTGACGGCCTCGATATCGAAGTCGACCATCTGGTTGGAGCTCTTGGAGATGAGCGTGTAGCGGGCGGCGTCGGAACCGACCTCGTCGACGAGCTCCTGCAGGGTCACCATGGTGCCCTTGCGCTTGGACATACGGACGGGCTTGCCGTTGCGCAGCAGGTTGACGAGCTGGCCCAGCAGAACCTCAAACTTGCCGGGATAGCCAAGAGCGTCGCAGACGCAGCGGACGCGCTCGATGTAGCCGTGGTGGTCGGCACCCCAGATGTCGATGACGTGGTCGACGCGCTGGAACTTATCCCAGTGATAGGCAACGTCGGAGGCGAAGTAGGTGTACTCGCCGTCGGACTTGATCAGGACGCGGTCCTTGTCATCGCCCAGGTCGGTGGAGCGGAACCACAGGGCGCCGTCCTTGGTGTAGAGGTAGCCCATCTTGTCGAGCTTCTCAAAAGCGCGGTCGACGGCGGAGGTGCCGGCGGTCTCGCCCTCGGTGTCCTTCACGTACAGGGAGCGCTCGGAGAACCAACGATCGAAGTCGCAGTTAACGGCGTGGCAAAGGTCGCGCATGTTGTCGACCATCTTCACGTAGCCGCGCTCGCGGAAGCTCTCCATGCGCTCCTGCGGATCGGCGTTGACCCACTTGTCGCCGTCGGTGCGCCAGAACTCGGCAGCCTCGTCGATGATGTAGTCGCCGCCGTAGGAGTCCTTGCCCAGAGTCTCGGCAAAGTTGTCCTGATACGGATGGGTCTCGGGGTGCTCGTCGTTCTCGTCGGCAACAAAGGCGTCGCGGTCGGCGATCAGCAGCTTGTGAGCCTCGTCGATATCAACGCCCTGCTTGGCGATGATGTCGGCAAGCTGCATATAGCGCGTGCTGATGGAGTTGCCGAAGGTGTTCATCTGAGAGCCGTGGTCGTTGATGTAGAACTCACGCTGGATGTCGTAACCGGCGTGGTCCATGACGCGGCAGAGCGAGTCGCCCAGAGCGGCCCAGCGGCCGTGGCCAATGTGCATGGGGCCGACGGGGTTGGCGGAGACGAACTCGACCTGGGTCTTCAAGCCACCACCGACGTTGGACTTAGCGAAGTCCATGCCCTTCTCGCGAGCCTCGCCAAAGATGGCATTCTTGACGGCAACGGAGAGGTAAAAGTTGATGAAGCCGGGGCCTGCGATCTCGACCTTCTCGATCGCGGGGTCCTCGGGCATATGGGCAACGATGGCCTCGGCGATCTTGCGCGGGGCACAGTGAGCCAGCTTGGCGGACTTCAGAGCCATGGTGGAGGTCCACTCGCCATGAGAAGTGTCAGCCGGTCGCTCGATGGCGCAATCGTCAAGTTCAAATGCGGAAAGGTCGCCGGCCTCCTGGGCCGCAGCAAGCGCAGCGCGTACCAGCTCTTCAATCTTCTCGGGCATAGGTCCTCCTTGTGTTAAAGCCCCCGAGCTCTTGGTCACTCGTAGGGCAAAAGCCAGAGTTTGTAGCACTCTATCACAAGCAGTAGCTACTGTCGCAGGGTAAAGCTAATAGATATTGCATATGCACAAAATTGACTACAGCTTGTATGGAGTCACTCAAAGATGCCAGTCTGCCTGCAAATTATGCACGCGTTGAAAATGCATAAAGGTATGAATGAGCTGCGTCTTTTATCGAATACTCTTACCTATCAGAGTTGTGTGCTTTTCCTGCATAAAGTGAGGATTTGCGCACGTCAGCGTGTTATTCTAGACATACGTAAATTCGTATAAGTTGGAGGTAGCATGTTCTCAATCGGTCAACACGTCATTCATCCGGGTCAGGGAGTCTGCACCGTCGTCGGTTTTAGGGACGACACACCGCAGCCCATGCTGCTGCTCGAGACCAAGCAGGGACATGCGCAGACGATCCTCATGTACCCCGTGGCGCAGGCCGACCGTTTGCACGCCGCCATCTCTCAGCAAGATGCCGAGCACCTGCTGAGCCACTATGACGAGCTGGAGTGCGACACCTTTACTGAGCGCAACAGCTCACTTGAGGAGACGCACTTTAAACAGCAGCTCAAGCTGGGCGCACCCGAGACGGTCCGCGTGGCAAAGACCATGATGCACCGCATTCGCCAGGCCGAGGAAGCTGATAAAAAGCCCAGCTCCTACTACATGCGCGTACTCAAGGAAGCCAAACGCCGCTCCATCGAGGAGTTCGCTGTGGCCTTGGGCGTCACCGAGGAGGACGCTGAAGCCCGCCTAGCCCAAGCCGCCCTCAACTAACCCAACCGCGCCAAAACCACCACAAAGGGGACAGGCACCTTTGTGGTGGTTTTCTTGTTCTAGTAGTATTCATTCTTATCGATACCCACGAGCACAAGGAGTCTCCTATGGCAGAGCCGCTTACCGCCGGAATCACCCGCGACCGCGCGTTCGAACTGCTCAACGAGCACAACAAGGCCCCGTTCCACATCACCCATGGCGAGACGGTCGAGGGCACTATGCGCTACTTTGCGCGCGAGTTCGACCCCGAGAACGAGGAGTTTTGGGGCATCGTCGGTCTGCTGCACGACCTGGATTGGGAGGAGCATGAGGACGACCCCATGAACCATACCATCTATGCTGCCGAGATTCTTGAGGGCGAAGGTGCGTCTCCCGAGCTCATTCGCGCCATCCAGACGCACACGTCCGACTTCAACACCTCGCTGCCCAAGCCCGAGCTGCAGATGGAAAAGATCCTGTTTGCCTGCGATGAGCTCACCGGCCTGATCGGCGCCGCCGTCATCATGCGCCCGAGCAAGAGCGTTATGGACTTTACGACCAAGTCGCTCAAGAAGAAGTTCAAGGACAAGCGCTTTGCCGCCGGCTGCTCGCGCGACGTGATTTCGCAGGGCGCCGAGATGCTCGGCTGGGAACTCCCCGAGCTCTTTGACCGCACCATCGCGGCCATGCAGTCCTTCGCCCCCGGCCGCGACACCTTCCAGGCCTAACCGCCCACGCCACCTTAAACCGCCACAAAGGGGACAGGCACCTTTGTGGCGGTTTTTCTTGCGCGGTCGTTAGGGGCGGACCTGGCCGGTGCCGCGGAGCTTGTATTTGTAGGTGGTGAGGGCCTCGGCGGCAAAGGGGCCGCGGGCGTGGAGCTTTTGGGTCGAGATACCGATCTCGGCGCCCAGGCCAAACTCGCCGCCGTCGGTGAAGCGCGTGCTGGCGTTGGCGTACACGGCCGAGGCATCGACCGCATCCAGGAAGCGCTCGCAAGCATCCGTGTCCTCGGCAACGATGGCCTCGGAGTGCATCGTGCCGTAGCGGTTGATGTGTGCGATGGCCTCGTCCTCGCTTGCCACGACCTTCACGCTCATCTCGAGCGCCAGGTACTCGCGACCCCAGTCCTCCTCAGTCGCGGCGACGTAGTCATCACCCTCGGCAAGCCCGGCATCGGCGCATGCGGCGCAGGTTGCCTCGTCGCCGTGAATGAGCACGCCGTGGTCGTGCAGCACGGCCACGACCGCGGGCAAAAACGCATCGGCCACAGCACGGTCGACCAGCAGCGACTCGGCGGCATTGCACACGCCTACGCGCTGGGTCTTGGCATTAACGATAATGTTGAGCGCCTTATCAAAGTCGGCGGATTCATGCACGTAGATGTGGCAGTTGCCCGTACCCGTCTCGATCACCGGCACGAGCGACTCGCGCACGCAGCGCTGGATCAGGCCTGCACCGCCACGTGGAATGAGTACGTCGACGATGCCGCGGAGCTTCATGAGCTCGCCGGTTGCCTCGCGATCGGTAGACTCGATCATCGACACGGCCTCGCGCGGGAAGCCCTTGGCCTCGAGCGCATCGGCCAGCAGCTCGGCGATCATGGCACACGAGTGATAGGCCAGCGAGCCGCCGCGCAGAATGCAGGCGTTGCCGGTGCGGATGCAGATGCCCGCGGCGTCGGCCGTCACGTTGGGGCGCGCCTCGTAGACCATAGCGACCAGGCCCAGCGGAACACTCACACGGGTCAGGTCCACGCCGCTTGCAAGCACGCGGTGGTCGAGCACGCGGCCCACGGGATCGGGCAGCTCGGCGAGCTTTTCCAGGCCGGCGGCCATGCCCTCGACGCGCTCAGGCGTCAGCAGCAGGCGATCGAGCAGTCCGGCCGTGGTACCCGCATCGCGCGCGGCGGACATGTCGAGCTCGTTGGCGGCGACGATGGAGTCGACACCGTTGCGCAGTGCTGCGGCCATGGCGCGCACGGCCTCCTGGCGCTGCTCATCGCTCGCCGTGGCAAGCGAGGCCGACGCTGCCTTGGCGGCGACGGCAAGATCGTGGACATACGTGGCTATATCGACCGACATGGGCGGCCCTTTCTCCTAGAAGTTTGCAACCATGGTAGCCGATTTGCGCATGACCCCGCCCGCGGCGGTAGAATTGGTCAACCCGAAACACCGCAACGAACGGAAGACTCACATGGCCCTCATCGCTTCGTACCACGTCCCCGGCCTTTACGTCGAGGACCACAGTATCGACGTCCCCCTTGACTGGCGCGGCCTGGAGCCGATGCTCCTGGCCGTCGGCAGCACCATGCGCCGCGGCGCTATGCCGGCACCCATCGCCGGCGCGCCCGAGAGCATCAAGCTCTTCTACCGCGTGGTTTGCGCGCCCGACCGCATCAACGACGATCTGCCACTGCTCCTGTTTTTGCAGGGCGGCCCCGGCGGCGAGAGCCCGCGTCCGCTGTCGCCCACAAGCGACGGCTGGATCGAGGAGGCCGTCAAGCACTTCCGCGTGGTCCTTCCCGACCAGCGCGGCACCGGACGCAGTAGCTGCGTGGACGGACGCACGATCAAGGCACTGGGTGATCGCGCAACGGCCGCCGGCGCCGATACAGCACACTCGCAGGCGGACTACCTCAAGCGCCACCTCGCCAGCTCCATCGTGCGCGATTTTGAGTACCTGCGCCTAGTGGGCTTTGGAGGCAAGCCGTGGGTCACGCTCGGCCAAAGCTACGGCGGTTTTTTGACGCTGAGCTACCTGTCGCTCTTCCCCGAGGGCGTGGCGGCGAGCTTTACCTGCGGCGGAATCCCCCACGTGCCGGCGAGCGCAAGCGAGGTCTACGCGCACACCTTCCCGCGCATGGCCGCCAAGACGCAGCAGTATTACGACCGCTACCCCGCCGACGTCGAGCGCGTGGCAGCCCTGGCCGATGCGCTCGAGACACAGAAGCCCGTGCTGCCCGACGGCTCGCCGATGACGGTCGAGCGCCTACAGCTCATGGGCAGCGACTTTGGCATGAAGCCGAGCTTTGAGCGCATGCATTGGATTATCGATCACGCTTTTGTTGACGGCGACGGCACGCTGACCTGCGGCGCCTCGGTATCTGACAGCTTTTTGATGCGCGCCTTCGAGCGCACCAACACGCGCACGAATCCGCTGTACTGGACGCTGCAGGAGTTCATATACGCCGACGGCGACACTATGCCCATTGGTTGGGCCGCAGCAGAGGAGAAGGCCCATCGTGCCGAGTTCGACACGCTCGCGCGCCCGCTCATGTTTACCGGCGAGGCCATGTTCCCGTGGATGTTTGAGCAGATGCCCGAACTTAAGCCGTTTAAGCCCGCCATGGACCTGCTGATGGAAGACACCAGCTGGGACAAGATCTACGACCCGCAGCGCCTGGCCTACAACGAAGTGCCGCTCCAGGCCGCGGTGTATTTCGACGACATGTACGTGGATTCGGGCCTGCAGCTCGATACGCTCAGCCGCGTGGGCAACTCGCATGCCTGGGTGACCAACGAGTTCGAGCACGACGGTCTGCACGGCAGTGTGGTGTTCAAGCACCTCTTCGACGAAGCACTCAACCGCGGAGACCTGCGCCGGATCTTCTAACAAAGGAGTGTCCCCACCTGCCGGCACAAAAGGAACGTCCCCAAGTGCCGAACAAGTGCCGGCAACGACAATGCCGCAGGTAGAGGACGGAAAGCGAAAACGCCTCTAAGCGAGTGGCTTTAAATCGTAGGTCGAACAAAAGAAGCGAGCGCCGCCCAGAGCGAACAAGTTGGCATGAAAAAGGCGAGGCATAGACCTGATGGTCATGCCTCGCCTTTTGAATGACAAATTGTCACTCTGGGCGGCGCGCAGCGTCGACCCGTTAGGCGAAGACGATTAAATTATCTCGGTGTATCGCCGGCTTCTCGGCCAGGTCTGCCAGCAGGCGGTTGCTGGCAATCTGGTCTTGGCGGCGACCGGCAGCAAGTTCCAGCACGTCCGAATCGGCCTCGGCGATACCGCGGGCGACGACCATACCGCTCGGATCGCACACATCGAGCACATCGCCCTCGGCAAACTGGCCATCGACCTCGCGAATACCCACCGCAAGCAAGGAAGAGCCACGGCTGACCAGCGCCTTCGCAGCACCATCATCAACCGTCACCGAGCCATGCGCCTTGTCGCCCAGTGCGATCCACAGCTTGCGGGGTGCGATGTCCAGACGCTCCGCCGGCGGATCGAACAGCGTGCCCACGCCCTCGCCGCGGGCGAGGCGCACGAGCGCATCGGGCTCCTCACCCGAGCAAATCACGCTCTGAATACCCGCCGTCATCAGGATGCGGCTCGCGCGAATCTTGGTGATCATGCCGCCCGTGCCCACCGAAGTCGAAGAATCGCCTGCCGAGGCGATAATCTTGGCATCGATCTTATGCACGACAGGAACAAACTCGGCCGTGGGGTCCTCATGCGGATTGGCAGTATAGAGACCATCGATGTCCGAGAGCGTCACGCACAGATCGGCAGAAACCAGGCAGCTCACAAGCGCCGCCAGTGTGTCGTTGTCGCCAAACTTGATCTCGTCGACGGTGACGGTATCGTTCTCGTTGACGACCGGCACCACGCCCAGCTCAACCAGGCGCAGCAGGGCGTCGCGCGCGTGCAGGTAGGACGTGCGGCGGGCCGTATCGTGGCGCGTGAGCAGCACGAGCGAGGTGAGCAGGTCGCGCGCATGGAACTCCTCGTCGTAGGCCGACGAGATGATGCACTGACCGGCCGAGGCGCAGGCCTGCAGGCTCGGCAGGTCGCCGACCGGCTTGCGGTCGAAACCCAACACGGGATAGCCACAGGCGATAGCGCCCGAGCTCACCACGACCAGACGCCAGCCGAGCTTGCGCAGCGCTGCGGCCTGATCGGCAAGTCCGCCGATAAAGGCGCGGTTGACCTTGCCATCGGCACCCACCACCGTGGACGAACCGATCTTTACCACCATCGTTTTATAAGAAGTCGTCATACGTCAAACCAATCAACTGTTCAGCGAACGGCCGAGCTGGCGGCCAAGGGAGCGTGACACGCCCCTACCGCCCAAGGAATTAGTGAGCCCAGGGAAAGGCAGAGGCCGCGGCCATGTTCTTGCGCACGAGCTCGTCGCGCACCTGAGCCAGGCCCTGCTCCATGCCCACCACATAGGTCTGCGGGTACAGGAAGCGCTTGAAAGCTGCGTCCAGATGATCGAGCGCCCAAGCACAGCGCTCGCGCGCGTCCTGGATGCTCTCACGCGGAGCCACCGCACTGCCATCGCGCACGATCGGCACCAGCAGCTCGCGATACTCAAGTTCGGACACGTCAGTCACCAGGGCGGCATCATTCACGGCCACGAGGGTATTGCCGCGCGCGGCGCCCTCCCCCGCCAGATGGTCCTCGTCGTAGATCATGTCGCAGACCGGGCCGCCAAAGCCGTCGTAATAACGGCGCACGCGTTGCACACCCGGGATCGTGCGCTTGTAGGGCTGCTCGGAGAGCTTGACCACCGGCGTCCACGGGTCCGTCTCGCTCGCACGGCGGGCGGAAAGCTTGTACACGCCGCCCAGCGCCGGCTGGTCATAGCAGGTCGCGAGCTTGGTGCCCACGCCAAAGCTATCGATAGGCGCACCCTGGTCGAGCAGTGACTGAATCGTGTACTCGTCAAGATCGTTGGAAACCGAGATCCCCACATAGGGCAGGCCCTCGGCATCAAAACGGCCGCGCACATACTTGGAGAGCTTGGCGAGGTCGCCCGAGTCAATGCGAATGGCCGACAGGCGCTCGCCCACCGCCTCCATCTCCTTGGCAACCGTAATGGCATGCTCGCAGCCCTCACGCACATCGTAGGTGTCGATGAGCAGCGTACAGTTCTTGGGGCTCGACTTGGCAAAGGCACGGAAGGCCTCGAGCTCGGAATCGAAGCTCATCACCCAGCTGTGCGCATGCGTGCCAAAGACGGGAATACCGTAGCGGCGACCGGCGAGCACATTGGACGTAGAGGAACAGCCGGCAACGTAGCTCGCGCGCGCGACGGCCAGGCCGCCATCGGGACCCTGGGCGCGGCGCAGACCAAACTCGGCCACGGGACGACCGTCCGCCGCCAACACCACGCGCGCCGTCTTGGTGGCGACAAGTGTCTGGAAGCCGACGATGTTGAGCAGCGCCGTCTCGAGCAGCTGGCACTCCAGCGCGGGGCCGGTGACGCGCACCATGGGCTCGCGCGGAAAGACGAGCTCGCCCTCAGGGACGGCATCGATATTTACATGCGCACGAAAATCGCGCAGGTAGTCGAGGAATCCAGGCTTGAACATCGCGCCGCCGGCCGGGGCCTGGAGCGAGGCGAGGTAGTCGATATCCTCGGGCGTAAAGCGCAGGTTCTCGACCAGCTCAGGCAGCTCGGCGGTGCCGCACATGACGGCGTAGGCGCTACCAAAGGGATGGTCGCGGTAAAACGCGGTAAAACAACCCTGCTCATTGGCCTTGCCGCTCTCCCACAGGCCCTGGGCCATAGTGAGCTCGTACAGATCGGTGAGCATTGCGATGTCGGTGGGATGCGAGATGTCGGTCAAAGCCATGGGGCGACCTTTCGGATGCGTTGTGCAGAGGTTGAGGGTTGGACGAGGCGGACGTACGGGCATGGAGCCCAGCGCGAACAGGTTAGTGCAGGCCCATGCTGCCCGTGATCGTGTAGACCATAAAGACGATAAACGCGATGAGGGCGAGCACAATGATGATTTTTTGAGCCGGAGCCATGCCGGGGATCTCATTCTCACCCGTAGGCTCCTTGGAGGTGACCATGCGCTGGGCAAAGGTCATCTCGTCACGGCTCGGCTTGGGCTCGGCGGGCTTGGGATGAGCCACCTTTTTAGGTTGAGGTTTGGGTGTGGCAGGCGCAGGCTTCGCAGTGGCGGGCTTGGGCGCGGGCTTGCGCTCGGATGCGGCCCTCGTGGCGGCTTCCTCGGCCTTTGCGCGCTCGGCACGCAGGGCAGCCAGCTCCTCACGCTCGCGACGAGCCTCTTCCTGAGCCTCGCGGCGGGCCTTCTCGGCGCGGAGCTCTTCCAACTCGGCGCGCTCCTCGTCGGACAATGGTTGGGACTCAAGCTCGGCCATAGTACCGCCCTTTCTTTTTAAAAAAAGCCGCCGACACAATGTCAGCGGCTTATCAAATCCAAGGGTGGAGACGAAGGGAGTCGAACCCTCGGCCTCTGCCATGCGACGGCAGCGCTCTCCCAACTGAGCTACGTCCCCAGGACAAGTTGATATTTTACCTACGGCTCGCCAACTGTCAACGCCCAATAACCAGTCTTTTTGGGGCGCGGCTATTTTGCGGCTATTTTGGCAACTTTTCGAACAGGCGATCCTCTCGATGATTTTTTAATCCCCGTCCCAGAAAAATCATCGACGAACGCACTACTTTGCGCTGGTAAGAACACCGGTGGTGTCGAAGGCAGGGGTGAAGCTCTCGTCTACAGCGCCGCCCTCTTGCCAAAACATCGTCGTAAAGCCCAGGTCATCGGCATGGTCGAGCACCTGCTCGTACTCCTCGCGCGTCACGGCGCGTGCCAGGTCGCCGCCCTGCTCTCGCATGAGCGCATTGGGCGTGTACTGGTTCATGACCGAGATCGGCACGTCGCCCACCGTCTGCCACACCAGGTCTAACACGCGGCACGAGTCATCCGCATGCCCCGGCAGCACCAGGTGGCGCACGATGATGCCGCGCTTCATGAGCCCGCCCTCATCCACCAGCTCTCCCCCGCGGCGATCGATCTCGCGCGCCATCTGGGCCAGACCCGACACGGCCACGCGCGGGTAGTCCTTAATATGAGAAAGCGACTGCGCAAGCCCGGCATCGGCATATTTAAAGTCAGTGAGCCACACATCGACCAGGTCGCCCAGCGCCGCCACGGCACTCGCGCGCTCATAACCGCTCGTGTTGTAGACGATTGGGATGACCAGCCCGCGCGCCCGTGCCGCGGCAATCGCGGCAGGCAACAGGTGCGCATAGTGCGTCGCCGTCACCAAATTGATGTTGTTGGCACCCTGGTCCTGCAGTTCCAGCATAATCTCGACCAGGCGCTCAGGCGAAATCTCAAGGCCAAAATTGCCGGTCGAGATCTCGTGGTTCTGACAGTAGATACATTTAAGCGAACAGCCGCTAAAGAAAATCGTGCCCGAACCGGCCTCGCCCGAGATAGGCGGCTCCTCCCACATATGAAGCGCCGCGCGGGCCACCCTGAGCGTGTCGTTAGCACCGCATACGCCGCGCGCGCCCTCATCGCGCGCCGCACCGCAACGGCGCGGACACAAATGGCAGGCGGACGAAAAAAGTTCGGTCAACGACGTCGGCATAAAAACATGCTCCAAAACAACGATTCAGCAGCTCAAACGTAAAGGGCCAGACCGCGTAGACGGCTCCGTCCCTAAGGCGCCGTAATCGTCCGACACGATTTTTGTAATGTCAAGACTGGAATCGATAAAGTGCCGCTTTATGATGTAGGTATTCCGCCCCCCGCGGAGCAACTGGGTGAACCGTCGCGTTTATTTAGGGAGCCCACACAGTCGTACCTAGTACAGGTATCCTTCGTTGTTAAGGACGCTGGAACAGTCGATGAGGGCACCCACCTGTTTTAGGTGGGTTCATTTTCGTAACGTGGGGGGTGGTTTTCTTTTGCCGAAAATCACCATTACAGTCCATATGGATTCCCGCCGGCATCCCGACAAGCCATCGACAACATCCCAATATCTGGTAAGCGCGTGATTATCGCTGCGTGCAATTACATGCACCCCCCTTTGTCGAGTATTATGGTTCGGCTATGCCCTTTGCGCATGGCGTTCTTCTGACCTTTTCCTTCGACGCTTGGCGGTTTTTAGATTCATGGCTTCATCCCCGAGCTACATACCGTACTTATGCGTGGCAGCGGCGGCCTTTATCACGACCTTCCTCGCGGTGCCCCTGGTCAAGCGCTTGGCAATTAAGCTCGATGCCGTCGACTATCCTTCTAAGCGCCGCATCAACACCAAGCCCATCCCGCGTTTGGGCGGAACGGCGGTGTTTTTGGGCCTGGTCGTTGCCTGCATTGTGCAAATCCTAGGCACCTGGCACCTAGGCTGGCCACCCGTCCTGGTACCGCACCCGCGCCTTCACATTAGCTATCCCATGCTGGCGCTCTCCTTTACCGTCATCTTTGCGACCGGCGCGATCGACGACGTCTTCCAGCTCACGCCTAAGCAAAAACTGGCCGGACAGGTCCTCGCCGCGCTTATCGCCTGCATGGGCGGCCTGCGGATCGGCGTCATCGTCAACCCGTTTGCCCCCGGCGAGATCATGCTCGGGTGGCTCGCCTACCCCATTACCGTGATCTATCTGGTGGCATTCACCAACATCATTAACCTCATCGACGGCCTCGACGGCTTGGCCACGGGCATCTGCGGCATCGCGTCGTTCACCATGTTTTCGATGGCCGTTCTCTCGGGCCGCATCGACGCCGCCGCGCTCTCCATTGCGCTCTTTGGCGCCTGTCTGGCCTTTTTGCGCTACAACTTCAACCCCGCAAGCATCTTCTTGGGCGACTCGGGGTCGCTGCTTCTGGGCTTTGCACTGGGCTCCATCTCGCTGCTCAACGTGAGCCGCACCGCCGCACTCACCTCGCTTATCATTCCGCTCATCGTTGCCGGCGTTCCCATCATCGACACGTTCAGCGCCATCGTGCGCCGCAAGCGCGCCCACATTAGTATCGGGCAGGCCGACAAGGGCCACATCCACCACCGCCTGATCCAAGAAGGCTACAACCAAAAACAGGCCGTGCTGCTCATCTATGCCTGGTGCATCATGCTTTCGGCCGGCGCCGCCGCGATTAACCAGGTCGAGGTGCCCATGCGCGTGCTCATCTTCACCGTGCTCGCCATTGGCTCGGCGGCCTTTGCCAAGCATCTACATCTGTTTGAGCCCGTGCTGCGCCACCATTACAACAAGCGTACGCACGAGGACGAGCTCGTCACCCCCGACGACCCCGCCTTTAAGCAGGAGGAGCGGGCAGCCGAGGAGCGCAAAGAAGAGCGCCACCACAAGCTCTAGGGCAAGCTGCCGAGGATGTGCCAAGGCACCGTTAGCCAAGCACGGCCGCGCCGCACCCATCGCACATGCCGCACCACGCGCGTCCCTCTCCCGCCCCTCGCCTACTTACGCACCGCCCCTCCAATAAACGCGTTATCATCTTGACCCATGAACATACGTTAGGAGCAATCATGCCAAACGAGAACAGCTACGAAGTCGCGCTGCAAAAGAGCAACGCCATTCGCGAGGGCCTGGCCAAGACGCCCGAGAAGTTCACCATGCTCACCGGCGACCGCCCCACCGGCCGTCTGCACCTGGGCCACTACTTCGGCACCCTCAAGGGCCGTGTTGAGCTGCAGAACATGGGCGCCAAGACCAACGTGCTCATCGCCGACTACCAGGTCATCACTGACCGCGACACGACCGAGCACATCCAGGACAACGTGTACAACATGGTCATGGACTACCTTGCCTGCGGCATCGACCCCGACAAGACCATGATCTACGCTCACTCTGCCGTGCCCGCCGCCAACCAGCTCATGCTGCCGTTCCTATCGCTGGTGTCCGAGGCCGAGCTGGCGCGCAACCCCACCGTCAAGGCCGAGATGGAGGCCTCGGGCCACGAGCTTACCGGTCTTCTGCTCACCTACCCGGTACATCAGGCCTGCGACATCCTGTTCTGCAAGGGCAACGTGGTGCCCGTCGGTCGCGACCAGCTGCCGCACATCGAGCTCACCCGCACCATCGCCCGCCGCTTTAACAACCGCTACGGCAAGGTGTTCCCCGAGGTCGACGCGCTGCTGTCCGAGACCCCGCTGCTGCCGGGCCTGGACGGTCGCAAGATGAGCAAGAGCTACGGCAACGCCATCAACATCTCGATGACCGCCGAGGAAACGGCCAAGCGCATCAAGAAGAGCCAGACCGACTCCGAGCGCATGATCACGTTCGATCCCGAGAACCGCCCCGGCGTGTCTGGTTTGCTTTCGACGGCCGCCATCTGCACTGGTCGCTCCGAGGTCGAAATTGCCGAGGAGATTGGCATGGGCGGCTCCGGCCAGCTCAAGAAGTACGTGACCGAGGCCGTCAACGAGTACTTCGCACCTATCCGCGAGCGTCGCCAGCGCTACGAGAACGATCTGGATTACGTGAAGGACGTGCTGCACGAGGGCAACCGTCGCGCCAACGAGATCGCCGAGCAGACCCTGGCAGAGGTTCAGGACGCCATGGGCATGGTGTACTAGGCAAAGCGCCTTCGCACAACATAGACGGTGAGGCCGAATCCTCACCGAAACAGGAACAGGCCCGCTGGCAGATAGTTGCCAGCGGGCCTGTTCCCGAAGTACACCGTTGAATCGCACAGAGGGGAGGGATGCGAATCAAACTCAACAGGGCAGGCTTTTTCATCGCCTATTGCCTGCTCCGTTGCTGAAACCAATATAGTTCACCGTGGTTTACTTTCTAGCGTCAATGTGCGCCGCCATACCTTCTCCATAAGTTAGCTCCGGTAAACCTGCAACGGAAAACCACCACAAAGGGGACAGGCACCTTTGTGGTGGTTTTGACCACGGCAGAGCCGCTAGAGTCCGGCAGGCCAGCGACAGGCGGCCAAGTCGACGTGCATGGGATCGGCAAACGTCACGCCCTCCCCCATTAAGAGCTCGCGCTGAGCATTGGGACCACCAAAGGCAAAGCCCTCACAGATACGGCCGTCGGCAAACACCACGCGATGGCAGGGAATCTCGCCGGGGCGCGGATTGCTATGCAGTGCATAGCCCACATACCGCGCACTCCGCGGACGACCGGCAAGCAGCGCCACCTGACCATACGTGGCGACCATCCCCTCGGGGATCTGCTCGACCACCTCGTACACCCGTTCAAAAAAGCCCTCAGACGCCATTGCTCGCTCCCTTCCACCCGGAAAAGCATAAACCACCACAAAGGGGACAGGCACCTTTGTGGTGGTTTATGGCAGGTCGGTTAGTTGGCGGGCTGGAAGAAGGCTACGGCTACGGCGCCGGGGCCTACGTGGGTACCGATGGTGGCCCCGATGGTGTGAACGGGCAACTCGCCCTCGGTGTGGCCAGCCCAAAGTGCCGCGCTGTCCTCGATGTACTTCTTGAGCACGGCGTCCGAAAGTCCCGTATAGCCGAGCGCCAGCGGCATGGAAAAGTCGATGCCGCCCGCCTTTTCGACCTTTTGGTTCAGCAGGTTGCGGCCGTTCTTGGAACCGCGCGCCTTGCCCAGCTGCACGATCAGACCGTCCTCGACAGCCACCACAGGCTTTACGTTGAGCAGCGTGCCCACGGCGCCGGCCGCAGCAGACAGACGACCGCCGCGCACCAGGTACTCCAGCGTCTCGAGCAGGCCGATAACCACCACACGGTCGCGCACGGCCTCGACAGCCGCCGCGATCTGAGATGCACTGTGGCCCTCGCCCACCAAGCGCAGCGCATACTCGACCAGGACGCGCTCGCCCAGGGTGACGTTGTTGCTGTCTACCACGAACACGTCGCCACCTGGCGCCTCGGCAAGTGCGGTACGGGCACTCTGATTGGTGCCTGATAGCTTAGCGCCCACGGTAATAATCACGGCCTCGTCGCCGGCCTCACGCGCCTCGGCGATGGCCTGCGAAAACGCGTACGGGTTGACCTGGCCGGTCTTGGGCAGCTCATCGCGCTCCACGAGCATCTCGTAAAAGCGCTGGTGATCGATGTCGATGTCATCCATGTACACATCGGTGCCAAAGGTGACGGACAGCGGCAAAACGGCCAGTGCTGGGTGCTCGGCCGGCGACATATCGCTTGCGGAATCGGTAATAATGCGGACGGACATAGCGAATCCTTTCTTGCGCAGGTCCTGCGCAGGGAATTTTGACAGCAAGGCCCCGGCACGGTATACGCGCTCAAACAGGACTATGCAGTTGTTAATTGGAAGCAAAAGCCTTGGCGGCCCTACAGCTCGCGCAGGGTGTTGAGAATCGTGCGCAGCGACGCATACATCTGCTCGCGCTGCTCCACACCCATAGCCTTACTGGTGGTATCGAGCACTTCGTGGATGATGCGGTCGGCCTCACTCATGCTCTCGCCACCCAGAGCGGTCAGGCGCACCGGAGCACGATACTTAACGGCGGCATCGCCCGAATCGTCGACCTCGACGTAGCCGCCCTCCTCCAGATGCGCGAGCGTACGCGAGACGGCGGCGCGGGTCACGCCTGCCATGCGAGCCAGGTCAGCGCCAGTCAGGCCGTCCTTGCTGCGCTCAAGATAGTACAGGCACATAACATCGGAGCCCTTGAGGCCCAGCCTTGCGCCCTCGGATGTCTTAATGCGCTGGATCTCCTTGTAGAGCCCGCTGATCAGTCCGACAAAGTCCTCGAAACGTGTCTCGTCGTTCTGCTGCATGGGAGACGACCGCCTTTCGCTTGCATAATGCTTACGGGTAAACATCTTAACCGTACCCAGCGGCCGCCAGCCCTGCACGACCTATTTGTTGACCCATCAACATAAAAACCACCACAAAGGACAGGTACCTTTGTGGTGGTTTTGGGCATCAATAGGTTCTAGGCGCCGCTACAGGTCCACACGGGGATTGTCGCGGGTCACAAGCGTCTTAACGACAACCGTCGCTCCCAGATAGCGCTCGAGCAGCTCGGCTAGGCGATCGATCGCGGCCTGGCAATCCCCCATCCGCTCGGGCTCCACGCACTCAATCGCCAAGAATGCATCGGCCGAATCGTCGGACAGCGCCGTGCGAACGCCGTCGCGCCAGTTCCAGCAGCGGCACACGGCGCCCGCGTCATCGATGTAGGCGAGCTCGCCGGGCAGCGTCGGATCGTCCGCCTCCTCGCCAAGCGGCAAGAATGCATCGCCACCGTCGGTCACCTTCAAGCGAAGGTCTCCCTCGATCGCATGCAGATCCTCGCCTCCCACGGGCAGCGCGTAGGTCAGCGACACCGTGTTGTAAATATCCACCGCGGGCGTAATGTGGCCCACCGGCTTGCCTTTGAGCACGCGTTTGAGCAAGTTCTCGATCGAGCAGCGCGCGCCTTTCTTGGTCTTGAACAGACGATAGGCCTCGCGCCATGCCTTGACCGGTGCGTTCTCGCTGATAGTGTCGCTGGTCAGATGACGCTCCGCATCGATATTGGCGCGGTCGAGCAACGCCGCAATCGCATCCACGTCCTCTTGAGGAATCTGAGCCGTGGGCTTCATGCCCTCCACGACCACAACACCGACCGCTGCCTGCGGAAACAGCTCCCAGAATGAATCCTCGGCAATAAAGCTCTTCATACGCTCTCCCTTCATTGTGCGCGCCCGAGTGAGGGCGCCTAAACAAAAAGCGCCCTTACAACGGCCACCTTCAAAGTCCTACGGTGCCGTCACAAGAACGCTTGCGCTGTCCCCATCCGGAGAAGGGGACGATATGTCAGGCGTATTGTAACCCGAGTCATCCACGCGAGCAAAACCACCACAAAGGTGCCTGTCCCCTTTGTGGTGGATATGGACTCACGGCGAAGCTAGTGGCGAAGTCCCAGCAGCCCGCGGCCGCGATGACGGGCGTCGGCGTGTACTTGAACGTGCGGGCCGGCGGCTTTGACGGACTCGGGCAGGTGCGAGTACTTCTTCTCGAAGTTCTCCTCGAACATCACCGCCAGGTTGTGCGCGTCCTCGTCATAGCGCGCAGTGCTCTGCCAGTATTGGCGCGGCACCAGGATGCCATCGGGCACGCCGTGGCACGTCGTGGGAATGTCGACGTTAAAGATGTCGTCGTGCACGAACTCGCTGTCCTCGATGGTGCCGTCGAGGGCGCGCGCGACCAGCGAGCGCGTGTAGGCAAGCTCGATGCGATGGCCCACGCCGTAGCCGCCGCCAATCCAGCCGGTGTTGACCAGGTACACGCGCGTGCGGCCGTCGGCAATGCGCTCGCCAAGCATCTTGGCGTAAACCATGGGGTCGAGCGGCATAAACGGCTCGCCGAACAGCGAAGAGAACGTGGGCGTGGGCTCGGTGACGCCGACCTCGGTGCCGGGAATCTTAGCCGTAAAGCCCGTCACAAAGTGGTACATGGCGGCGTCGGCCGTCAGGCGCGAGATGGGCGGCAGCACGCCAAAAGCGTCGCAAGTCAGGAACAGCACGACACTCGGAGTGGTGCCCATGCCCTTAGTCCACGCGTTAGGAATGTGCTCCACGGGATAGGCCACGCGCGTGTTGTGCGTGATCGAAATGTCGTCGTAGTTGGGCTTGCGGTTCTCGTCGAGCACCACGTTTTCGCAAATGGCGCCAAAACGGACGGCGTTGAAGATCTCGGGCTCGTGGAAGGCGTCCAGGCCCTCGCATTTTGCGTAGCAGCCACCCTCGATGTTGAAGATACCCATGTCGGACCAACCGTGCTCGTCGTCGCCGATCAGCAGGCGCGTGGGATTGGCCGAAAGCGTGGTCTTGCCGGTGCCGGACAGGCCAAAGAACACGGCGGTCTCGTGCGTGACGGGATCCATGCTGGCCGAGCAGTGCATGGGCAACACGTCGTCCTCGACGGGCAGTAGGTAGTTCATGACGCTAAAGATCGACTTTTTAATCTCGCCGGAGTAGCCGGTGCCGGCGACCAGAATCACGCGTTCCTGGAAGTTGATGACCACGGCGGCGCTGGAGTTGAGGCCCTTGATGGCGGGGTCGCACTGGTAACCGGGCGCTGCGAGCACGCAGAAGTCGGGTTCGCCGGTGCGCGCGATTTCGCGGGCAAGCGGGCGGGCGAGCATCTGCTTAATAAAGAGTGCCTGGCTGGCACGCTCGCAGGCAACGAGCAGGCGACGCGTGTGGTTGCGGTCGGCGCCCGCCATGCCGCGGGTGACGAACACGTCACGCTCGTTGAGATAGTCGACGATGCCGGCCTTGATGGCCTCATAGCTCTCGACGGACAGCGGGCGGTTGACCGCGCCCCAGGCGATTTTGTCGTGCACGTCGGGCGTGTCGACGATAAAGCGGTCGTTGGGCGAACGGCCAGTGCGCTCCCCTGTCTCGATCACCAGCGCGCCATTGGATGCCATGCGGCCTTCTTCGCGGCGGATAGCGTGTTCGACGAGCTCCGCGGCGGGTAGATCGACCAGCAGACGGGGCTGATTCTCGGCGGGATCTTCAACGAGCGTAATACCAAAGTTGGACAAAACTTCTGCAGGGGTAACACCAGGCATGGGGCCTCCTTTAAAAACGCGACACGTGGACGCGACGCGCACTTTACTCACGTAAAGCCCGTTGTACCCGATATGCAAAAACGTTTTTGCGGCAAGGGCGGCAAGCCCGCCCAACGGTCAAAAATCGCAGGCAAGCGGCCTAGTCATTGGGGACGTTTTTAAATGACTAGTCGTTGGGGACACTCTTGAACAGGCAACAGCCATGGAGTGCCCCAGGATGCCGGCACTTAGGAACGTTCCCAAAGTGCCGGCACATAAAGAACGTCCCTAAGTGCCGACTACAGCGGCAGGCCTTGGCCGAGCATGGCTATGGCGCTCATCAGGACCAGCATGCCGGCAGCGTAGGGCAGCACCGCGCCCAGGAGTTCGGCATACTTACCGCGCACGTGCACGGCGGCAAGACCAATGGCGAGGGTCTGCGGCGAGATCATCTTACCAGCGGCGACGCCCAGGGCGTTCAATGCGACTATCCAGTAGTCGCTCACACCCAGCGCAGTGGCGGCCTGGCTCTGAATGGGACCAAACAGCATGCCCGAGGACGTACCCGAGCCGGTCACGAACGCACCGACTGCGCCGATCCACGGAGCCAGAATCGGGTAGAGACCGCCGGCGACCGCAATGCAAAACGCACTGATCGACGAAATCATGCCGGCATAGCCCATCACCTTGGCGCAGCCCAGTACCGAAAGCATCGTGATCACCGTCGGCGTCATCTGCTTCACAGTCGCGGCCAGCACCTCGCCCATCATGCGCGGCGAAGCGCCCTGAATGGCACCGCCGACAAACGCCGCCAGGAAAATCCAGACGCCTGGCGTGTTGATCCACGAAAACGTAAGCATACCGGGATTCTCACCGCAATACACCTGCACATGGCTCGCAAACGGCGCGAGCGCAGCATGTACAGCGGGCACCAGATTAGACGTGCCCAGCAGCAACACAAAGATCAGGATGAAGCACGACCAGGCCGAAAGCGCCGACTTAACGGTGAGCTTCTCCCCCGCCTCGATATTCATGTGAAAGCGTGCGTCCAGATGCCCCGACTTCTCGGCACGCATGGCAAGCGCAGCTGTCAGCGCAAGCGAAACGATGGATCCTACGACCACGGCCAGCTCGGGGCCCACAAACATGGCAACGACCAGAGCCGCGCCGACAAACGACACGCCGGAGAGCAACGCCACGCCGGCAACACCGTGCAGACGCTCGCCCACACTCGCGGCATTGCCCTGGTCATCGGCAACACGGCCCGCAACCAGCACAATAAATAGCGGCATCACCACAAAGAACGGTGCGAGCTGCACCAGCTGAACGGTCGCTAGGTGAAGGGAATCCAAACCCACCAGGTCGGCAACGGACACCGTGGGGATGCCGATGGAGCCGTAGGGCGTGGGCACGCCGTTGGCCAGCAGGCAGATGAGCACGGCAGGCACGGCCTCAAAGCCCAGGCCCGCGAGCATGCCGGCGGGAATGGCGACAGCGGTACCGAAGCCGGCCATGCCCTCCATAAAGCCACCGAAGCACCAAGCCACGAGCAGCGCCAGCAGACGGCGGTCGCTGCTGATGGAGGTGATCATGCTGCCGATCACGTCCATGGCGCCCGTACGAACGCACAGGTTATACGTGAACACCGCGGCGATGATCACCAGGACGATGGGCCACAGAGCCATCAAAAAACCTTCGAGCGAGGCGGTCGCGATCTGCGCTGCCGGCAGGTGCCACCATGCGAAGGCAAGCAAGCACGAAAGGACAAACGATCCGATAGCGGCTTTCCAGGCGGGCCATTTAAAGCACAGCAGCATCACGACAAGCCAAATAATCGGCACAAGAGCCAGCATGAATGCGGCGACGTCCATAGGTAGAAGCTCCTTGGTACCGCGTGGGCGGCATCGGGGGTGTCACAAAACTTCAACAGGATACCGCACGTTTACCGACAAATTACAGCCGCCCGCCGAAATTATTGAACAACCTGTTCAAAAACACGAATGGATACCACCGCGACTATACTAGAGCGCAGCAATAGAAAGGAACCGCCTTGAGCATCACGCCCCTCGATAGCATCCGCCGCGCCATCGCCCGCCGCAACGGCGTCGCCGACCCCGCCGTATCGGGCGGGGCACACGGGCAGGGCGGACGCATCGAGAACGGCCTGTTCCCCGCATCGCACACCGCCGAGGAGCTCGCACGAATCCAAGAGCTAAGCCAGCGTAACGCCGGCGGTCCCGACAGCAGCCGGGCCACACGCCGTCGACGTGAGAGCGGGCGCGAGCCCGGCCCCGTCCGCCGCATGGTCAACGCTTGGTGGAACCGTCTGCTCGGCGCCGTCTACGGCGGCGGCTTCTCCATGCAGGAAGCGGAATACGAGGAGCACGCCACCAGTCGCGACTATCTTTGGAACACCCTCGGCACCGCCGTGTGGGGCTTGGCGTTTCCGCTGCTCACCATCGTGTCCACACAGCTCGTGGGCGCCGAAGAGGCAGGCAAATTCTCCATCGCCTTCGTCACCGGCACGCTCATCATGATTGCGTGCAACTACGGCGTGCGCAACTTTCAGGTCTCGGACATCGACGAAAAGACGTCCTTTGCCTCCTACCAGCTCAACCGTTGGCTTTGCGGTGCGCTCGCGCTGGCATGCGGCCTGATATACAGCAGCGCCCGCGGCTACGATGCGCAGATGGCCACGATCGGCCTGGGCGTCTACCTCTATAAGGTGATCGACGGCATCGCCGACGTGTACGAGGGCCGCCTGCAGCAGGCCGACAAGCTCTATTTGGCTGGCATGAGCCAAACGCTGCGTTCCGCCGGCGTCATCGCGGTCTTTAGCGTGGCACTGTTCCTCACGCGCAGCATGCCCATCGCGGCCATGGCCATGGGCATCGCCGCAATCGCCTCGCTCGTGCTGGTCACCGCCCCGCTCGCCCTGCTCGAAACCGAAAAATCACGCCGCATGAGTCTGCGCGAGGCTGGCCACCTGTTTATCCAGTGCGCCCCACTTTTTGGTGCGCTGTTCCTGTTCAACCTAATCGAGAGCATGCCCAAATTCGTGATGGAAGGCACGCTGGCCTACAAGTATCAGCTGTACTTTAATGCACTGTTCTTTCCGGCGCAGGCTATTTTGTTGAGCATTGGATTTATCTATAAACCGCAGTTCCTGCGTCTGTCGAGCATTTGGGCGAATCCGCGCAAGCGTCGCCGCTTTGACTTGATTATTGTTGCCGTTATGGCGCTGATCGTGGTCATCACCGGCATGTGCGCCGCATTTATGGCAGGCCCCGGCATCCCCATTATGAGCTTTATGTACGGCCTTAACTTTGAGCGCTACCGCACGCTGGCGCTGCTGATGGTCGTCGCCGGCGGCGTCACCGCAGCCATCGACTTTATCTACGCCATCATCACGGTGCTGCGCCATGCCGGCGACGTCACCAAGATCTACCTGATCTGCTTTGCCGTGAGCGTGGTGCTGCCGGTGATCCTGATTAAGCTGCTGGGTATGATGGGCGCTGTGGTGAGCTACCTAGCCATCATGGTCCTACTCCTGGTGCTACTGATTATCGAGTACGCCCACATCCACCAACGCATTGAGCGCGACCGCAACCCCTACGGCGCCTAATTAGCTGCCCACGGTCACCGGAATTTGCGATGGAATCACCCCGGCTGGGGTCACATTGCGAACAATATGCATCACGCAAAACTAAGTGAGTAGACTTTTACCGAATCCCCGACCACACCGACAGAGCACAAGTCTTTGACCTGCGGTTTTATTGAGGCAAATATGTTGGGTGCTCGGCATTTCCAAAAAAGTCTACTCACTTAGCCAGAGGGCAGCCAAATGATTATTTAATCCCCGTCCCAGAGAAATCAATTAGCGGGCAGGAGGGCAAAAGTAGTCAAAAAACCCTTCCCAAATTAGCTACCCCTTGCACCCGTTATTCGCCCGGGTTGATGTTCGCGTAGAACTCCGCCCCGTCGTCCAGGCGCAGGATGCCCACGCGGCCGAACTCGGAGCCGGTGGCGGCAGCGCAGTCGATGTCGATGCGATCGGGCACGCCGGCAGTGTCCTCGCCGCCCAAGCGCACGATCTGCCCGCGTCCCGATTCCTCATCGAGCCCCGCCAGGCCACCGACCTCGCAATAGCGCCCAAGCGATACCGTGGGCGTGTGGCCGCTCACCACGACCGGGCCCTTGCCCTCGGCAGAAAGCAGCCCGGTCGACGCATCCCAATAGCCATGACGAATCCACAGCAGGTCATCGGACGACTGCACCGCGAGCATCTGCTGCAGCAGCTCGCGATCGGCACCCACCGCTCCAACGCCATCGGCACAATCGACGCCATGCTCAAGCAAAAACGCCTGCGCCGCCTCGGTCTCAATACCGGCATGTACCAGCAGATACGGGCGCTCCTCGGTCTCGACCACCGCGTAGATCGGCAGCGCGGCCATCCATCGCACGAGCTCCTCGTATGCCTCAAATTCCATGTCGTTGAGCTGCTCACGCGTCGTCCAGCCACCGTTGATATCCCAGGTCTCGGCATCGAGCGGATCCTGGCCAATGATGGCATCGAGCATGATCTGCTCGTGATTGCCCTTGAGCACGCGGGCGTTGGGCAGCGAGCGCACGAGCTTAATAACGCCGACCGGATCGGGCCCGCGATCGATCATGTCGCCCAACACGTACAGCGTGTCGTCGGACGTCAACGAGATCTTAGACAGGGCCTCGTCAAGCGCACGCACGTGCCCGTGAGCATCAGATGTCACATAGATCGCCATGGTACGCCTCTCCTTGCATTGCGGCCGAAGCCCGGTGCCGCAACTAAAACTTCAAGTTGAACTTAAACGTTACCCATTGTACTCCGTTGCAATAAAGCTGGAAAGGGTTTCCGAGCAGAGGCAAAGACGGCAGCCGTCTATGACGATATCGCGCACGCCCGCAATCCAACCCCATAAACCCACCATCTTTGGGTACAAATAACCGCAGACAACTGACCGTGCCACGCCAACCACCCAGGAGCGGACACTATCCATGAACCAGATCCTTCTCTTTATCGGCCTCGTCATCATTTTGTGCCTGACCATCAAACCCGTCGGCAAAAAACTCCCCTTCCCCACCCTGCTCATCTTTATCGCGCTGGGCATGCTGTTGGGCGTCAACGGCCCGACGCATATCGACTTTAGCGACTACGCACTCACCGAAACCGTCTGCAGCACGGCGCTGCTGTTCATCATGTTCTACGGCGGCTTTAACACCAATATCGACCGCGCCAAGCCCGTCGCTGCGCCGGCGGTGCTGCTGAGCACGCTCGGCGTCGTCATCACTGCCGGCATCACCGGCGTATTCGCCCACTTTGTGCTGGGTTTCGACTGGATCGGCGGCCTGCTGCTGGGATCGGTCGTGGCGTCCACCGACGCGGCCAGCGTCTTTAGCGTTCTGCGCGAGCACAGCCTTTCGCTGAGGGGCGGCACCGACTCGCTGCTCGAGGTCGAATCGGGCTCCAACGACCCCGTCGCCTACATGCTCACCGCTGTGCTCGCTACACTCGCGGCCGGCGGCGACATCAACATTCCCGCACTGCTGGCCAAGCAGATTATCCTGGGCGTGGGCCTGGGCCTTGCCATCGGCTGGGCGGCGGGCCGCCTGATTGAACGCGCGCACGCAACGGCCAAGGACGCGCAGACCATCTTTTTGTTCGCCGTGGCCATCGTCGCCTACGCGCTGCCGAGCTACCTGGGCGGCAACGGCTTTTTGGCTGTATACCTGGCCGGCATTGTGCTGGGTGCCAGCGACATCACCGGCAAAGTCGAGATGGCGCACTTCTTTGACACCCTCACCGAGATGGCAGAGATGACCATCTTCTTTTTGCTGGGCCTGCTCGTTACACCCGCACGCCTGCCGCAAATGCTGCTACCGGGCCTGGCACTCATGGCGTTTATGCTCTTTGCGAGCCGCCCCATCGCCGTAGGCATGCTGCTGGCGCCGTTTAGGACGAACCCTCGCCAGGTTGCGCTCGTAAGCTGGGCGGGTCTGCGCGGAGCAGCTTCGGTCGTCTTTAGTCTCTTTGCCGTGGTGGCCGGCGTTCCCGGCGGACACGACCTATTTGACCTGGTGTTTGTGATTGCCGTGTCGAGCATTGTGGTGCAGGGCTCGCTGCTGCCGGCGGTGGCGAAGAAGCTCGATATGATCGATGCGACCGGCGACGTGCGCCGCACCTTTAACGACTACCGCGACGAGGACGGCATGTCGTTTGTAAAGCTCAAGGTGGGCGCTGGACATCCGTTTGCCGGACGCTCGCTCGCGGACATTGGCAGCGCCACAGATATGCTCGTGGTCCTGGTGCTGCGCGACGGTGCGCACCCGGTACTGCCCAATGGCGACACCGTGATCCAGGAAGGCGATCTGCTGGTGATGGCCGCCCCAACGTTCGAAGAGCGTGCCGAGGTTACGCTGCGCGAGGTCACCGTGACGCCCCACGGTCGCCTGGCCGGCCAGCGCCTGCGCGATGTGCCACAAGGCAAGCATCCGTTTATTGTGGTGATGCTCAAGCGCGAAGGCCAGACGATCATCCCCGATGGCAACACCCTATTATACGCCGGCGACGAAGTCGTCATTGCCACGCTAGCGCCGTAGTGACCAGGAGGTAGCTAATTTGCGGCGAAGAGATCAAGCGCCTAGAGAACCTCATGCCTTCGCTTGCAGTTTTGGATTTGCCTGAGGAGTAAAGCACCCCTCCCCCATGTAACCATCCTGTAAATCATAGCAACGCACTCGAGTTTTACCGTGATGCGGTCGCGCCTGGCGCTCCACTGTGCTAAAGTATCCCGAACGTTCAAACGACTACGAGGGGAACAAGAAGATGGCACGTGTGCACAACTTCTCAGCTGGCCCGGCCGCGCTGCCTACAAGCGTGCTCGCCGAGATCGCCGACGAGATGATGGACTACCGCGGTTGCGGCATGTCCGTGCTCGAGATGAGCCATCGATCTAGCATGTACCAGCAGATCATCGACGACGCCGAGGCAACCCTGCGTCGCCTGCTGAGCATCCCCGACAACTACCGCGTCCTGTTTTTGCAGGGCGGCGCCACGCTGCAGTTTGCGGGCATCCCCATGAACCTCATGCGCCGCGGGCGCGCCGGCTACATCGTGACCGGCAACTTTGCCAACAAGGCATACAAAGAAGCCGCCAAGTACGGCGAAGCCGTGCTGCTCGCGAGCTCCGAGGACACCAATTTCGACCGCATACCCACCATGGCCGACGTCAACGCGCGCATTGCCGCCGAGACCGCGGGCGACGGGCTCGACTACGTCTACATCTGCCAGAACAACACCATCTTTGGCACCATGTACCACGAGCTGCCCGCTTGCGGCAATGTGCCGCTGGTCGCCGATGTCTCGAGCTGCTTTCTGTCGCAGCCGCTCGACGTTGAGCGCTACGGGCTCATCTACGCCGGCGCGCAGAAAAACGCCGGTGCCGCGGGCGTGACCGTGGTCATCGTGCGCGACGACCTCATCGCCGACGGCCCCGCCTTTGCGCAGACGCCGCAGTACATGGACCTTAAGACCCAGGCCGCCAAGGGCTCTATGCTCAACACGCCCAACACCTTTGGCATCTACGTGTGCGGCAAGGTGTTCCGCTGGGTCGAGGAGACCGGCGGACTTGCCGCCATGGCCGAGCGCAACTGGGCCAAGGCCAACCTGCTCTACGACCTGCTCGAGCACAGCGTGCTGTTCCATGGCACCACACAGGCCGACAGCCGTTCCATCGCCAACGTCACCTTCCGCACCGGCGACACCGAACTCGACGCGGCCTTTGTCGCAGGCGCGGCCGAGCACCAGATTCAAAACGTCAAGGGCCATCGCCTGGTGGGCGGCATGCGCGCAAGCGTCTACAACGCCGTAACCATGGAAGACGTGCAGGCACTAGCCTCGTACATGAAGGACTTCGAAGCGCAGCATAGTTTGAGCCCGCGATCTAACTAGCCCGCAACCCGCGGGCCGACCAGCCACCTCAAACCACCCTGTTTAGATCAAAACCTGCTAAGGAGTTTTTCCATGCGCAAGATTAAAACCATCGACGACATCACCAAGGACGGCAAGGTCGAGTTTGGCGAGGGCTACGAGTTTGTGGGCACCGCCGAGGAGGCCGACGCCATCCTGATGCGCTCCACCGACCTGCATGGCTACAAGCTGCCCGAGGGCATTCGCGCCATCGCCCGCTGCGGCGCCGGCGTCAACAACATCCCCGTCGAGGAGTACGCCAAGAAGGGCGTCGTCGTCTTTAACTCCCCCGGCGCCAACAGCAACGCCGTCAAGGAGCTCGTCCTGGGTATGCTGGTGCTCTCGAGCCGCGGTGTAGTGCAGTCGATGAACTGGGTGCGCGACAACGCCGACGACCCCGAGATTCAGGTCGATGCCGAGAAAGCAAAGAAGGCCTTTGTGGGCCGTGAGCTCAAGGGCAAGCGCATCGGCGTCATCGGCCTGGGCAACGTGGGCTCCAAGGTCGCCAATGCCTGCGTCGACCTGGGCATGGACGTCTACGGCTACGATCCGTTCATTTCCGTCGAGCACGCGTGGGTGCTGAGCCGCGAGGTGCAGCGCGTGGGCACGCTCGAGGATCTCTGCCGCGGCTGCGACTACCTCACCGTGCACGTGCCCAGCAAGGCAGACACCATCGGCATGATCAGCACCGAGCAGATTAACCTGCTGGCCCCGGACGCCGTGCTCATCAACTACGCACGCGAGACCATCATTGACGAGGACGCCGTCGACGCCGCCCTGCGTGCAGGCAAGCTCAGCTGGTTTAGCTGCGACTTTGCCACTCCCAAGACCGTCAAGATGCCCAATACGTTTATCACCACGCACTCGGGCGCCGGCACCGGCGAGGCCGAGGCCAACTGCGCAGACATGGCCATCAGCGAGCTCAAGGATTACCTGGAGAACGGCAACATCGCGCACAGCGTCAACTACCCCGCCTGCAGCATGGGCAAGGCGCGCGCCGCAAGCCGCATTGCCTGCCTGCACGCCAACGTGCCCAACATGATCGGCCAGATCACGGCAATCCTGGCCAAAGACAACGCCAACGTGCAGCGTATGACCAACGAGTCCGCCGGCGAGAACGCCTACACCATGTTCGACACCGATGAGCACCTGGACAGCAGCACCATCGAGGCGCTCAAGCAGATTCCGTCGATGTATCGCGTGCGCGTGATCAAGTAGCGCCGACTGACCTGACGGGCAGCTCCCCATGTGGCCTGCCCGTCACTGACATTGAATGCCCGCGGGGGCGCCTTTCGCACGAGAGGCGTCCCCGTTTTTGTGAGCCCTCCATTAAATGCACCGAGCCGCTTCTTGGCATACAATCTGTATGTTGACCTAACTATCTGTGAGGTGCCTATGGTTGATACAGATTTTGCTTGGCGGCTTACGCAAGGACTCGTGCGGATCGACAGTTCCGACCCAGGTGCGTATGAGGGCGAGATTGAACGCTATATCAAAGCGTTGGTTGAGGAACGGTTGGCGCAGCTGAGCCATCCGGTACTCGATGCCATGCAGATTGCAGAGCTCGAAGTACTCCCCGGGCGCCGCAACCTCATGGTCACCGTGCCGGGCCAAAGCGACGAGCCGCGACTCGTCTATATCTGCCATATGGATACCGTAACCTTGGGCGATGGCTGGGACGCGGACACGCCGCCGCTCGGGACGGTTGTGCGTAACGACAAACTCTATGGCCGTGGCGCCTGCGATATGAAAGGTGGCCTGGCCTGCGCCATTGCCGCACTGGTCCATACGCTCGAGCACGTGGTGGCGGATGGCGCGCTGCCCCGCCGCGGCTTTTCGCTCATCTGCTCGGTCGACGAGGAAGATTTTATGCGTGGCTCAGAGGCCGCGATCGATGCTGGCTGGGTCGGCTCGCGTGAATGGGTACTGGACACCGAGCCCACCGACGGACAAATCCAGGTGGCGCACAAGGGGCGTACGTGGTTCGAAATTGAAATGACTGGCGTGACGGCGCATGCGAGCCAGCCCTGGAAGGGCGCGGATGCCGTCGCCGCCATGGCCGAGGGCGTGTGTTCGCTCCGTCGCGCGTTTATGGCGCTGCCCGCGCACGATGAGCTGGGGCCTTCGACCATCACGTTTGGCCAAATCGAGGGCGGATATCGCCCCTACGTCGTACCCGACCGCGCCAAAGTCTGGGTCGACATGCGCCTGACCCCGCCGACCGATACGGCCGCCGCGACGCGCATGGTAGAGCAGGCCATCGCCGTCGCCGAAGCCGCCGTTCCCGGTTGCCATGGCAGCTACACCGTGACGGGCGACCGCCCCGCCATCGAGCGCGACCCAAACTCTCCCCTTCTAGCAGCGCTCAAGCGTGCCGCCGATGACGTGACGGACGCGGACACGACCGTCGGCTTCTTTACCGGCTACACCGACACCGCCGTCATTGCCGGCAAGACAGGTAATCGCAATTGCATGAGCTACGGTCCCGGGTCGCTCGCGCTCGCGCACAAGCCCAACGAATATGTGCCCCACGCCGATATCGTTCGCTGCCAGAACGTGCTCATCGCGCTCGCCGATAACGTGCTCTGGGACGCGAATGGGCAAGTTGGGGCATAATAAGCCGCGAACAAACCGACTCGTGCGTTAGGACCGCCCATGAAAGCACTTCCGTTTCCCTGCATCCGCCCGGCTCAGGACCGCGTGCTCGAGGCGCTGCCTGCAATGGGCAGCATCCTGAGCGGCAACGATGCTCTGCGCGGAGCCCTTGCCGATGGCCTGATGCTCAAGGACCCGGGTGCGGCGTATTACGTGTACGAATGCTCGGGCGAGCCGGGACGCGTGACGGGTGTCGTGGCGATCTGCCCGGTTAACGTGCTGACGGGTAGCGACGAGGCCGCCGCCGAGAGCGTCGACGCACTCGCCGCCGCGCGCGCAATCGCCGAGCTTAAGGTGCAGCCGCGCCCCGTATCGCTCTCCTACGAGGTGTCGCCCGTTATGGACATCATCTTGGGCGCTGCCAAAGAGGGCGCGTCGCTCTACGCCGTCACCGACCCCGCGGGCATTACGCACCGCGCGTGGGAGGTCAAGCGCGAGGACGCCGTCGGGGCCATCCGCGCTATGCTCGACCAAGCACCGGAGCCGGCACTGGCCGACGACCCCGCCTACGCCGCCGCTCTGACCGGGGCGTCGCAGCTGCTGGCCGATGAGGCCCGTGCCGCCGGAACGTACACCGGCAAGGAGCCGTTCAACTTTACCGTTGCCGTGCTCTTCCCCGCCGCGCAGGTCAGCGGCGCCGCGCCGCAGGTTCCGACAGGTCTGTTCACGCACCAGGTCGCGCGGTTCTAGCAAGACCAGACCGCCCAACACAAAAATCGGCAGCTCAACAAACAGGGGGCGGAGATGCAGCAGGTACATGCATCTCCGCCCCTTTTGCGTCGAGAAGTTATGCCGGCGACCCGCGCCGCCGCGCTCGCGTTATCCGCGCTGCGGACCTGCAGTAGCCACAAGCGGTTCAAGCCCCAGCTCGCGCGCGTAATCCTCCTGCGTAAAGACTTCGACCAGCTCAAACGTGTCGGATTCGTCGTCAAACGCAAAGTGCAGCACCGAGCAGTTGCCCGGCACGCGCTCGTGCTCGTCGGCCGCCGCTCCCCTCACGTGATCCAAAAACTCCTTGATGGCCGAGCCATGGCTTACCGCGAGCACGCACGTATGGTCCGGACGCTGCATAAGCTCGGTCAGCGTCGCCACCATGCGCTCGCGCACCTGCATCTGGCCCTCGCCGCCAAACTGGCGATAGAAGTCGCGCCACGGTCGCTCGGGCATGAGCATCACGCGCTCGGCCTCAAAGTCGCCAAAGAACCACTCACGCAGGCCGTCCAGGCGCTCGTACGCCAAGCCCGGCCACAAGTTGGCGATAGTCTGCTCGGTGCGATGAAGCGTGGAGGTGTAGGCATGATCGGGCTCAATGCCGCGCGCACGTAAAAACATGCCGGCGCGCGCCGCCTGGTCGCAACCCAACTGCGTGAGCGGCGAGTCACTCCAACCCTGAATGATGCGCTTAAGGTTGAATATTGTCTGCCCATGACGAACCAGATACAGGTCTTTATTCATAGGGGTCCTTTCGTTCGTTACCAATCAAGGAGCGAAAACGCCCCGTCGCAATAGCCAAAATGAAGCACGGCTCCGTTGTCGGGTAGCTCTCCCCTGCCAGTCACATACTCAAGAAACTCTTGGCAGGCTGAGCCGTGGGAAACCGCCAGCACGCAGTCGTGCTGCGGCCTGGCCATGATGCGGGACAGCGCCGCGACCATGCGCGACTGAAGCTGCACTTCCGACTCGCCGCCAAAGGCCACCGGATAATCGCCCCAGGGCTGCGGCGGCATATCGCGATTTGATGTACCCTCCAGCGAGCCCAAATGCCACTCGCGTAGGTCATCGACCAGCTCTATCGAGCGGCCCTCACCAGCAATTAGCTCAGCCGTACGCCGCGCCCGGCCCAACGGGGAGGAATACACACGGTCAAAGGTCACGCCACGCGCCTCAAACGCCGCGCGCGTCGCCAGCGCCTGCTCGCGCCCGCGCGCCGTAAGCGGCGAATCGTGCCCACCTTGCAAAATATTCTGCACATTGAGCTCAGTCTGCCCATGCCGCACCAAATACAAATCTGCCACACGCCCTCCTCTCGCACCACCGCAAAGGGGACAGGCACCTTTGTGGTGGTTTACCGCCGGATCACACCGCGGTGACGCTCAACTACACCAGCACGTCGGCGAGCGAACGCTTGGGTACGTGGTGCACCTGTGCCTCGTCGCGCCAATAATTGATGGAGCCATCGGGGTTGGAATCGATCGCATCGATCACCTGTATCTCGGCCGGAACGCCAAAGGCCATGATCAGCTTGAGCTCATACTTGTCGTTATCGAGCCCCATGGCATCGATCGCATGGGGCGTAAAGGCCTTGAACATGCAGGCTGCCACCTCGGGCGTGGCGCTGCGGGCGGCGAGCATCATCGTCTGCGCGGCAATGCCTGTGTCGACATCGGTAATGGGAGCGGCGGGCTTGCCCGGAACGGCGCGCTCGGCCAGAATCGCGATGTAGCCGGTCGGGCGCTCGCCCTCGGCAGGACCCGGCCAATCCTTAAGTGCGCCGGCCCATGCGAGCTCGTCAAATACACGCGCGCAATCCTCGGCACCGCTCACCACATGAAGACGAAGACGCTGAGCATTGGCACCACACGGGGTCAGGTGCGCCAGCTCCGCCAGCTCGAGCAAAAACTCGCGCGGCACGCGCATGGACTCGTCAAAACGGCGGCACGTGCGGGCGCGGCGAACCAACGCATCAAACGCGTCCAAGCCGAGCTTTTCGCAACCCTGCTCTGCCATCGATTCGACACTCGACGGTGCCTCGGGAACTGCTTCGTTCATAGGGACCCCCAATACAAGCCAATTGTCCTTAGGAAAATCTATCCTAAAACGTAGGCAATAACGAACAGGGCTGCAATGTTCTACACCTGTTGAATAGAAAATCGCGACGTGGGGAACAGCGGAAACAATTCAGGGCCTTTGGGTTACGTTTCGCCCTCCCCGACCCATACGCCAGCGCCTTTAGGCGATACTGGTTGTAACGATCAAGGCTTACGCCGCACGGAAAGGAGACATTATGGGCATCTTTAAGAACGATGACCAAAAATCGAGCCAGTTTGGATTTGACGAGAAAAGCATGGCGGGCAAAGCCGTCAAGGCCGTACGCTGGATTTACGCCATCACGGGCGTCATGGCGCTCATTGCTGGTATCGCGCTGCTTTTTGCACCCGCCAAGTCCCTCGTCTTTTTGACGACTGTCCTGGGTTTTTACTTTGTAATCACCGCTGCCATCAGGCTGTTCACTGCCATTTTTGAGCCGCTGCTGCCCACCGGCTGGCGCGTGACGAGCATCATCTCCAACCTACTCATTATCTTGGGCGGCGTCATAATCCTGCGCAACCAGGCCTTCTCGACCGCGACGCTCACCACGATGGTGGTTATCGTGGCCGGCTTTGGCTGGATTGTCGAAGGTGTCATGTCCATTCTGGAGTCCGAGCTTTCGTCCAACCGCGCCCTCGCCATCCTGAGCGGCGCACTCTCCATCATCGCCGGCATGTTCGTGCTTATCTATCCGCTGTGGTCGGCCAAGATGCTCGTCATCTTTAGCGGCGCCGCGCTGCTGGTGTTTGGCGTAACGGTGATTGTTCGTGCTATTCAATTTGGCAAACTGGTGCACTAGATGCCACGAACGCTCTTTATTGATGCAGACGCCTGCCCGGTCACGCGCGAGTCGATTGACTGCGCGCGGCGGGCGGGCGTCGCCGTTGCTATCGCCGGCAACAGCACGCAAAACCTGGAACGGCACATTCGCCGCGACGACCCGCGCGATGCCGAGCACGCGCGACGCGGATTTTGGGTCACGACGCTCGATGTGAGCGTGGGCGCCGACAGCGCCGACTTTGCCATTGTCGAACGCCTGCAGGCGGGCGACGTGGTCGTGACGCAGGACATTGGCTTGGCGAGCATGGTGCTCGGGCGCGATGCCGCCGCCATCGGTGTGCGCGGGCGCGTGTACGACAAGGCGACTATCGACATGCAGCTGTTTATTCGCCACGAGGAAAAGAAGGTACGCCGTGCCGGCGGACGCACTCGCGGTCCGGCAGCATTTACCAGCGAAGACCGCGCTCGCTTTAAACGCAACCTCACCGAGTTGCTGCACTAACCAAGGTAGATTTTTGGGACATGCCTAAAAATCTACTTTTTGTTTTAGACAGTCTGAGCGCTCGGAATCCATGGCTCAACAAAAAAACGCGCTTCAAAATGCCGTGCGTCGCCGCATTGCGCAGGCGCCGAGCATGGCTATTTTGAAGCCCGTTTGTTAGGCCTACTTAAAGCCCAAAGGCAGAAAGGATAAGACCCCAGCCTGCGCCGATAACGTACATCATAATCAGGAACACGACGTTTTCGCGGGCGCTGCGGTTGGTGCGGAACAGCACCAGGTAGCCCACGCCGGCGGAAATAAGCGTGCCGGCGAGCATCGGTGCCAGCTGCAGCGCGCCTTCCAGGTACAGCTGCGTGATGACGACACTGGCCGAGCAGTTGGGGATCAGGCCGACGAGTGCCGAGCCCAAGACAGCGAGCGTCTCGTTGCCACGCAGGAACTGCTCGATCGCGGACTCTCCGAAGGTCTCGAGCACGGCGACCAGAATCAGCGTCACCAGAAAAATGAATACCGATACCTGCACGGTGTGCGAGATCGCGCTGCGGATGATCGACAGGACAGGCGTCCCTTCGTGGGAGTGGGAGTGACCGTGGCCATCATGGTGTTCATGCTCGCCCTCATGACCGTGATCGTGTCCGTGTTCGTGCTCGTCCTCATCCTCGTCACAGCCGCAATGATCGCGTTCGCACAGCTCGTGGATGTGATCAGCACTTACGCCCGCCTCGGCCACTTCATCAATGATGTCGCCCCCGGTATGGTCGTCGTGCGCGCAGTTCACATGAACCGGATTGGCAGCGGTCCCCAGCACGGTACGGCGAATCGCCGCATGCGCGCGGGCATTACTACGAAGGCCGCGGATGGCCGCGTCCACGATAAAGCCCGTGACCAGCGCGATCAGTGCCTTCGAAGCCAAAAGCATCGCCATGGTCTGCACGGGCACCTGCTCGGCGAGCAACAGCGGCAGCATCTCGTCGGAGGTCGAAAGGAACACCGCCACCAACGTGCCCAAGGTCACGACACGGCCGGCGTACAGCGTTGCTGCCATGGCCGAAAATCCGCACTGCGGCACAATGCCCAGCAGCGAGCCAACCACGGGACCCGCAGCGCCGGCGCGCTTGATGGCGCCGTTGACGCGGTCGCCCGCAACGTGCTCCAAGGTCTCGAGGGCCAGATACGTCACCAACAAAAACGGCGCCAGCGAGAGCGTGTCCTTGCCGGCGTCGAGCAGAATATCAATCAGCAAATCCATGACGGATGGAACCTTTCATGTCTTTCGGCAGCATTGTAAAAGTCCTAGCGGTCAACTAGGGTATTGTAGTTGTCCTAGGCGCAATGCCAATAGTTGCCCATGGTAAACTATCATCTCGCCACATCTCAATGAACCCGAGCCGCGCGGTGCGGCCCGTCCAAGGAGCAGTTATATGAACGTTTCACAAGCACTCGAATACGAGCGTCAGCCGTTTATTCCCATGTTTATCTATGGCGATCACGGCGCCATGGAATCCGAGCGCCAGAAGGGCGAGGAGGCCCTTAAGGTGCTCGAAACCGAGTACTTTACCGCCGAGGGCTACCCCAGCTTCGACTTTGCCACCGTGCGCGACCTGGCTGACCGCAACCGCGACCTGTGCGACCAGATTGGCGAGGCACGCCTGCGCAACGTGACACCCGCGACGCTTTCGCGCGGCCTGTCCGATGCCGACACCTGCGCCGCCATCGGCAAGATGCAAAAGCGCACCGCCGCGTCCGTTATGCGCGAAATCCGCGGCGACCGCGACGCGCTCGGCGTGGCCTACGCCCGCAAGCCCATCCAGGGCACCGTGCTCGGTATCGACATCGAGACCACCGGCCGTGCACCCGAGCGCGGCTACATCATCAACGTGGGCTGGGAGATCATGGAGCTCACCAGCGACGCCGTCCCGCATGACGCCGAGGCACACTACTGCGGTCTGCCCGACATCTACCGCGGCGAGGATGTGCCGTTGTCGAATATCCACCACATCACCCGGAACGACATCGACGGCAAAAAGCCGTTCCGCGAGAACAAGGAACTGCAGAAGCAGCTGCTCAAGCTTATGAAGAAGTACCCGTACATGGCGCATAACGCCGCGTTCGAAGACAGTTGGTTCAAAATTCATCTGGACGGTTACGCCGAGGCACGCCGCGCCGGCAAGATTATCGTCATCGACTCGCGCCAGATCTGCCGCAGCTTGGACGCCGACGTGCGCTCGCTCCCCCGCGAGTCCGCGCCCGCCGCGCTCGAGAACTGGGCGCGCCGCCGTGGCACCCTCGCCGCCGATGCCAACGAGCAGCATCTGGGTCTGGACGACACCGACCTCATGCTCCGCACGGTTCAGGCCGAGTTCAACCTCAAGAACCTATTCGCGAAATAACCGATCCATCTGCGGGAGCGCCTGCCAGGCACAGCGCAATCCGTCTGGGCACACCGACACGCAGTAAACTAGGGCGCAGCCTTATGGCTGCACCCTAGTTTTCATCAAAACGAGCAAATACGCGTGCTTCACATAGTCGGCAGGTTGGCCCACCTACATTTTTCGAGTTGTTCGGCCAGCTGAACCACTAGTCAAGGCCCCTTGAACCGCAATCGAAGCTAAAATCGCCTTAATTTCGCAACCAAGCCCCATAAATCTACCTGAATCAATTCGAATAGGACGTTGCGATCGCACCATTTGTATAGGATAAGGCCGAATAACTCAAATTATGTTGGTGAGGCATCTGAGCGGTCGGCAAAAACGCTTAGAAGCTACGAATCCGCAACTAAAGTTCATCAAAAAGGGGCAGCCGGCAGAAACCTCCCCAGCCAAAGCTGCTCCCTCAATACGACAGCTCAAAAACCCACCGTTCGCAGAAGATAAGCCGCGCCCCAATACCGTTGCCCGAAGTTTCGGGCGTATGCGGCGTCCGCTATGCCATCATGCGCGTATGGGAATCATTCTGTCACATACCACGGCACGCGCTGTATACCAAACAGCCAACTCGCTCGCAAGCTACGCGACCGGTCCCATACCTATGGAAAAGATCAGGGTGTCTGCGCCGACCACGTCCGACCTGGAAGCGGCACGAGCATGGCTCAACAGAAAGAATGTCGATTCTGAACGCATCCATGTGCTGACGTTTTCCAATAATGCCAAAAGGCACCGCAAGGGCTGCATCTGCCACTGCACGCGCTATACGTTTGATGCAGAAAGCTACCTAGAACTCGAGCCGAACGTCTACATCGTCGATATCAAGCTGTGCGCGTTAGAAGCGACAGCCGACCTCAACCTTTCGGAGCTCGTTGAGTATTACTTTGAAATCTGCGGCTCCTACGCGCTTGGAACGTCCGACGAAACTCAATATCGCGAGCGCCCAGCCCTAACCAGCGTTGAAGAGCTCAGAGCCTTCTTTTCAGAGGCATCGGGGTATCGTGGATCTAATAAAGCACTTAAGGCACTTTCTTATGTACGCGAAGGCTGTCGCTCCCCACTCGAAACGGCGTTTGTCATGATGCTGACAATGCCCAAGTCAATGGGTGGCTTAGCCATACGCGCTATCAAAACGGATTATCCGATCCCAGTCCCAAAAAGATACGCCGCCCTAACGCGACGGACGGTTTTCTACCTCGACGCGCTGCTCGAAAATTCGATGACCGATATCGAATACAACGGCTTTTACCACGACGAGCCCGAGCAGCAATCAATTGACGAGGAGCGCCGAAACACGCTGCGAAACATGGGATATGCCGTTATCACAGTTAGTCGTCATTCATTTTTCAAGCAGTCCGCTTTTAGGCGGGTCATGGAAGCGATTCGCATTCGCGAGAAGATCTGGCCCGGTCGACTCCCGGATAACTTCGCCATCCTGCAAGAAAATCTTCGTCAATTTGTCTTGCGGCGCTACTTCGAATACGGTCGCCGCGTCCTGGAGACACTCAAAGAAGAAGAGGCCGCCAAGCGCGAAATTGCAAGCCAATATCCGCAAGCTGATGACCCGAGCATCAACGATGTGCCCGAACCCGACGACATGCAACACGTCGGGGCCCTTGCTGAGGAAATCAATGGTCCTTGGGAATGCGACATGTTCGCAAAAATCGATGAAAACCACACGGAAGACGACACGATTATTGATCTAATTGAGAATTCGCTCTTCTAAAGGCGATCTCTGCGGATGTCCACCTACATTTTTCGACTTATTCGGCCACCGATGTGCCAGATTGGCTGCAGCAATGCTCAATATAACTTTAGATAAAACTGATTCTGCAGGAACTCCCGTAGAGGAAGAACTGATTCTCGCGGTATTTAACACGATAAAGTACAAATATGAACAGTTCTAATGCTTCTCAAGGTGGCTTTCTTAGCATGCTGGCCGAACATCTCGAAATATGTTGGCGAGTATTGCGTCGATGTCTCCCAACCCGCAGAAAATCGCAGAGGCGGCAAGCAGTCATCGAAATTATCGCAAATTGTATTGACATATGAACATACACTCATATAATCGGAAGCAAGTTATATGAGCGCATGTTCATATGAAAGGATATTGCAATGAGCATCCGCGTTGATGAAACGAAACCCGACATCGAGGCCACCGAACCCGCGATTCCCACCACCTGCTCGCCCGAGGACCTTCCCGACGAGGAGCTTCTCTACGACCTCGCCGACCTGTTCAAGGTCTTCAGCGACACCACGCGCATAAAGATCCTCTATGCCCTCATGGGCCGCGAGCTCTGCGTGGCAGACATCGCCGAAGCGACCGAAACCTCGCAGTCCGCGGTGTCGCACCAGCTGCGCACACTCAAGCAGTCGCACCTGGTTAAATTCCGGCGCGACGGGCGCAATATCCTATACTCGCTCGCCGACGACCACGTCTACACCATGCTCAACCAGGGCATGAGCCATATCTGCGAATAGCAACCAACCACGGTACCAGCGCGGCCTGCACCCAAGCCGCAAATACGGGGAAAGGAATCCACCATGAAAAAGCAGTTCAAGCTCGACGAGATCGACTGCGCCAACTGCGCGCGTGAGCTTCAGGACGAGCTGGCCAAGCTCGAGGGCGTCAAATCCGTGTCCGTCAACTTTATGACCCAGAAGCTGACGCTCGAGGCCGATGACGCCGAGTTCGACGAGGTCCTTGACCGCGTTGTGGAGTTTACGGCCGACGCCGAGCCGGACTGCGAGATCATTCTCTAGCCCAGGTTTACGCCAACCCGCAAGGCCGCGCTTGCCGCGGCCTTTGCTCGCGAAATTATATGAGCGAGTGTTCATACATTCAAATGGGAGGATACGAGTCATGGCCACCGCCGACCCCAAGAAGAAAAAGAAGAAGCGCAAGAAAAAAGAGTCACTCGAGCATAAGCGCAACCGCATCCTGGTAGCGCTGGGCATTTTTGCCGTGGTGTACGCCCTCGATGAGCTCGGCGCCCTCACTGCCGCATTCGGCACCCCGGGCGACATCTACGCCAGCTTCGCACTGTTCCTCGTGCCGTTTTTGATTGCCGGCTACGACGTACTGCAAAAGGCATTCAATAACATCCGCCGCGGCAAGGCCTTCGACGAGAGTTTCCTTATGGCAGTCGCAACCATCGGCGCGTTTGCCATGGTGCTCTTCCCCGACACCGACCCGCACATGGCCGAAGGCGCCGCCGTCATGCTGTTCTACCAGGTCGGCGAGTTGTTCCAGGCATACGCCGTGGGCAAGAGCCGCAAGTCGATCAGCGCCATGATGGACATCGCGCCCGACTACGCCAACGTCGAGCAACCCGACGGCACACTCGAGCAGGTCTTCCCCGATGACATCGCCGTGGGCACCGTCATCGTCGTCAAGCCCGGCGAGCGCGTGCCTATCGACGGCGTCATCGTCGAGGGCGAAACCCAGCTCGACACCGCCGCGCTCACGGGCGAGTCAGTCCCCCGCCCCGCCAAGTCCGGCGACGATATCATCAGCGGTTGCATCAACATGACGGGCCTCATCCACGTGCGCACCACCAAGCCCTTTGGCGAGTCCACCGTCGCGCGCGTCCTGGAGCTCGTGGAAAATGCCAGCGAAAAGAAGGCGCGCACTGAGAACTTCATCACGCGCTTTGCCCGCGTCTACACGCCCGCCGTCACCGGCGCGGCCGCGGTACTCGCGCTCGGCGGCGGCTTGATCACCGGCGCCTGGTCCGACTGGATCCTGCGCGGCCTGACCTTCTTGGTCGTCAGCTGCCCGTGCGCGCTCGTGATCAGCGTGCCGCTGAGCTTCTTTGGCGGCATCGGCGGCGCCTCCAAGCTGGGCGTTCTCATCAAGGGTTCTAACTACCTCGAGACGCTCGCCGACGTGGACACCGTCGTCTTCGACAAGACCGGCACGCTCACCAACGGCACGTTCTCGGCCGTGGCAGTACACCCCGAAGCCGGCTATACCGAGCAATCGCTGCTTGAGGTCGCAGCCCTCGCTGAGTCATTCTCCGATCACCCCATCGCGCAGTCCGTGCGCGCCGCCTACCATGGCGAGGTCGACCCCAAGCGCGTAAGCGACTCCACCAACGACGCGGGCCATGGCGTGACGGCAACCATCGACGGCAAGCACGTCGTCGTTGGCAACGCAAAAATGCTCGCCGCGACCGGAGTCGAAGCGCCCGATTGCGAGGTCGTCGGTACGATCCTTCACGTGCTGGTCGATGGCATCTATGCCGGCCACATTGTAATTGCCGACACCGTCAAGGCCGATGCCGAGCAGACGATCAGCGACCTGCACGCCGCCGGCGTCAAGCGCACCGTCATGCTCACGGGCGACCGCGAGGAGGTTGCGGCGTCTGTGGCCAAGCAACTCAGTCTCGACGAGTTCCACGCGCAGCTGCTGCCGGGCGATAAGGTCGAGCGTGTTGAGGCGTTGCTCGCGGCCGAAAGCGGCAAGGGCAAGCTCGCCTTTGTCGGCGACGGTATCAATGACGCACCCGTGCTTACCCGCGCAGACGTTGGCATCGCCATGGGCGCTATGGGCTCGGACGCCGCAATTGAGGCGGCGGACGTCGTGCTCATGGATGACAAGCCGTCCAACATCTCCCGCGCGATCCGCGTGGCGCGCAAGACCATGGCGATTGTCTGGCAGAACATCATCTTTGCGCTGGGCGTTAAGCTGCTGATACTTGTGCTGGCAGCGCTGGGCATCGCTAACATGTGGCTTGCTGTGTTCGGCGACGTGGGCGTGGCGATCATCGCCATTCTGAACGCCATGCGCGCGATGGGTGTCAAGAACCTGTAGCTTGCTTGTGGTCCCTCCGGCCGGGGCCGGGCTTGGTTTTGAAAACGTCCTCGCGCATGAGGCCCGTCTTTCCTGCTCCTGCGGAGCAACGGAAAGGCGGGCCTCGCGCTGCGGAATGTTTTCAAAACCAAGCCCGGCCCCGGCCTGCGGTAACATCGCTGGCGGTTCTTGGGCATCGCTTGCTGGTGGGGTTCCTTGTCTGAGTTGGACTTAGTTGGTGGGACCACTCGTCTCGGTCGCTGTCCCGCACCGTTCCGGCGCGGGAGGCGCGCCGCTGCGGGAGTGCTAGTCGGTCATTGTTGGCGCCGAAGCACCGTCCCGCCCCAGCATCGATCTTAGCTTCTCAAAGCTTTCCTCGCTCAGGCAGTGCTCCATGTGGCAGCCCTCTTGCGACGCCACCTCGGCCGATACGCCTGCATCCTCCAAAAGCCCCACGAAAAAGCAGTGGCGCTCCCACATTTGGCGCGCGACCTCCAGACCGCGCTCTGTCAGATGAACATCTCGTTTGCCCATTTCGACATAGCCGTTGCTTTCCAGCGTCGCCATGGCCTTGGAAACGCTCGCCTTGGTTACGCCGAGGTACTCCGCAACGTCGATCGAGCGCACGATGCCCTGACGTTCCGACAGAACGTAGATCGATTCGAGATAGTCTTCTCCGGATTCACGTAGGGCCATGGGCCGCCTTTCGCGATGATTGCTAGTTAGCCTTTGGATACTTTCCACCGCTTACTTTACCGCAAAAGTTGCCCATGTCTTACTACTTTGCCTAAAAGTTAGCCGTGTTTCACAAAACGTGCGGGACGAAAACAAAATGGGAACGCCCCGCAAGGAGTGTCCCCAAGTGCCGAGCCGCAGCTATAACAGTCCAAAGTGCTTCGCGGCGTTGTAGATTCCGTCGTCGTCCACGGCGGTCGTCACATAGGTCGCTGAAGCTTTCACCGTGTCCTGCGCGTTGCCCATGGCCACACTTGTGCCCACGGCCGAGAACATCGACAGGTCGTTCTCGCCGTCGCCAAAGGCAATCGCCTCGCTCGCGTCGATACCAAGCCGCTCGAGCGTCGCCGCCACGCCCAGGTCCTTGCCGCCGTTAGCGGGAATAATGTCGCAGAACAGGTCGCACCAGCGCGTGGTGAGCGAATGCGACACGGCGTCGGTCACGATATGTTCGTCGGCCGGGTCCACAAAGGCGCAGAACTGGTAGACCGGTGCGTCAAAGGCGTGCTCAAACGGCTCCTCGTGGTAGACGATTCCCGCGTTGCTGCCAGCCGTCACCACGCGCTCGGACAGGCGGTTCACAAACGAGTTCTCGCCCTGCATGCACAGCGAGTCATAGCGCCCCTGCGCCACCTGGTCCACAATCACCGCAACGTCGTCCAGATCGATCGGACAGCTGCGGTAAACCCCCTCGGCATCAAAACAGTGCTGACCCGAGAGCGTAATGTACGCATCCCAGCCCAGGTCGAACAGCCAGTCCGGCATCTGGTAGGTCGGGCGACCCGTGGCGATCACGCATGCGATCCCCTGCTCGTGAAAGCTGTCGAGCACCTGCTGCGCCGACGCCGGAATCCGGTGGGTCTTAAAGCTCAGCAGCGTGCCGTCGATATCGAAAAACGCGGCTTTGATCATCCTCGTCTACTCCTCGCCCTCGAGCTTTTCGCTCGCCTCGAGCCACGCCATCTCCAGCTCGTCCATGGCGGCGTGAGCCTCGTCGATCTTTGCCTGCTGCTCGCCGAGCGCCGTGTAGTTGGTGGGATCGACTTGGGCCATTGCTGCCTCGGCCTCCTCAACGCGGGCGCGCTGCGTCTCCATCTTGCGCTCGAGCGAACTCACCTCGCGGCGGAGCTTCTGGCGCTCGGCGTTGGACAGGCCGTTGGGCTGACCGCTCGACTTGGGCTTTTCGGCCGCAGCTGCCGCGGCACCGGTGTCAAACGTGCCGGTCTTGGCGCTCGGCGCGCCCACGGGCTCGCCCTCGGCGGTGGCGTTGCACAGGCGCAGGTACTGGTCCACGCCACCGGGCATATGCGTCAGGTGGCCGTCGAGCAGCGCCCACTGCTGGTCGGTCACGCGCTCCATCAAGAAGCGGTCGTGTGTCACCAGGATCAACGTGCCGGGCCAGCCGTCGAGCAGGTCCTCGACAATCGCGAGCATGTCGGTATCCAGGTCGTTGCCGGGCTCGTCCAGGATGAGCACGTTGGGCTCGTCCAGGATCGTCAGCAGCAGCGACAGGCGACGGCGCTGGCCGCCCGAAAGATCGCCGATGCGGCTCCAGAGCTGCTGCGTCGTAAATCCCAGGCGCTCGCAGAGCTTCTCGGGCGAAGTCTCCTTGCCGTCGATGACGTAGTACTTCTTATAGTTGCTGAGCACCTCGCGGATCGTGTCGCCCATGTAGGGCTCGAGCTCCTCGAGCTGCTGCGACAGCACGCCAAAGCGTACCGTCTGGCCAATCTTCACGCGGCCGCGCGTGGGCGCAATTTTGCCCTGGATCACATCAAGCAGCGTCGACTTGCCAGCGCCATTCTCACCCAAAAGACCATAGCGGTCGCCCGCACCAATGAGCCAGGTCACATCGGAGAGCACCTGCTTGGGCGCGCCGCCGGCATCCGCATAGCCGGCGTCCACGTCGACCACGTCGATAACCTGCTTGCCTAGGCGGCTCACGGCGAGGCGCTTGAGCTCCAGCTCGTCACGCATGGGCGGCACGTCGGCGATCAGCTCGCGAGCGGCATCAACGCGAAACTTGGGCTTAGTGGAACGCGCCTGGGCGCCGCGGCTCAGCCACGCGAGCTCCTTGCGCGCCATGTTGCGACGGCGCTCCTCGGTAACCGCGGCCATGCGGTCGCGCTCCACGCGCTGAAGGATATATGCGGAGTAGCCGCCCTCGAAGGGATCGACCTGGCCGTCGTGGACCTCCCACATGCTGGTGCAGACCTCGTCCAAGAACCAACGGTCATGCGTGACCACGAGCATGGCGCCCTGGCCACGCTGCCAGCGGGCCTTTAAGTGACGCGCGAGCCAGTTGATGGTGCGCATGTCCAGGTGGTTAGTGGGCTCGTCGAGCATGAGCACGTCGTAGTCGCCGATCAGCAGGCGCGCGAGGTCCACGCGACGGCGCTGGCCGCCCGAAAGCTCGCCCACCGTGCCCTCCCAGGGCACATCGCTAATAAGGCCGGCCAGAATCTGGCGCGTGCGGGGGCTCGACGCCCACTCGTACTCGGGGACGTCACCCACAACGGCATGATGCACGGTGTCGGTATCGACCAGCTGGTCCTTTTGGCCGAGTAGACCGATCGTGGTGCCGCGACGGTGCGTCACGCGGCCGTCGTCGGGCTCCAACGTGCCGGCGAGCACGCTCAGCAGCGTCGACTTACCGTCGCCGTTTTTACCGACAATACCAATACGGTCGCCCTCGCCCACGCCGAGCGTAACGCTATCGAAAATATGCTTGGTGGGAAACTCTAGGCTGACGGAATCGCATCCCAAAAGAATCGCCATATGCCCTGCTCCTTCGTAGAAATTCAACGTTGTCCATGATAGCAGCGAGCCCCACCCCAAACCACCACGAAGGCGCCTGTCCCCTTTGTGGCGGTCGTTTCGGTCGCAGAGCAAAAAGGCGGGCCATCTCCCAAAAGAGATGACCCGCCTCTCCAATCAGTCCCGTGACAACCGTGGCCGCCGCGGGCCTCAAGCATGTCCCGGACTAGGAGAACATGCCGGTGAGGTAATCATTCAGCCGCTTATCCTTGGGCCGTTGGAAAATCTCGTCGGTCTCGTCGTACTCGACCATATCGCCCATGTAGAAGAACGCCGTGCGGTTGGACACACGCGACGCCTGCTCCATGTTGTGCGTCACGATGACGATGGCGCGCTCTGCCACAAGCGACGACATAAGGTCCTCGATCGCCAGCGTTGAGATGGGGTCGAGCGCCGAGCAGGGCTCGTCAAACAGGATCACGTCGGGGTTGAGCGCCAGCGTACGCGCAATGCACAGACGCTGCTGCTGACCGCCCGAAAGCGCATAGGCGCTCTTATCGAGCTTGTCTTTGACCTCGTCCCACAGCGCCGCGCCGCGTAAGCTTTCCTCGACCATGCGGTCGAGCTCGTCACGGTCGGTGATGCCGTGGCGCTTGGGCGCAAACGTGATGTTGTCGCGAATGGACTTGCGGAACGGGTTGGGCTGCTGGAACACCATGCCAATGGAACGGCGCAGCTCGTAGGTGTTTTCGGTCTTGGTGTTCACGTTGCGCCCGCGATAGTTGATCTCGCCCTCCACGCGGCAGCCGCGAATCTCGCGATTCATGAGGTTGAGGCTACGCAAGAAGGTCGACTTACCGCAGCCCGAAGGCCCAATGAGCGCCGTGATCTCGCCCTTGTGGAAGTCGAGCGACGTATTGTGCAGTGCATGGTGGTCGCCATAGTACACGTTGACGTCCTTGGTGGAGAGCACAACCTCGTCGCTCACGGCCTTGCCGCTCACGCGCACGCGCTTCTCGCTCTCCCCCACGCTCGACAGGAAGTCCCGGGTGTCGGACGATGCCGCTTCGGTTGCGGGCGTTACATTCATCTCGCTCATTCGGCCGTCATCTTCCTTGCCAGTTGCTTGCCCACAATGCGGGCGATTACGTTAAACAGCAGCACGCAAATCATCAGCAGTGCCGCGGTACCCCAAACGATCTGCTGGGCCTCGGGGCTGCCTTCGCCATAGATCTTGTAGATATGCACGGCGAGCGACTCACCGGGGCGGAACACGTTCCAAGCGCAGGTGGGGCTCGACAGGTTAAAGCTCAAGAAGTTCAGGCGAACCGGCGAGCTCATGCCCGAGGTAAAGAGCAGCGCTGCGGCCTCGCCAAACACGCGACCGGCCGAAAGCACGATGCCCGTCACGATGGCAGGCATGGCCTCGGGGATCAGGATGTGCAGCGTGGCCTCCCAGCGAGTGAGGCCCATGGCCAGGCACGCATCGCGCTGGGCCTGCGGCACGTCCTCGAGCGCCTGCTGGATCACGCGCACCAGGATGGGGATGTTGAACATGGTGAGCGCGACGGCGCCGGAGATGATGGAGTACTTCCAGCCCAGCTGCACCGAGAACACCAGAAAACCGAACATGCCGACGACGATGGAAGGCAGCGAGGACAACGTCTCGATGGCGGTGGAGGCGATGTCGCGGATGGGTCCGTCCGGCGCGTACTCAACCAAAAAGACCGCGCCACCCAGGCTGATAGGCACCGAGATGATCAGGGTGATCAGCAGCAGGTAGAACGAGTCGAACAGCTGGTAGAGCACGCCGCCCTGCGTTCCGTTGGCGCGCGACGGCTCCGTGAGAAAGCCCGGCTGGAACAGCGTCGAGATGCCCTCGAACAGGATATAGGCCACCATGGAGACGACGATGAGCATGACGATGGCGACGATCGCCGTCAACACGCCCGTGGCGAAGCGGTCCTGCTTTTGGACACGCCCGAGCCTCGCCTCGTCGATGTGGATACGCGTGCTAGCCACGAGCCTTCGCCCCCTTGCGGCCGATAAGGTGGATAATCAGGATGAAGATGAGACTCATGCCCATCAGCAGCAGGCCGAGCGCCCACAGAACATCGTCTTGGGCCGAGCCCTCGGCATAGACTGCCATGGACGTGGTGAGCGTGGTGGTGATGGTGGACGCCGGCGACAGCAGCGACGTCGGCATGGCCTCGATGCCGCCGATGACCATGCGCACGGCGAGCGTCTCGCCAAAGGCGCGGGTCATGCCCAAGATAACCGCGGTCATGAGCGACGGCATGGCGGACTTGAGCACCACGTGCCAGATGGTCTGCCAGCGGGTGTAGCCCAGCGCGAGCGAGCCCTGGCGGTAGCCGTCGGGCACGGCGCGCAAGCCATCGACCGAAAGCGTGGTCATCGTCGGCAGAATCATGACCGCCAGCACGATGGCGCCGGGCAAGATGCCCAGGCCCGTGCTCACGTGGAAAACGCTCTTCATAAGACCGACGACCACGTGAAAACCGATCAGGCCAAAGACGACCGAGGGGATGCCGGTCAAAAGCTCAATGAGCGGCTGAAAGATCTTAGAGCCAAACTTAGGGCTAATCTCGACCGCAAAGATGGCAGAGCCGATGGCGATGGGCAGCGCGATAAGCGTGGAGAGCACCATGACCGCAAACGAGGTGACGATCAGGGGCAGGGCGCCGGTATAGGGCAGGCCGTTTTCGGCTGTGTTGGCCAGGTCCCACTTGGTGCCGGTGAAAAACTCGACGACCGAGACGCCGTCCTTGACAAAAGCCGAGAGGCCCTTTTGGGCGACCATAAAGATGAGCGCGGCAACGACAAGCGTCACGAGCGCTACGCACGCGCCCGTGACGCCCAGGCCCACGTTCTCAAGGTCGCGCTTTGGCAGCTGTTTTGCCATTGCAAACCTTTCCGGGGCGATTACTTATTTAGCAGAGACCTTGCCGCTGGCGTCCTTGACGACCTTCATGCCAGAGACGGGGATGAAGCCCTGCTCCTCGACGAGCTTGCCCTGGACGTCGTCGGAAAGCATGAACTCCAGGAAGGCCTTGGTGGCCTCGTCGGCGTCCTTGGAGCAGTACATGTGCTCGGTAGCCCAGATCTTGAAGGAGTCATCAGTGACATTCTTGCTCTTGGGCTCGACGCCCTCGACCTTGATGGCGTTGAACTTGGAGTCATCGAAGTGCGAGAAGTCGAGGTAGGAGATGGCGTTATCGGTGCTGCCCATCTGAGTCTGGACGTCGCCGGACTTGTCGAGCTCGGCGTCGCCCTTAAAGTCGACGGCCTCGTCGCCAAAGACGGCGGCCTCGAAGGTGGCGCGGGTGCCGGAGCCGGCCTTGCGGTTGAGGACGACGATGGTGGCGTCGTCGCCGCCGACCTCCTTCCAGTTGGTGATCTGGCCAGAGAAGATGCCCTTGAGCTGCTCGAGGGACAGGTCGTCGACCGTCACGTTCTTGGAGACGACGGGACCCATGCCCACGACGGCGACCTCATGGTCGACGAGGTTCTTGACCTGGTCGGCCTCGAGCTTGGTCTCGGCGAAGACGTCGGAGTTGCCGATGGTGACGGTGCCGGCGGCAACAGCGGTCAGGCCCTTGCCCGAACCGTTACCCGAGCCGGAGACGGAGACGTCCGGGTTGGCATCCATGAACTTCTCGGCAGCGGCCTCGACGAGAGCCTGGAACGAAGAGGCACCGTCGTAGGTCACCTCGCCGGAGACGGACTCGGCAGCAGCGGCGCTACCCTTGTCGGCGGCGTCGGATGCGCCGGAGCCGCCGCAACCAACGAGACCGAGACCGACGATGCTGGCAAAACCACCAGCGAGGCCGAGGAACTGACGACGAGAATAAGCCTGATCGAGCATGATCTTCCTTTCATACATGCGACTCGCGGGCACCCCGCCCGCTTTGCTGTTTGGAAAGATACGGCCCCGATCGGGCGACGACCGCCTTATCTGCGGTTTCTTACGGGCATTTGATAGACCCTTACCGCAAGCCCGGCCCAGCCTTTACAAACGGATAACAAACCCGCCACCAAGCATGACCCGCCTTTTACACCAATAAAAACAAAGTTGCGGTGAAATAGTTCCTGCTTGGCCATCAAATGGCCCATTCTAGAAACTATTCCACCGCAACTTAGATTGGGAAACCGCGAGACCTTAAAGCTCCAATTCATTCAAACGGAGGATCGCAACAATATAGATCTTGAGCGCTTGTTTGAGCTGTTCCTCGTTGGCGCACTCGTTGGGGCCGTGCATCTGGCCGCCCCATGCGGGCAGCTCCAGACCGGTCTCCTCGGGGCCAAACGACACGGCGCGGGCAAAGTTGCGCGCGTACGTGCCGCCGCCCATGGCAAAAGGCTCGGCGTGCTTGCCCGTAAACTCGTTATAGGTATCGATAAGCGCCTTCACGGCCGGATCGTCGGCAGACACCGAGAACGGCACCTTTGCATGACCCAGGCGACACGTCACGTCAAAGCGCCCCACGAGCGGCTCGAGCTGCTCGCGGATGGTATCGGCGCTCGTGCTATCAGGGAAACGCACGTCGATGACCTGCTCGATATGGCCATCCACCACGCGGATGACGCCGGGGTTGCAGGTGAGCGGGCCAAACGCCGGGCTCGTCGCGTCGATACCCAGGCCGCGACCATAGGCGTCCGCATGCACAAAGGCCAAAAACTTGACAAACTCGTGCTCGGCAGGCGTCAGCAGGCGCTCGCCGCGGGCACCAAACGCGTCCTCGGCCTCGCGCAGATACGACACGATCAGGCCGACGGCATTGATCGTCCCCTCGGGCATCGAGGCGTGACCGCCAATACCGTGGGCGAAAATCTGCACATGACCATTGTCGAGAGCCGTGATCTCCAGGCGGTCAGCATTCTCGACCGGCGCCGGCAGCTCATCGGCGGCAATCGCGAGCTCGCAGATGGACTGCGACGGAATGGCATTGCTCGCCTCGGCGCCGCTCCACGACACGATGCGCCCGCCGTCGATCTTGGGACTCACGAACGTCGCCCCAAACTGGCCCTTCTCGGCATTGCAGACCGGGAACTCGGCATCGGGCGTAAACAAAAAGTCGGGGTCTGCGTGGTTCTCCAGATAATGGTGAACGTCGGACATGCCCACTTCCTCATCGCAGCCCAGCAGCGCGCGGAAGGTGTAGCGCGGAACAATGCCGTGCTTGAGCAGGTACGCACCGGCATAAAGCGACAGCACTGCCGGGCCCTTGTCGTCGATCACGCCGCGACCGAGCAACCAGCCCTCGCGACGCTCCATCGCGAACGGATCGGTGTTCCAGCCAGGGCCGGCGGGAACCACGTCCACGTGGCAGATAGTCGCGAGCTGCTTGTCGCCGCGGCCCGGGATATCGGCGATTCCCACATAGCCCTCGTCGTCGCTCGTCTGATAGCCGAGCTTCTGCGCGATGCCGAGCGCGCAATCGAGCGCGTCACGGACCGGGCGGCCAAACGGCGCGCCGGGCTCCGCATCGGCAGAAACTGCCACGGAAGGATAACTCACCAGCTGCTCGATATCAGCGACGACATCCTCCCAGACCTCGTCGACATACTCAGCGACGCTCTGCTCCACCTGATTCATGGACGACCTCCTTACCAATGAGCGACGGGTACGCCCGCCCCTCACATTACGTCATTAGATAGCGAAAAGTTTAGCAAGCTCGGCCACCGAATGCACCACCGCATCGGCGCCCGCTGCCTCGTGCTCGCCCGGCGCCGCCGCGCCCGAATAGATGCCAATACACGGCACGCCCATCGCGTGCGCGCCCTCCACGTCGTTAAAGCGGTCGCCGATCATCACGGCCTCGTCAGCAGTCGCGCCGAGCGCCGCCAGCGCATCGCGGACCGAATCCGCCTTGGTCTCGCGTCCCTGAGGCGGATTCATGCCGACCACGGCCTCAAACTGAGAAAGCCCCAGCTCATGCACCATGTCGATGCACTTTGCCTCCATGCGCGACGTCGCCACGGCCACACGCTTGCCCTGGGCGGCCAGCCCGTCGAGCAGCTCGGGGATCCCATCGAACACGGGGTACTCTTCCGGACCCAGCTCGTCAAAAAAGGCGCGGTACTCATCGGCCACCACCAGCGACTCCTCGCGCGAGAAGCCGTAAAAGTCGTGGAAGCTCTTCCATAGCGGGGGCCCGATCATACGGCGCAAGTCACCCATCTGCGCCTCCGAAAACCCGCGCGCAGCCAGCGTCTTACGCGTCGAGGTCATCACCGCCCGACCCGTATCGGCCACCGTGCCATCAAAATCGAACAGCACAACCGGCCGTTTGCCTATCTCCAACGCCTCCATCGGCATTCCTCTTCCCCAGTTGACGATTTCCACACCGACACTTCAAACTGTTGACTATTCAACAATTGAACCTAGTAATGTGGAACGACTCTACTATACTTGTCGCACTTTGCTCTCAGAAGGCGGCGCGCAAGCGCCCCAACGAAAGGTGCAATTATGTCTTTTGCCATCATAACCGACTCCACGTCGGACATCTCCCCTGCCCGCGCCCAAGAGCTCGGCATTTACGTGATTCCGCTGCATGTGATTATCGAGGGTGAGGACCTGCTCGACCAGGTACAGATTACCGCCGAGGAATACGTCGCCCGCATGGCTGGCTCCGAGCAGCTGCCGCACACCTCGCAGCCGAGCGCCGGCGAATTCAAGGCGCTCTTTGACCGTGTGCGCGCCGATGGCCACGATAGCGCCATCTTCATCTCGCTGTGCAGCGAGTGGTCTGCCTGCTATTCCAACGCATGCTTGGTGGCCGAGACCCACGAGCTCGACGTGCGCTGCATCGATTCGCGCACCGGCTCGGGCGCCGAGGGCTTGCTGGTGGAGTACGCGCTGGCCATGCGCGAGGACGGTCGCAGCCTGGACGAGACCGAGGCACAGATCCGCGCGACCCTGCCCGACGCGCACCTGCTGCTGATTCCCCGCACGCTCGAGAACCTCGTCAAGAACGGCCGCGCGCCCAAGCTCGCCGGCCAGCTCACGCAGATGCTCAATATTCGCCTGGCCGTTTCGCCGGAGTGGCAGTCGGGCGAGATCAAGGCCATCAAGAAGGGCCGCGGCGCCAAGCGCATCGTCGCCAACACCATGGCAGACTGCCTCGCGTTTTTGGCCGAGCATCCGGGCTCCAGCGTGCGCGTGCTCACGACCGGTGCCGCCGAGGAGCAGGAGCTTGTCGACGAGGCACTCGCAGGCCAGGACTACGTAGACGCCGGCACCGGCCCCATCGGCTGCACCATCGCCACCCATGTAGGCGTCGACGCCATCGCCATCAGCTACTGCCCCCGCTACCAGCCCATCCACTAGGGGCACCTTTACCACTTGCGGTGAAATAGGGACTGTTTTTGGCTTATTAGCCGCCAATCAATCCCTATTCCACCGCAACTTAGAAGCAGTTCGTTTGGGACGGGGCTAAAAAGACTGGTATCAAACGTTTCAGACCAGTCTTTTTAGCCCCGTCCCATTTTAGCTACTCTACATCAGCCCGCTCAGGGCGATGTCGACGGCCTCGTTGAGGTCGTCAGTAATGTGTACCAGATCCGGATCGAGCGGGCTGATCATACCGGCGCTCATCACCGGGCCGTTGGGCCAGTCGAACAGACCCCCTCGCGGTACCCACTGGACAAAAATGGCAAATATGAGTACTGCCACCAAATTAGTAGCAGCAAAATCTCGCCGGAATCGATCGTTTCGATTAATTTCACGCCTTGCCAAGGCTCAAAATGCCGTGTTTGGTGGGTTAGATATATAGAATAATGTCGAATTGGTATTCTATTCTTGCCAAATGTTATGAGACTACATTAACAGCAGTACTCACATTTGACGTTATTTGACCACGGGGTCATTCGAAAACCCCTCCCCACGCCGCCAACCCGCCCCATAGCCGTCAAAAACCTTTAACAACAGCCGCCGCACGTTTTGGCACCGGCTGATTGCCACTCACGGATCGGTACCCCACTATTACCGAACCAAAATCGAAGTCGCGTATCTCATAAAGCTGAAATGACGTACCCTCATCCCAATGAACGCTGATAAGAATGGCTTTCAAATGAGCAACGGCACGCATCAATACGCCCTTTTCGGGAGCGCCCTATTCAAATTCAATAAAACGGTCGTCCACGCTTCGGATCCGCGCAAGCAAATCGTTATCTGCAGCAGCGGTCCAGACATCCGTTATACAACGCTGGAAGAATGGGAGAAAGCTGGCGATTCTTTCGATAGACGGGCGCAGATCGAAGATATCGTCACCAGCGCAAGCCCAGCGCGCGACAAACTCGAGCTCTTCCGCAATCTCTTTACTGGTCGCAAAGATGTCTACGCTCATGGGTACCGCAGAAAAGACGGAGGAATTGGCTATACGCCCGCCTGCGCAAATGAGTGGAAGTCAGGCATTTGCCCCAAAGCAAGCCACCAGAGAGTCAAATGCACGGAATGCAGCAGCCGCGTCTTCCCCGAGTTGAGCGATGCCGCGATCATCGCCCATTTCAGAGGCAATGACGATAGGCTTCGAGACGTTATAGGCCAATATGTGCTCGATAAAGACAGTAACACGAAAGTCCTGGTCATCGATTTTGACGGAGCCGATTGGAAAGAAGCGACGAAAGCCATTCGACATGTCGCAAAAAGCCACGGAATCGATGTCGCAGTTGAGCGATCGAGATCGGGCGACGGCGCACATGTCTGGTTTTTCTTCCTAGAGCTCGTCAGCGCAAAGACCGCACGAGATTTTGGAAGCAGCCTTATCACCGAAGCGGCGATACTGAACAAGACAATCACCTTCAAAGCATTTGACCGAATGCTGCCCGCGCAGTCCACCATTCCTGAGGGCGGCTTTGGAAATCTCATAGCGCTGCCTTTTCAAGGAAAAGCGCAGCGAAAAGGGAACAGCGTATTTGTTGACGAGCAATTTGAGCCCTTTCCCGATCAATGGCTTTACCTTTCGCAAATCCAGTTAATCCCGCGCGTGACGGTGCAAAATCTGATCGAGAGCATCGAAAATAGGTCACATGGAATAGCAGCTGTTGCGGCGGCAAACACCGGTGTGCCACATTCCCAGAGACTGCGAAAGCGGCTTCCGCTCACACCGCGGGACTTCCCGTCATCGCTGTCCGTCACGCAGACCGATATGCTCTATATCCCCGAAAAATCTCTGAGTCCCGCAGCTCAAATGGAAGTCCGCAGGCTTGCAACATTTGCCAACCCAGAATTCTTCCGCGCACAATCTATGCATCAATCGGTATTCGGCAAACCGCGGTTCATAGACCTCAGCGAACTTAGAGATGGCTACGTCGCGATTCCCAGAGGCTGCAAGGTTCAACTTGAGCGGCTGCTTCAAGAAGCCGGCGTTTCTGCCCACTATTCAGACAAACGCAAGTCGAGCCATCCAATTGCGATGGCATTTAAAGGGACTCTTCGCCCTGAACAGCAAATTGTCGCTGAACAGATGCTCAGCTATGAAGACGGGATCATGTCCGCACCGACGGGGTTCGGCAAAACCGTCATCGGAGCTTATCTTATTGCTGCCATTGGTCTTCCAACGCTCGTCATCGTTCCTAAAACTGCGCTCATTGCCCAATGGAAATCCCAACTCGAACGATTTCTCGACATCACGGACAACAGAGAGCCCGTCCGAACCCCAAAGGGACGAATCAGCAAAAGACAGCCTCCGCTCATTGGGCAAATCGGAGGAGGCAAGACCGCCATAAGCCGTCTCATCGACATTGCTTCATTCCAGTCGCTATCCGGCAAGGATCCCCAAACCGGCGAGTCATTAGCCAAGGAGTTCGTTCGCGATTACAGTCTCATCATCTGTGACGAATGCCACCATGCGGCCGCGCCACAGCTTGAGCTTGTCCTCAAGTCCGCTCCTGCCAAATATGTATATGGCCTTTCCGCAACGCCCGAGCGTTCGGACGGACTCACGCGGGCACTCTCGATGCTCTGCGGCCCGGTTCGCTATGTCGTCGATCCAAAAACGCAAGCAATCCAACAGGGGATTCAGCGCATTGTTAGACCGCGTTTCACCGGAATTCGATTACCCACCTACGGACCAGGAGCATCCTTTAACCAAATTCTCGATCTCCTGTGTGTACACGCCGCGAGAAACGAAGCAATTATCGAGGACGCCCTCGAGGCCGCATCAAACGGCCGGCATCCGCTTGTGCTATCTAAAAGAAAAAAGCATGCCGAAGAGCTATGCAGGCTACTTCAAAGCCGTGGACACGAACCCATACTCTTAACCGGAGAAATCGACGCCAAAGAAAGAAAAGCAATACTGAAGAGTCTTCCCAGCTTTGAGCATGATCATCGAATCATCGTCGCAACTGAAAGTCTTCTGGGCGAGGGCTTCGACCTGTCTTACCTTGACACTTTGCTCATTGCCACTCCAATATCTTGGGACGGCAGCATAACGCAGCAGGCAGGTAGGCTACACAGAAGCCACGAGGGCAAACAGCGGGTTGAGATATTCGACTATGTTGACCTGTCGATACCCATGTTCGCGCGCATGTACCAAAAGAGGCTCAAGACCTACGCCAAGCTGGGGTATGAAGTCTTTGCGGCAAACGACAACAGACAGGACGATCGAAACATCCTCGTTAGGTCGGCAAGAGCCGTGGAGGCTTTAGTGAATGACATCGAGAACGCATCGAAAAGCATTTTTATTGCCGCACCCTACGCGTCCGCCGCATGCCTTGAAAAGCTCGCCGCTGCACTCGCGGATGCCGCTACCCGTGGAATTGCCCTTGAGATTTCTATTGCTTCAACTCCACGCGATGACGTGAAAGCGATTTTTGCCGAGATGAACGTCAACTATCTCATCAAAGCCGAAGGACGCCTGTGCGCATCAGTGATTGACGAGGAAACTGTCTGGTACGGAGCTATTCCGTTGCTGGCTTTCCCAAAGAAAGAAGACTGCAGCATTCGTTTCAAAAGCAGCGAAGTCGCAGCCGAGCTTTTGAGCGAAATTCAGCGAAAAGTGGAACCGGAGGCCGCGGCGACGAACGGGGTACCCCCAGCAGTTGCGGTGAAATAGGGACTGTTTTTGACTTATTAGCCGTCAATCAATCCCTATTCCACCGCAACTTAGAAATCGGCAATCAGCCCTGCGAGCCCTGGAACAGCTCCTCATGCGAGCCCATTCTGACCAGCCGGATCACAGGATTAGTCTTATGCGGTAAGTAGAGAACGACCACGTCGACCAAGCCATCGGATAGGTGGAAATCGATGTGGCCGTTGTAGTTTCCGCCCGGGTTTGAAAGCTCATGGGCGCCATATTCCGCGGGAAGCGAGCCGTGAGCTGCAAGCTCTGCGACTGCCGCCTTAAACTCACTCTTTAGCTGCGGATGCATGCGCATCGTTCGTTTGTAGTCCGCCCTAAATTGAGCCTCGACTTTAATCTCGAACATCGCTATTCCTCATCGAGGAATGACATAAGCTCATCAGCGTTGTTGAATGACGGGCTATCGTCCGGCAAAATCCCCAACTCATGAGCCTCGGCGATCACCATGGCACGCCTCGTCGCCTCGTTGGGCACCTCCGCCCTTCCTACAATCTCAAAAGGAATCTTTCGCTGATTTACAAGCTGCCGAACGGCAAGATTGAGATAGGAATTGAGGCTGAGGCCGACCGAATCCAAGAACTCAGTCGCCTGTTCCTTGAGCCCCTCTTCGATGCGAACCGTCGTAGGCTTAACCGTTGCAGTAGACATACGCGACCTCCTCGCCTCGTCTTTTGCATCAGTATACCCCGTTTTGATGGCATACTGATGTTAAATAGCATCAGTATGCCGTTCACATTACTATAACAACAGTCACAGCGCCCTACATCAGCCCGCTCAGGGCGATGTCGACAGCCTCGTTGAGGTCGTCGGTAATGTGTACCAGATCCGGATCGAGCGGGCTGATCATACCGGCGCTCATCACCGGGCCGTTGAGCCAGTCGAACAGGCCCTGCCAGTACTCGCTGCCCACCAGCACGAGCGGCATGCGCTTGACCTTGTGCGTCTGCACCAGCGTGAGAACCTCGAACATCTCGTCGAGCGTGCCAAAGCCGCCGGGAAATACGATGGCGCCCGAGCTGTACTTAACGAACATGGTTTTGCGCACAAAGAAGTAGCGGAAGTCCATGCCGAGGTTCACGTATTTGTTGAGCCCCTGCTCGTGCGGCAATTCAATGCCTAGGCCAACTGACTTGCCGTTGACACTCGCCGCTCCCCTGTTGGCCGCCTCCATAACGCCAGGGCCGCCACCGGTGATAACCGCCACCCCACGTTGCGCGATCTTGCGCCCGACGGTACGCGCCGCCTTGTAGAGCGGATCGGTCTTAGGCGTGCGGGCACTGCCGAAGATGGTCACTGCGGGGCCAAGCTCGGCAAGCGCGCCGAAGCCGTCGACAAACTCGGCCTGAATGCGCAGTACGCGCCACGGATCGGCATGCAGCCAGTCGGTCGAATCTTCGGGCGCCAGCAGGTTGGCGTAGGTGTTGTCCTTAGGAATCATGGGGCCGCGCATGACCACGGGGCCGCGGCGGTACGTCTCGTCGTAGGCAGGCTCGCCCTCGACGTTCTCATTCTTAATCATGGGTGCTCCTATCGAGAAAAAGAAAAACGGGCGGGGTCGACGCCATGCGCCAAACACCCGCCCGAACATCAACTATTCGGTATGGTACCCATGATGTATCAAGTGCTTGCAAGCTATCGGTCAGCGGTTGTGCACACGGTGTTAGCGAACGTGATGACCGGCCGGCGCTCGCCCCTTGCCGTTGCCCGCGCTCTGCAAGCGCCCGCGCCGCACTTAGTAATCCACCGCCGCAGGGCTGTTCATCCAGTCGCTCACGAACGCACCGTAACGGCCCTCGATAATGGCCTGGCGAGCACGCTGCATAAGGTTGAGCAAGTAGTAGATGTTGTGCATCGACAGCAAAATGCCGCCGAGCATCTCCTTCTGCGTGACCATGTGGCGGATGAGCGCGCGGCTGTAGCCACCCGTGCACACCGGGCAGGTGCAGGTGGGATCGATGGGGCCATCGTCGTGCGCAAAGCGGGCGTTGCGGAAGTTGAGGCGACCCTCGCTGGAGAACGCCGTACCCATGCGGCCCGTGCGCGTCGGCAGCACGCAGTCGAACATGTCGATGCCCACGCCCACACCGCGCACGAGGGTGGTGGGGTTGCCGACGCCCATCAGGTAGCGCGGCTTGTGCTTGGGCATGTACTCGCTTACGAGTGGTGCCAGGGTCTCGAACATGGTCTCGTGGTCCTCGCCCACCGAGTAGCCGCCAATGCCGTAACCGGGGAAGTCGCCGCACTCCTCCAGATGGCGCAGCGAGCGCAGGCGCAGATCTAGGTGCATGCCGCCCTGAACAATGCCAAAGAGCGCCTGGTCGTCGCGAGTATGCGCCTTATAGCAGCGCTCAGCCCACATGCTCGACAGCTCAACGGCGCGCTCAACGTAGGCGCGCGTGGCGGGATAGCCTGGGCACTGGTCGAGCTGCATGCAGATGTCGGAACCGAGCTTCATGGCGATTTCCATGTTGTCCTCGGGCGTCCAGAACACATGGCGGCCGTCATAGTCGTTGACGATAAAGCGCACGCCCTCGTCGGTGAGCTTGACGGCATCGTTGTGGCTGAAGACCTGGAAACCGCCCGAGTCGGTGAGGATGGGGCCGTGCCAGTTCATGAACTTGTGCAGTCCGCCCAGCTCGGCGATGGTGTCCTCGCCGGGACGCATGGACAGGTGATAGGTATTGGCAAGCACGATCTGGGCGCCGAGCTGTTTGACGGTCTCGGTAGGAATACCCTTGACGTTTGCCTTGGTGCCCACGGGCATGAAGATCGGCGTCTCGATGTCGCCGTGCGGGGTGTGCAGCACGCCGGCACGCGCATGCGTCGTCGGATCCTCGGCGATCAGATCGAATTTAAAAAGGCTCTGGTCCATAAACTGGAACTCCTTGGTTGCGGTTCATACGCAACCCATTATACGGGCAACCATCGAACCGCACCGACTCGACAGAAACTGGTGCAAAGGGGGCAGCAAACGAGCGTGGATTTTCGGATGCCCATCTCATGAGAGTGGATAATCTCCCACTTTTGCCCGAAACACAGACCAAAAACGGGAGATTATCCACTCTCGTTCGGCGGGTACTCATTTAAGTACGTCCCCAATGAGTGGAGCTATTTACCAGCCACGCCAACGCCGATGTTTTGGGAATGTCAGCGAGCGGTCGCCAGAGCGAACAAATTGGCATGAAAAGAGGACGGCATAGACCTTCTGGTCATGCCGCCCTCTTTGAATGACAAGTTGTCGCTCTGGCGACCGCGCAGCGTCGGCCGGTCCGCCGTTCGGTAGAACGCCGTAACCCCTAAGGACGCTGGCCCATGCCACCCTCGAGGGTGACGGTCTCGCCGTTCATGTACTTAAAGTCGGGGCCGCAGAGCTGAACGACCACGCGGCCGATTTCCTTCTCGACGTCGCCGTAGTGACCAGCCGGCGGCATGTGGACGTTGGCCTTGAACGCCTCGGGATAGGCATCCTGGAAGTTCTCGAGCGCAGCGGTCCAAGCAAGCGGGCAAACGATGTTGACGTTGATGCCGTCCTTGCCCCACTCGTTGGCGGCAACGCGGGTCAGGCCGCGGATGCCCTCCTTGGCGGCAGCATAGCTGCACTGGCCATAGTTGCCAAACAGGCCGGCGCCCGAGGCGAAGTTGACCACGGAGCCCTTGGTCTCCTTCAGGTGCGGATAGGCCTTCTGCATGTACAGATAGGTAGCATACAGACCGGAGTAAATGGCCAGGTTAAACTGATCCATGGTGTGATCGGCGATGGTCACGCCCGAGGCGCTGGCCTGAGCATTGTTGACGACGGCGTCGATGCGGCCGAACTCCTCAATGGCCTTGTCGATGACGTTCTGGACGACGGCCTCGTTGTCCTGACCAGCCGAGACATCGGCCTGAACAGGCAGAACCTTGACGCCGTACTCGGCCTCGAGGGATTCCTTGGCAGCCTCGAGCTTGGCGACGTTGCGGCCGGTAATGACGAGGTTTGCGCCCTCCTTGGCAAAAGCGATATCGATGCCGTAGCCGATGGAGCCAGCGGAGCCGTCCTTAAGCGTGGCCTTGCCGCCGCCGGTGACGATCACGGTCTTACCAGTGAAAAGTCCCATACAAAGTCCTTTCAAATCGCGACGGGCACGCCCGCCGACTGCGCGTATCCAACTTCACGCGCCAAAAGCTGAAATGCAACTTTAGCGGGTTCAAGTGAAAAATAAAGACCGCAGCAGGCGAACGGCACCACGTCGTTCGGCGAAGGGATTGTCAAGTACAAACCGGATAAAGCGGCCGAGTTATTGTTATCAGATCAAGCCATCGAACACGTTTTGAAACTTTGCTGCGGCGCGCGGGATGTCGGCGCGAGACTTTATCATAGGGTGACAAACAACGATGAGGAGCACATGCCTATGACAGACGAGCTGGACCCCCAGACTCAAGAGCATATTGATGATCCCGCAGACGTCACCACAGATACTGACGCTGTGACCTGCGATGGTACCGACGTCGACGGCCCCATCTTGGACGAAAGCGCTACGGCGGAAACCCCCGAATCAGAAAACGCCGATGAGCAAAACGACGATGCGCCCGCTCAGGACGACGCCCCTGTACAGGACGACGCCCCGCAAGCAGCGGGCCCCATCGAGGTGTCTTCGGAAGAAGAGCTCGATGCCGTCATGGACTCCATGATGGATGCTGTCAAAGCGATGAAAGACGCCGTCGCCGATGCCGATATTGATGCCGAGGAAGAGGAGGCCGCCGAGGCGGCCTCGACCTTTGTGCCCGGCGAGACTCCGGTTGCCGACCAAGGCAGTACCATGCCCTCGTTTCTGCAGCTCGAACATCCCACGATTGGCGCCGATGCGGTCGATCCGCACGCAGCAGGCTTTTCTGTGATCGAGGGCGGTACCGGCAATATCGCCGTGCCGCAGGCTGCCGATGCGGACGCTGCCGGCACCGCTCGCCCGACCGTCCCCCACTCCCCCGCCGCGAGTCGCGATCTGGGGACCGCTGTCTCGAACACCGCGAACGCCGTGGGCACCTTTATCGCCCAGGGCGCCTCGGCCATGCGCGAGATGAACGCCGCGAAAAAGGCACTTGCCGATGCCCGCGCCCATCTGACCGAACTTGAGCAGCGCATTGCCGATCAGGCCGAGGAACTCGAGACGCGCCAGGATATCGCAGGCCGCTACGACCAGATCGTCGCCGACCAGCGCCAGGCGATTGCCACGGCCCAAAAGACTGCAGCGGCCGCCGAGATTGACCGTGATGCCCACGCCGCCAAAGCGACAGAGCTCAAGAGTCAGTTCGAACAAATGAAGACAGAGGATGACGCGACTGAGCTCCGCCTGAAGGCCGCGCTCGACGCCGTGGAGGCCCGCGAGGCGAGCTCGCGCGAGACCGGCAACCGCCTCATTCGACGTCTTGAGGATTCCAAGCGCATCCGCGACAAGGTGAAGGCCGAGCGAGACGCCGGCATTGCCGCCGCACAACAAACCGTCGACGCCACGCGCGCCCAGCTCGAGACGCTGCGTCATGAGTATGCCGAGCTGCAACGCAATCCCTCGGCAAATCCCGCCAACTATACGGTGCGCACCAGCGAGCTCTCGATGCAGATCTCCGACACGGCAGATGCCCTGCGTAAAGCCGAAGAAGATGTCCCGCGCATCACCGCCGACCTTGAGCACTCGCTTGCCGCAGCCGAGCAGGCCGTCGAGCAGGCTCAAGCCCCCATTGCCGAAGCCAAACGCGCGCACCAAGCCGTGACGACTGAGGCTGATGCCGCGCGCGACGAGCTGCAGACGGCGAAGACTGCCGCCGCGACGCGCCAGCGCGAACTGCGCGAGAAGATCGCTGCCGAGGACAAGGCACGCCGCGACCAAGAGCAGAGCATCGCCAACGCCCAAGCAGATGCCGCGCATGCGCAGTCGATTATCGAACAGGCGACCGAGGTACACGACCACCCAGAGATCACTGAGTCGCTTGCAGGGTCTTTGGCCCGAGACAAAGCCGAACACGCCGAGACCGAGCGAGAAGTCGCCCAGCTCGAGGCCACCGAGGACGCGGTGCGCGAGCGTACCCGCGACTCACGCATCAAATTCACCGGCGCCATCGTCTGCATCGTCGCCGCAATCCTGGTGATCATCCTAGTCTGGCTGTTCGCAAGCAAGTAGTCGTTTAAGAACGTCCCCAATGACTACATCACCGCAACTTATTTAGATTGGCGCAAGGCAACCTATCCCTCTTGCACCAATCTCTTGAAATAAGGAGTGTCCCCAGGTGCCGGCACATAAGGAACGTCCCCAAGTGCCAACAACGGCGGCGCCGATGCCTTGGCAAAGTCAGACACTATGACCCAATCCGAGGGCGCTAAAAAGACAGGAGCCCCCGCTCGTGACCGCGGGTCGGGGCTGCGACAATGATGTTGAAGTGCCATAGGCGCAGCCGCGCCGCAACGAGGTTGGGAGGCTCCCATGCCAAAGTATTCTACCGCGTTCGGGATGGACGTCCACCTGAGGTC
>DBFADZ010000041.1:0-69549 GCA_048195375.1 Collinsella sp.
GAACAGGAGTCGCTCGAGCTCGTCGGGCGGCAGGTTGAGGAGCTCGTCGCCGGGACGGTGCAGGCAGACCTTCCTGAGCTTGCCGATCTCGGAAGGCACGTGCAGACCTTTCGTCATGGCCTCCTACCTTTCTTTCGGGCCTTTCGGCCGAATCTCTCAGCGCCCTTCCATAGCGGACGCTGCTTGCTGACAGCTCTAGTTATATCCAAATTCCACCCGCAATTCCACCTCGCCCCCGAACGGTCAACAAAGTGCGATGAACGGTATATCGCACGAGATTCCCCCATAATGTACTTCGGCGTTCTAAAGTAACTTTTCTAAGGTAAACGCTCTTTTTCCAAAAAACTATTTGCAATTGCATCTCTAAACTTTTGATTCAGAATTGCATAGCTAAATCGGTTTTATGTATATAAATGATGTTTGTTTACGTTTCCGCCTGCATTCAATGATATTCAGCTATCCATCATTCTTATTCACACTTACGTACCAGTTGAGTGAGGATATAGACCGCTTGCAGACGAGCAGGACGTCAGTCCTATGACTTGTCAGCGTAAGAAGTAGGTAAAGATACCGTTCACGCGATACGTCCGTGCCAGCGGTCGACTAAATTGAGACAATAGTGATTAGTGTTAGGCTACCGTCCCTTGTGGGGACTGAACGGACAGATGCATATGCCGAGCAAAATCGAAAAGAAGCAAGCCGCCGCAAAGCTGCGCAAACCGCCGCGCGACTTCTCGTACACGCAAAACCGAGAGCTCAGCTGGCTACGCTTTGACAACCGCGTGCTCGACGAAGCCTTCGACGAAACCGTTCCGTTATTCGAGCGACTAAAGTTCGTCTCGATCTTCGAGTCCAACCTCGACGAGTTCCTTATGGTGCGCGTGGGCGGCCTGTCCGATCTGGCGGAGCTCAAAAAACAACCTGTCGACAACAAGAGCAATATGACCGCCTCCGAACAGGTCGATGCTGTCATGGCCGAAATGCCCGGGCTCCTTACCCGTTGGGAGTCCATCTTTAAGAGCATCGAGGGCAAGCTCGACACCTTGGGCGTTCACCGCGCCCGCATCGATTCGCTTACGCCCGAGGAGCGCACCTTTGTAACCCGCTACTTCCAGGCCTACGTGTCACCGGTCATCTCGCCGCTGGTCATCGATCCTCGCCACCCCTTCCCCAACCTGCGCAATGGCGCGCTCTATCTGGCCTGTGGTCTGGACGGTGCCACCGACGAGGAGAGCCTGCTGGGCCTTATCGAGATTCCCGCCTCGATGAACCGCGTGGTCGAGATCCCCTCGCCCACCGGCACCTACTCCTACATCTTGCTCGAGGACGTCATCCTCGCCTGCCTGGACAGCTGCTTTGGCTCCTATAAGCCGCTGGATCGTGCGCTGATCCGCGTCACCCGCAACGCTGACATCGATCCGGACGGCGAGGGCGTCGAGGAGGAAGAGGACTACCGCCAGCACATGAAGCGCATTCTCAAGAAGCGCCTGCGCCTGCAGCCGGTAGTGCTCGCGGTCTCGGGATCGCTCGAGAAGGCGACGCTCAAGACTATCCGCAAGGCGCTCGAGCTTTCGCGTCGCTCGGTCTTTACCTGCGATATCCCGCTCAACCTGGGCTACGTCTTTGGCATTGAGGGCAAGATTCCCGAGCACCTGCGCAACGAGCTGCTCTTTACGCCGTTTAAGCCGCAGCCCAATCCCACCATCGACATGACCCGCTCCATCCGCGAGCAGGTGCTGCAGCACGACAAGCTGCTCTTCTACCCTTACGAGGCCATGAACCCGTTCTTGGACCTGGTGCACGAAGCAGCCTACGACCCCGAGTGCATCTCGTTGCGCATCACGCTCTACCGCGTGGCCAAGCAGAGCCGCCTATGCGAGTCGCTGATCGATGCTGCCGAGAACGGCAAAGAGGTCACGGTGCTCATGGAGCTCCGCGCACGCTTTGACGAGCAGAACAACATCGAGTGGGCCGAGCGCCTGGAAGAGGCCGGCTGCACCGTCATCTATGGTTCCGAGGGCTTTAAATGCCACTCAAAGATCTGCCAGCTCACCTATCGCGAGGGCATGGCGCTAACGCGCCTCACACTTTTGGGCACCGGCAACTTTAACGAGAAGACGGCCAAACTCTACAGCGACTTTATGCTCATGACAGCCCATCCCGGCATCGGCGAGGACGCCAACCTGTTCTTCCGCAACCTGTCGCTGGGCAACCTGCGCGGCGACTACCGCTTCCTGGGTGTGGCGCCCGTCGGACTGAAACCGCTCATCATGCGCGGGCTTGACCGCGAGATCCAGCGCGCCCTTGCCGGCGAGCCCGCCCGCGTGTTCTTTAAGCTCAACTCGCTGACCGACCGCGAGGTTATCGACAAGATCGCCGAGGCATCGTGTGCCGGCGTGCGCGTAGACATGATCATCCGAGGCATCTCGTGCCTCAAGCCCGGTGTTCCGGGCAAGACCGAGAACGTGCATGTCCGCTCCATCGTCGGACGCTTTTTGGAGCACGCGCGCGTCTATGCTTTCGGCGTGGACTCGGACATGATTTACCTGAGCTCGGCAGACATGATGACGCGCAACACCGAGCACCGCGTGGAGATTGCCTTCCCCGTGCTCGACCCCACCTGCCGCGCCCTGGTACACGAGTGCATGGGCATGCAGCTGCAGGACAACGTGAAGGCCCGCAGCCTCACGAGCGACGGCACCTGGGTCCCCGTGGAGTGTGCAGAGGGTGAGAAACCCTTCAACTCGCAGGAAGCTCTACTGGAGCGTGCCTATCGCAACGCCGAGGCCGCCGCGCAGCAGCGCGCACAGGAGAAGGAACGTGTGGCCGAAGAAGCTATTCAGGCCGAGGTTGAACACGGGGCAGCTGCCAAACCGGAAGCGGTTGCAGCTCCCCTGGTGAATGAGCCCGAGGCTGCCGCAGAGCCCGCCGTGGAGAAAGCGCCCGAGCCCGCTACTGCGACTCCGGAGCCCGCCGCCGAGGCAAAGCCCGCCCCTGCTCCTGAGCCGCAGCCGGCCACACCCAAGGTCCAAGAGGTCCAGGCGACCGTCATTGAGCCCGAGCCTGCACCTGCACCTCAGCCCGATCCGCAGGTCATCAAGCCCGCACCCGAGACGAGCGCCCGTCGCGATAAGCCCGCCGGCAAGACCAAGGCCATCGAGCGCCATCGCCCCGGCCGCGTGCGCATGGGCCTGGGTCTGATCGGCCTGGGTCTTAAGACGCTCATTACAGGCAAGACGCAATAGTCGTTTGTAAAAGCGCCCCGTATTTGAGGAATGCCCCAGATACGGGGCGCTTTTCCCTGCTACCATGGTTGCGAACAAAACCGCGAATGGCAGGCAGGAATATGAAGCTCACCATAGAATCGATGACGTACGGCACCGACGGTCTGGCACATGCCGACAACGGCAAGGCCGTCTTTGTGCAGGGCGCCGTGGCAGGCGACACCGTCGAAGCCGAGGTCGTGCAGGACGGCAAGTCGTTTATGCGCGCCCGCACGACCGAGATTCTGGAGCCGAGCCCCGATCGCATTCAGCCCCCCTGCCCCTTCGTGGGCATCTGCGGTGGTTGTTCGTGGGGCAATCTCTCACGCACGGCACAGCTCGCCGCCAAGGAGCAAAACCTGCGCTCCACGCTCGAGCGCATCGGCAAGTTCGCTCCTGAGCAGGTCGATGAGTTGGTACAGCCCATCTGCCACACCAAGGACGACTGGGGCTACCGCAATAAAATCGAGCTCGAACCGACCGTCGTCAACGGTCGCGTGCGCCTTGGCATGCACGGTGTCGACCCCAGCAAAATCGTGACCGTCGATATGTGTCCGCTGTTCGATAAGCGCTTCCCGAAGGCACTCAAATCGGTCGTCGGCGCACTTAACTATCTAAGCGGCAGCCATGACTTGGGGCTCGAACGCGTGGGCATTCGCGCATCGCGCCGCACCAAGGCACTCGAGGTCGCACTCTGGACGCCGACAGGCTCTTTTCCGCGCTCGCAGGTCTCCCGCGTGCTGGCGGACGCCGCTCATCCCACGAGCGTCGTGCGCGTGATGAGCAAGGGCGAAAAGAAGGCCCGCCGTGTCTCCAAGGTCGAAATGCTCGCCGGAGAGGGCTCATGGACCGAGAATATCGCCGAGGGTCAGATGCGCTTGTCTGCCCCGTCTTTTTTCCAGGTCAACACCAAGGGCGCCGAGATTTTGATCGAGCTCGTTATGGAGGCGCTCGATCCGCAGGAAGACGAGCTTGCCGTGGACCTGTACTGCGGTGCCGGCACCTTTACCTTGCCGCTCGCCCGCCGCTGCGACTTTGTCGCCGCCGTCGAGGCCTACGGCCCGGCCGTGCGCGACCTGCGTCGCAACCTGGAGATCAACAAGCTCGATAACGTCGGCGTCATCGGCGGCGATGCCGTGCGCGAGTTCCCCGACCAGGACGCCGATGTCCTGGTGGTCGACCCACCACGCGCGGGCTTGGCGCCCGAGGCCATCGACCTCATCGCCAGCACGAGTGCGCGCGATGTCGCCTATGTGAGCTGCGACCCTGCCACCCTGGCGCGCGATCTCAAGCGCTTTGTCGAGGAAGGCACCTTCTCCCCCGTCAAGATCACACCGGTCGATCTGTTCCCGCAAACCTTCCACTGCGAAACCGTCGTCCACCTCAAGCGCAACTAGACTGTTTGCCCAAGGCCACGCCCGATGATTTTTCTGGGACGGGGATTAAATAATCAATTTGCACCGAATGATTATTTAATCCCCGTCCCGAAATTGAACCGCCCCCTCATTTCTTGAACATTAAAAATGGGGGCTTCTTTATGGACGGGAGAGTCAGGCACGACGCCACGCTGAGGACTCTTGCAGCAGAGCTTTGCGACAGGGGGTACGGGCGCGCCGAAGGGTGCCCGTACCCGGCCGGGGCCGGCGGCGTGCGAGAGCAAGCTCATGCGACGGAGCTGCTGCCGGGGCGCCTGAAGGACGAATTCTACAGGAACCGGACGTGGCGGAGCTTCGAGGAGTTCAAGCGGGACCTCGAAGCCTATACCGTTCACTGGAACAAGAGGAGGAGGCGGGCTAAGCAAAAGGGGCTGACCCCGGAGGAGTTCCGGAATCAGTCCCCATGTGCGGCATAGGCCGCTAATTGACCCGTCCAAGTATCGGGGCGCAGTTCATTTCAGCGCCGCCCGAGAAAGCTAAACGCCTTCTGGCAGGTTGTTCCGGGCCGAGGGCGGCCACCTTGATCGCCCTCGGCCCTCACCCACCTCAACTGCTCCTCAATTACATGGAGCTGGTCGAGAAGAGGCGCAAGCTAGCGGGCGCCTTCCTCTTCGTCGTTGGGCCGGTAGGTGATGAACTCGATAACAAAGGCCAGGACGGCAGAGACGAGCGAGGCGATGATCGCGAAGATCATGTGAGAGATCCCGGCGCCACCAGGGGTCCCGTCGATGAAGTTGAGCAGGTTGAAGACGCCGAGGCCGCCCGAGATGTACATGAGGGCGCCCGTCATTCCCACGATGGCGCCGCCAACGGCGGAACTCAGGCATGCCACGACGAATGCGCGCTTGTTGGGCAGGGCGATGCCGTAGATGCCCGGCTCGGTGACGCCGAAGAAGAAGGCGGAGATCATCGCGGGAAGGGCGATGCCGCGGAAGCGCTCGTCCTTGTTTCTGAGGTACATGGCAAAGATGACCGCTCCGAGCGCGAACCCGTGGCCGATGGTGGCGGCGAGCACGCTGTCGTGGCCGAGGGTGTTTAGGTTCATGATGGAGATGGGGATGAGGCTCCAGTGGAAGCCAAAGATGACGAGGCACATCCACAGTCCGCCGACCAGGGCGCTGCCCAGGACGGAACCAACCACGGGAAGCTGGAAGATGAACGAGAACGCCGCGCTCAGCAGGTTGGTGATGAGGGTTGCCACCGGGCCGATGACGAGGTAGCCCAAGACGATGGAGACCGTCATCGTGGCGAGCGGTACGAGGAACATCTTGAGCGCAGTCGGCATCCAGCTCTTGAGCCAGCGCTCAAGGATAGAGCCGAACCACGCCATGAGAAGGACGGGGATCACCGAGCTCACGTAGCCGGACACGGGCATGATGATGGGGACCCCGAGGGCGGTGGCGTACCACGAGAACGTGCCGGCCACGCCGAGGTCGATGCTGCCGAGCGCCTCGCCCGAGGTCAGGGCGACCATCGTCGGGTAGAGGAGCGCCACGCCGATTGCCACGCCAGTGAACTCGTTCATGCGGAACTTGCGCGCGGCACTGAACGCCAGGGCGACGGGAAGGAAGTAGAAGAAGCCGTCAGCCACGGTGTAGAGCAGCGTGTAGAGGCCGTCGTTTGCAAAGGCCGGGACGAAGTAGGTGATGAGGGCAAGCAGTCCCTTCATGATGCCTGCGGCGGCAAGCGGTCCCAGGATGGGCTGGAAGATGCCAGAGATGAGGTCGATGATGACGGAGGCAACGGTCTTATCGCCCTGGGGCTCGTCGTCGGCGCTTGCGCCGCCCGAGAAGTTGCCGGCCTCCATGACCGCGTCGTAGACGTCTTCGACGATGTTACCCACGACCACCTGGTACTGGCCGTTGGCCTGGATGACCTGGATGACGCCCTTGAGGGTCTCAATCTTGGCCGTGTTGGCGCGGGACTCGTCCTTGAGCTTGAAGCGCACGCGCGTGATGCAGTGCGCGACGCTGGCGACGTTCTCGGCGCCGCCTACGTTCTCGAGTATGGATCTGGCCAGGTCGTCGTATTTTTCTGCCATTATTATCTCCTTAGTGATATTGCCCGGGCGGCTAGCCCAGGTCGCCTCCGTTGGTGGCGATGGCCTGTTGATACCAGTAGAAGCTCTTCTTGCGCCTGCGCTCGAGCGTGCCGTTGCCCAGGTTGTCGCGGTCCACGTAGATGAAGCCGTAGCGCTTCTCCATCTCGCCGGAGCCCGCGCTCACGAGGTCGATCGGCCCCCAGGTGGTGTAGCCGAGCATCTCGACGCCGTCCTGCTCGATGGCGTCGCGCATGGCCTCGATGTGCTCGCGCAGGTAGGCGATGCGGTAGTCGTCCTCGATCGTGCCGTCGGGAAGCACCTCGTCATAGGCGCCGAGGCCGTTCTCCACCACAAAGAGCGGCTTCTGGTAGCGGTCCCAGAGGTCGTTGATCGTGATGCGGAATCCCAGCGGGTCGATGACCCAGCCCCAGTCGCTCGTGCGCACGTAGGGGTTCTCCACGCCGGCGAAGGCGTTGCCCTCGGCGACGCCGCCCACGGAGTCGGGGTCGCCCGCGGTGCAGCGCGAGGAGTAGTAGCTAAACGAGATGAAGTCGACGGTGTTCTCCGCAAGGATGCGCTCGTCCTCGGCGGTCATGCCCACGTCGATGCCCTCGCGCTCGAGCATCTTGAGCGCGTAGCCGGGGTAGCGACCGCGCGCCTGCACGTCCACGAAGAAGAGGTCCTCCTGGTTCTTGACCTGCGCCGCGCGAACGTCCTCGGGACGACAGGAGTAGGGGTAGTAGCTTCCCGCGGCGAGCATGCAGCCCACCCTGTTCTCCGGATCGACCTCGTGGGCGATCTTGGTGGCCCAGGCGCTCGCCACGAGCTCGTTGTGCGCGGCGCGGTACTCGGCCTCGCGGGCATTCTCCCCGGGCTCGAGGACGATGCCGGCACCCATGAAGGGACGGTGCAAGATCATGTTCATCTCGTTGAACGTGATCCACCAGCGCACGAGGCCGCGGTAGCGGTTGAAGAGCACCGTCACAAGCCGCTTGTAGAGCTCGATAAGGGTGCGGTTTCGCCAGGCGCCGTACTTCTTGACGAGGTGGATGGGGCAGTCGAAGTGCGTGATGGTCACGAGGGGCTCGATCCCGTGCTCGCGGCAGCAGCGGAACACGTCCTCGTAGAAGGCGAGCCCGGCCTCGTTGGGCTCCTCCTCGTCGCCATTGGGAAAGATGCGGCTCCAGGCGATGGAGAGGCGAAAGACCTTAAAGCCCATCTCCGCGAAGAGGGCTATGTCCTCGCGGTAGTGGTGGTAGAAGTCGATGCCCGTCTGGGCCGGGTAGTAGTACCCGGGCTCAAAGTCGAGCATGCGCCTCAGGCCGCGGCTTACGTCGTTGCGCTCCGGCCCGTGTGGGATGACGTCGACGTTGGCAAGGCCGCGGCCGCCCTCGTCATAACCTCCCTCGCATTGGTTGGCGGCGGTGGCTCCTCCCCAAAGGAACCCTTTTGGAAATGGCATGGTGCCTCCTTCTCTCTGGCGCCCCCATCTCTGCGGGGGACGCTTTATAACGTCCTTGCGGCCTCGCGCGCCGGGCCCGTGGCCCTTTCCCTGATGCGCGCGGGCCGCCTGTGAAGGGGTGACTAGCTGACGGCTTGTCCTGCGGCGGCGCGACGTGCCTCCCGGCCTCCAAGCAGGGAGGGGACTTGTGCCAGGCACACGCCGGCGAGGATGATGGCGACGCCCAGCCACTCGACGACGCCGAGCGGCTCGCCGAGGACGATCATGGCGATGAACAGGCCGGCGGGGAGTTCCGCGGCGGCCATGACAGTGGAGAGGCCCGCGGGCAGGTGCGGAGAGCCCATGCCGAAGAGCAGGACCGGGCAGAGCATGCCAAAGAAGCCGGCGATGACGGCAAAGGGCAGGATGCCCTGGGCGAGGACGCCCGAGACGACGTAGTCCGGGCACACCGTGAGCGACATGACCACGGAACCCGCGCATACGATGACGCCACGCTGCTCGGACGAGCAGGGGGCCTCGACCTTGCCGGAGAGGGTGACAAAGAGGGAGCAGGACACGGCCGCCCCCAGCGCGCAGAGCAGGGCCACGGGGTCGTACCCGGTGATGCCGGTCTTGTAGACGCCGCTGGCGAACACCGTTCCGAAGACGATGACCAGGGCGGAGACCACTTGGAGGAGCCTCGGCGGCCGGCGCGTCATGACGGTCTGCCACACAAGCCCCAGCCACGTGAACTGGAAGAGGAGCGTGAGCGCCACCGGGGCGGGCAGCACGCTCATGGCGTAGCAGTAGAGGATTGAGGTGAGGCAGGTGAGGGCTCCCAGGACCATGAGCTTAAGGGCGAGCTTCCAGCCCACGCGCTGCCAGCGGTGCCCGAGTGCGTGCCCTGCGAGCGTGGCGAGGGCGAAGAAGATGCAGCCAAACCACGCCTGGCTCGCCACCACCTGTGCCGAGGTGAAGCCCGCGGCGTAGGCGAGCTTGTAGGTCGTGGCCATCGCGCCGTAGCAGGCGCCGCCCGCAAAGACCTGGAGCGCCGCCTTGGCCTGTCCCGCGCCCGTGACTCCTGCCCCGGCGGCCTGTTGCTTGATTGTGTTTGTTCCTGCCATTAGGCTCCCTTCCGTCTGCTGTCTTGCAGATGCACGTCTCGTGCGTCTGTTCCCTGCAGTCGGAAGGTGGGCTCGTGCGGTCTTCTGGCGGTGCATGTGGTACCTGCTGCCAAGACGAAAAAAGCCACGCAACCGACTGCTCGGTTGCGTGGCAAAAAGGTGGCTAGCGCCCAGAAAAGTCCACGCGTTTTTAGACTGGGACAAAATACTACAACAGGTGAGATTCCGTCAAGAAAAACCGAGGAAAAAGTGAGCCTCTGCCCGCCGTACCTGTGGCGGTCGTTCCCCGAACGGGGCGGTGCTGTTGGGGACTGTCTCGCTCTGTAACAGTAAGACCCGGTTTTGGTCCGTAGATGTTACAGATTTAGACGTTTTGTCGGGGCAGTTTCCGTTTGTCTTGATCTGTAACAGTTAGGGGTCAAAAGTGGGTCTAGATGTTACAGATTGAGATTGTTGAGGATGGGTGAGGGTAGCTAATTCGGACGGGGCTATTTTAAACATTGGGAAATCGAGCGTGGCAAGCGGAGGTCTTCGGGGTATAAGACGGCTAATTGTATGCCGCCTATGAAAGGAACCCTCATGCCCAGCGTTGCCGTTCTCGCCGCCGATGGCTTTGAAACTATTGAATGCTTGACCATGGTCGATGTCATGCGTCGCGGCGGCGTGCGTGCCACGCTCGTCTCGATCATGCCCACGCGCGAGGTCGTAAGCTCGCTGCAGATCCCCGTGACCTGCGATGCGCTCTTTGATGAGATCAACTTTGACGAGTACGACTGCGTCGTGCTGCCCGGCGGCCTGCCCGGTGCCACCAACCTGCGCGCAGATCAGCGCGTCTGCGACGTGGTCTGCGAGTTCGCCGCAACCAAGCACGTCGCCGCCATCTGCGCCGCCCCGTTTATCCTGGGCGAGCTCGACCTGCTCGAGGGGCGCCATGCCACGTGCTTCCCTGGCTTTGAGAAAAGCTTCCCCGAAGGCGCCTATACCGGCGAGAAGGTCACGCAAGACGGCAACATCATCACTGCCAGCGGCATGGCACAGTCCCTCCCCTTTGCATTGGAGCTGCTGCGCACGCTCGCCGGCGACAAGGCCGTCGAGAAGGTCGCCGAGGGCATCCAACTATGATTTTGGCTTCGCAATCGCCGCGCCGCATAGAGCTGATGCGCGAGGCAGGCTACAACATTCGCGTGATTCCCGCGGATATCGACGAAACGCCCTTTGATGGCGAGGCCCCGCTCACGCTTGTCGAGCGCTTGGCACGCGCCAAGGCGGCTGCCGTTGCTGCCGAGTATGCCGAGCCCAATGAGCTGACGGTCGCGGCCGACACCATCGTCACCTTTGACGGCAAGATTCTGGGCAAGCCGGCAACCGAGGACGAGGCGCGCACTATGCTCCGTGAGCTTTCGGGCCGCACGCACCAGGTCGCAACCGGCGTCTGCATCGTTAAGGCAGGCGATACGGCCGCCCCGCATGCCGCCGAAAGCCTGTCCTTTGTCGATGTGACCGACGTGACGTTCTACGAGCTCACCGACGAGCAGATCGAGCACTACGTCGCCTCGGGTGAGCCCATGGACAAGGCCGGCGCCTACGGCATTCAGGGCACAGGAGGACGCATGCTCGTGCACGATATTTCGGGCGACTTCTATAACGTGGTGGGCCTACCCATCGCCCGCGTCGCGCGCGCGATTCAAAAACTCTCGTAATTGCATCTGGCGCTGGGTATCCCCCGGCGCCTACAATTTTGGCGTACCGTACGGATCCCGACCGGGCACAAGGCGCGGCGGAAAACCGATAGGAGTTAAACATGGATACACTGCTCGAGGCCATTGACGTCTGCGATGTCGATGGCTTTTGCTATGGCAACTATACGGACGAGGAGGCCGGCACCGGTTGCACCGTAATCGTGGCACCCGAGGGCGCCACCGGCGGCGTTGACGTTCGCGGCGGTGCTCCAGCATCGCGCGAAACCGACCTGCTGCGACCCGAGAACACCGTCGACAAGGTCCACGCCGTCTGCCTTTCGGGTGGATCGGCCTTTGGCCTCGAGGCTGCAAGCGGCGTCGCTCGCGAGCTTGAGAGCCGCGGCATCGGCCTTCCCGTCGGCCCCACGCAGGTGCCTATCGTGTGCTCCAGCTGTATCTTCGACCTCGCCTTTGGTAACCCCACCGTGCGCCCCGACATTGAGGCCGGCATCGCCGCCGTGCGCGAAGCACTCGACCACACCCCCACCAAGCTCGAACAGGGCAACGTAGGCGCCGGCACGGGCGCTACCGTGGGTAAGCTCATGGGGCCTGCCACCTGCATGAAGGCCGGCCTTGGAGCTGCCGCCGTGGCACTCGGCCCCATCAAGGTGGGCGCCGTGGTCTCGGTCAACGCCTGCGGCAACGTTGTCGACCCCTTCACCGGCGAGTGGGTCGCCGGCATGCGCGCCGCAGCCGATAGCGACCAGATCGTCGACATGGAACTCGCAGCCTTTGCCGCCGCCGGATCCATGCAGATGCCGCTCGACCGCACCAACACCACCATCAGCTGCATCGTCACCAACGTGGAACTCACTAAGGCACAAGCCACCAAGGTCTCCCAGATGGCCGCAGACGCCTACGCACACGCCATCCGCCCCACACACACCACCAACGACGGCGACACCATCTACACCCTCGCCAGCGGCAAACTGGGCGCCCAGGCAAGCGCCGCCGTTCCCCTAGACCTGCTGGGCATGCTCGCCGTAAGGGCCCTGGAAACCGCCATCGTAAACGGAGCCAAAACCGCCAAAACCTCCCACGGAATCCCAGGTGCTGCGAAGTAATCTCACTCGACCGTCGGTCGGAGGCGGGCGGGCATTACGTTTGCTGCTCTACAGTCCTATGCAAGACGAAGGCCACATTAAGTGGCCTTCTTTGCATGCGGAACTCGCGACAAACGTAATGCCCGCCCGCCTCCGACCGACTACCAACTAATATTTTTTCAGCCCAGGCCCCTGTGTACCGCGCGTCGAAGATCTTCAAATTCAAATAACCTGACAATCGATTCTTATAGCAGAGGCCCCTTGGCCTTTAGTTTGATACAAGTTCCGCACGAGCCGGAAAGCACTTAATGTGCTTTCCGTGCGAGCAGGACTGTTCGCAGTAGCAAACTAAAGGCCAAGGGGCCCAGTCAACCTATCAGCAGCGATTACTCAGCAGCTAGTTGAATTTGAAGATCTTTGAGGCAAGACGGTATAGGCCGAGTGTGGTTTTGTCACCGGCACGACCGCGCAGATTGGTGAAGAACCCGACCACGCCGTAGCGGGCACGACGATACATGCGCTCGTCATAGGCCTTCAAATCACTCCACAGCGTCTTTAGGCGCTCGTCGGCGCAATCTTCCTCGGAAAGCTTGGTAAGCACCGAGCAGATCGCCATCATCATGGTGAAGTAGCCCATCATGTACGAGCGCAGGCGCGACGACCCAACATCGCTGTACAAGTGGTACGACTCCATCATGATACGCGTAACACGGAACTGCTGGTCCAGACGCTTGACCATCGTTGCCTCGTTGACGCTCTGGCCCTCGCGACCGATAAAGTAGCGGTAGAGGTCGATGTCGGCGTAGTACATGGTCTTGCAACGCGGCAGCGGCACGTAGGCGTAGATGTTATCCACATAGAACGTGTGCGGCGGCATGGGAAGGTTGGACTCGCGCAGCACATCCGTGCGATAGCACAGGCTGTGCATGAGAAGGTTCTGGTCCAGGCGGAAATGACCGATCTGATCCCAGGAAAAGATCTTTTTGCGCGGCAGGGCAAATTTGTAGCCAATAGCGGTATGCGTGCCCTCGTAAACCTTCTCGTACACGTAGTTCGAGATAAACAGGTCAACGCGCTGGTCGCGCTCCTCAAAGCCACGCAGAATCGACAGCATGGTCGAAAGGGCAGCGCCGTCAAGCCAGTCGTCCGAGTCGACAACCTTGTAGTAGGTGCCCTGCGCCTCGCGCAGACCCGAAAGGACGGCAATACCGTGACCGCCATTCTCCTGGTGCACCGCGCGGATGATTCCAGGATAACGTGCCTCCCACTCATCGGCCTTATCGGCCGTCTCGTCCTTGGAGCCGTCGTCCACCACGATAATCTCGATATCGGTAGCGTAATTGCTCCCCTCCAAGATGGAGGTGATGCAATGGTCCATGTCCTTGGCGGCGTTATACGAGGGAATACCGAATGTTATGACTTTATGCATGCCAGGCGATAATCTCATCCGAAAGATCGAGGGCAGAATTGGTCACGGCGTCCATATCGTAGTAACGATACTCGGCCAGACGACCCACCGGGTGGAAGTTCGTCAGGTTCTGGACGCGCTCAAGATAGCGCTCATAGAGCTCACGGTTCTCGGGCTCAAGAATGGCGTAGTACGGCGTCTCGCCCGAGCCGGGCGTATAGGCCTTGGAGTACTCCTTCATGATGGTGGTCTTGCCGGGCAGGACCTGACCGGTCATGTTCTTGAACTCGGTGATGCGCGTGTAGTCCTCGCTCGTGGTGTAGTTGACAGTGCCCACGGGCTGGAACTGGTCCATATCGAGCGTCTCGAACTTCATATCGAGCGTGCGGTACGGCAACGCACCCAAGTCGAGGTTGAACAGCTCGTCGAGTGGACCGGTGTAGACGATCTCGCCACCATAGACCTTGCCGTCGATCTTGACGGTAGTCTCGTCGATTTCAAAGAGGTCACGGGCGTCCACGTCGCAGAACACGTCGATCAGGTCGTGGTCGAGCATGTGCTCAAAGAGCGCCGTGTAGCCCTCCTGCGGCATGCCCTGGAAGGGAGCTTGCGGGAAGTAGCGGTCATCATCGCCCACAAAGACGGGAACGCGGCCGGTGATCGAGGGGTCGATCTGATCGGGCGTCTGGCCCCACTGCTTCATGGTGTAATGTAAAAAGACGTTCTCGTAGACGTAATCGGCGACCTCGGCAAGATCCGGGTCGTTCTTCTTACGCAGCTCCATAATGGGCACCTTGACATCCTTGCCAAAGGTCTCCACGAGCTTCTGATACAGCTCCTCGCCGCGCTCGTCACCAAAGGCGAGCTTGAGACTCGCATGGTTGAAGGGCACGGGCATAAGGGTACCGTTGATGTTGGCGAGCACCTTGTGCTGATAATCCGTCCACTTGGTAAAGCGCGACAGGAAATTGTGCACGCGCTCGTTAAAGGTGTGATAGATATGCGGACCGTACTCGTGAATCAGGATTCCGGCCTCGTCAGTGCAGTCATAGGCATTGCCCGCAATGTGGCTACGGCGCTCCAAAACGGCAACACGATAGCCGATGGTCTCGGCAAGACGGCGGGCGCAAACGGCACCGGCATATCCAGCACCGACGACAATCATGTCGTACGCGCCGGCGTTAAAGCCTTCAGGCAGGCCTGAGGTAATCTGCATCGATACTCCTTGTCAAAAGCCACGGGCTCGTTAGCTGGGCTTTTCTCGAACATTCTTCGAGACATATTTATCAGAGCGATTATAGCGCTAATGCGTCCTATAATGAGCTTGCCACACAAGGAAAGCTCAAGCACCGCGGCGTACATAATTGAAAGGTAAACCCGCTAGCAGCGGGTTTATTCGTGAACAGCCGGGTGCCTGGAGCTTAGCGAAACGCTTGTAAGGAGTAACATGAGCGATTTCCTAAACCGTATGAAGTCTGCCGCCAAGGCCGACCTTAAGACGATCGTCCTGCCCGAGGGCGAGGATCCGCGCACTATCGTCGCGGCCACCAAAATCATCGAGGAGGGCCTGGCAAAGATCGTCATCCTGGGCAACCCCGACGAGATCAACGTTCCCGGCGCTACCGTCATCGACCCGCGCAATGCCGAGAAGCACGAGGAGTATGCGCAGAAGTTTGCTGAGCTCCGCGCCAAGAAGGGCGTTACCATCGAGCAGGCTCGCGCCCAGGTGATGGACGCCACCTACTTTGGCACCATGATGGTCAAGATGGGCGACGCCGACGGCCTGGTCTCCGGCGCCTGCCACTCCACCGCCGACACCCTGCGCCCTGCACTTCAGATCCTCAAGACCGCCCCGGGCACCAAGCTGGTCTCGGCCTTCTTCGTGATGTGCACCGACACCCCGCAGTTCGGCACCGACGGCACGCTGATCTTCGCCGACTGCGGCCTCAACATCAACCCGTCCTCCGACGAGCTCTCCGAGATCGCCATCGCCTCCGCTCACTCCTGGTCCACCTTCATGGGCAACGTTGAGCCGCACGTGGCCATGCTCTCCTACTCCACCATGGGCTCCGCCGGCGGCGAGGTCGCCAAGAAGGTCCAAGAGGCCGTAAAGTTCTGCAAGGAGAAGGCTCCCGAGCTCGCCATCGACGGCGACCTGCAGCTCGATGCCGCTATCGTCCCCACTGTCGCCCAGCTCAAGGCTCCCGGCTCCTCCGTCGCCGGTAAGGCTAACGTGCTGGTGTTCCCCGACCTCGAGGCCGGCAACATCGGCTACAAGCTGGTCCAGCGCTTCGCCGGTGCTGACGCCTACGGCCCCATCCTGCAGGGCATCGCCAAGCCGGTTAACGACCTTTCGCGCGGCTGCTCTGCCGACGACATCGTGGGTGTCGTAGCCATCACCGCCGTCCAGGCTCAGATGGCTGAGTAGCTGACATATCCCCTCGGGGCCCTACAGGGTAAAGCTCTGAAAACGTCCTCGGACATGCATGAAACCCCCGCTGCGCACTTCGTGCGGCGGGGGTTTCATGCGTCCTGCGGAAAGTTTTCAGAGCTTTACCCTGTAGGGTCCCTGCCGCTACGTTGCAATCAGGGCATCTGGAGTGGACGGCGGCTTGGCTACGAGCTGGGTCTGAAAATCTGAACGGATGGGTGTCGTTGCTGAAAGTGCAGACGTTGCTGGTGGCGATCACTTTGGGACTCGGATTTCCACTTGCTAGCAAAAAGGCCTCCGGAGCTGCTCTGGAGGCCTTTTTTCAATTACAAACGAATGCGTTAGTTGTTCTTGGTCAGGCGCTCGACGTCGTGGGCGATCATGTATTCCTCGTCGGTGGGGATGACCATGACCGTGACGGCGGAACCGGCGGCGCTGATGACCTGCGGGCCGTTGCCCACGGCCTCGCGGTTCTTGTTATTGTCGATGCGCACGCCCAGCCACTCAAAGCAGTCGCAGAAGGCCTTGCGAATCGACCAGTCGTTCTCGCCGATGCCGGCGGTAAAGGTGATGGTATCCACGCCCGCCATGGAGGCGATCATGGAGCCGGCCTGCTGCATAGCCTTGTAGGCAAACATATCGAAGGCGAGCAGGCAGCGCTCATCTCCCTCGGAGGCGCGCGTGCGGATGTCGCGGGCGTCGTTGGAGATGCCCGAAATGGCAAGCAGGCCGGACTGCTTGTTCATCATGTCGTCGACTTCCTGGTAGCTGTAGCCGCCCTCGCGCTGCAGGTAGCACACGGTGGCCGGGTCAATGGAACCACAACGGGTGCCCATCATCAGGCCGTCAAGCGGCGTGAGGCCCATCGTGGTATCGCGGCACACGCCGTCCTCAATGGCGGCAAGCGAAGCACCGTTGCCCAGATGGCACGAAAGCAGACGGTGGCAGCGCGAGCCCAGGATCTCCTTGGCCATCATCCACTCGTAGCGGTGGCTCGTACCGTGTGCGCCGTACTTGCGCACGTGGTACTTGTCGCACACGTCCTTGGGCAGCGCGTAGGTGTAGGCGACCTCGGGCATGGTCATGTGGAACGAGGTGTCGAAGACGGCCACGTTGGGCAGCTCAGGATACTTCTCGCGGCAATATTCGATTGCCGCGGCCTCGCCGTAATTGTGCAGCGGAGCGAGCGGGGCCACCTCAAGGATCTTAGCCATAACCTCGTCGTCGACGACCGCGGAATCATCGAAGTGCCAGCCGCCCTGAACGATACGATGGCCAATGCCATCAATCGTAAAGTCGGTCTTCTCGAGCTCCTCGAGCACGCGAGCGATAGCAGAGCGATGATCGGGGAAAGGGACCTCCTCGGTCTGCTTGGCGCCACCGTTCTCGGAGTGGCCAAAGATGCCCATGTCCGAACCGATACGTTCGCAGTTGCCCTTGGCGAAAACCTCGCGGGTATCGGTATCCAAAAGCTGATATTTAAGGCTTGAGCTGCCGGCGTTGACAACAAGTACGTTCATGAGACTCCTTTGCAGTGCAATACGGTCGACGCAGACCCCTTAAGGCGGCCGCATGTTAATAAGAAGTTATCACAACTTAATAAATAACTATCAGGCATATCGCCCAACGAGCGCAAAAGAGGGGCTGAACGGCACTTGGTCGTCCAGCCCCTCCCCTCTTGCAATTACTTGCCGTTGACGATGCGCTCGACGTCGGAAGCGATCATGAACTCCTCGTCCGTGGGGATGACAAAGATCTTGACCTTGGAATCCTTGGCAGACAGGCACCAAGCGCCGTCGCCACGCAGGGCGTTACGGGCATGGTCCATCTTGACGCCCATAAAGGCCAGACGGTCGGCAACGCCGGCGCGAACGGCCGGAGCGTGCTCACCGATGCCGGCGGTGAAGACCAGCGTGTCCATGCCGCACATGGAAGTGGCCATCTCGGCAGCCTTGGCGGCAATCTTGTAGACGAACATGTCGAAGGCGAGCTGAGCCTCGGGGTCGCCAGCGGCGGCGAGCTCCTCGACGTTGCGGCAGTCGTTGGTCTTGCCACCGGTCACAGCCAAAAGACCGGACTTCTTGTTCATCATCTCGTCGACCTCGTCGAAGGTGTAGCCACCCTCGCGCTGCAGGTAGCACACGGTAGCCGGGTCAATGGAGCCGCAGCGGGTGCCCATCATGACGCCGTCGAGCGGGGTGAGGCCCATGGTGGTATCCATGCACTTGCCGTCCTCGATGGCGCACAGGGAGGCACCAGAGCCGATGTGGCACACGACGACCTTGCGGGCCTCGCCGTTGGTCATCTCGGCGACCTTCTTGGAGATGTAGCGATAGCTGGTGCCGTGGGCGCCGTACTTACGGATGTGCAGCTTGTCGCAAACATCCTTGGGAAGGGCGTAGGTCTTGGCAACCTCGGGCATGTTGAAGTGAAAAGCGGTGTCGTAGACCGTAACGTTGGGCAGATCGGGATACTGCTCCAGGCAGTACTCGATAACGTTGGCCTCGGGGTTGTTGTGCAGCGGCGCCAGCGGGGCAACCTCGCGGATCTTGGCGAGGACGTCCTCGTCGACGAGGGAGGAATCACCAAAGTACCAGCCGCCCTGAACGATACGGTGACCAATACCCTCGATCTTGACGCCGTTGGCCTCGAGGTCCTTCAGGACGACCTCGATGGCGACCTTGTGGTCGGGGAACTCGATGTTCTCGGTCACCTTCTTGGAACCGTTGGCAGCGTGGGTGAAGGTACCGCCGGTAAAGCAGACGCGCTCGCAGGAGCCCTTTGCGGACACCTTGTGGGACTTGGTATCGATGACCTGATACTTAAGGGTCGAAGATCCTGCGTTGACGACCAGAACGTTCATGTGTCTCCCTACTAACAGGCGGTGTGGCGCCGCCAGGTTACATACGCTTCAATAATAAACCCAAACGCCCTCGCGCTCGGGTTTATTGCGTTGATATATAAGTTATCGATGTCCAAATACTCACGGCCTTTGACTTGTAAGACGAAAGAGCGCGGGGATATACACCAAGGAAGAAATCCCGAGCGCAACAAGCAATACGACTCGAATGCCTGCAACGCTACTCAACACAGCGTTGAGCAGATAGAAAAGAACGGCACCCACCGCCACCATCTGGCTTTGAACCGAAATCAGTGAACAGCGCATCGAAGAATCGGCAGCATTTTGAAAAACTGAGTATTTGATTGGGGCAAACAACGAGTACGCAACCGTCTGCAGCACATAGAACACGGGCAGCAAATTAGCCGGAGTAAGGGGAATCAAAAACAGGGCAGTCAGGGAAAGGCGCACAATGCCGCAAATACGCGCAAAACGGCCCTTGTCGACATGAGCAATCACATTGGGCACAATAAGCCCCATGGAGGCCGAGGCAAGGAGCTGGACCGCAATGGTCACACCCGAAGCGACGGCATTCATTCCGCGACCCGCAAGCAGCAGTGAGAAAAAGTCTTCTAGGGCGACAAAAGCAAACGCCTGAGAACAGTCCATGATGAACGCCGAACGAAGAATGCGATTGTACGCAATAGCGGCTCCGATCGTCTTCGGGCTAATTCCACGCTCAGGTGTCGCCGCAGTGCCCCCTCTTCGCATCTCAGGAATGCAGACAACGACAACCAACGTCAACACCATTGCGATGATATCTGCCGAAAGACCAATGAGATATGCACCGACAGACGAAATGAAACCGCCCGCACAAGCGGAGATGGCATAAGAGGCATAGAAAACAAATCGCTCAACGACATTAAGCCTTACGAGCTGGTCCTGAGAGACACTGTCAATGTAAATTGCTTCTATGGATCCGCTCACACATGCAACGGCAAAACCCTTGAGAGCAAACGCGCCGATTAAAAGCAGAGGAGAACGGACGAAAAGCAGGGCGGCGTAGTATCCAAGCATTCCCACGACGCCAACGAGACCGCTTGTCTTTCGTCCAAACCTATCAGCAATATAGCCAGTGGGAACTTCAAGGATGAACTTGCTCACTTGATATGCAATCATCATGCTAGAAATCGCCACCATCGAGAATCCGACGAATTCAAGGTAAACCGTCAGAAAATACAAAATGGTGCTGAAGTTCGACAGAAAAACAAACGTCATATAAAGCAAAACCGTACGGTTTTTCATGCTCCGCCCTCCAAGAGTCAACAATCTAAATCGGAATCTTGGAAAAGCATGAGGGCAAAGCCGTCAGTCATGTGTTACAAGGCGTCAACATTCACTTGACGACACGAGGCCAAATGGCCTCACGAAGCAAGATGACGCAATAGGTGAAGAAATACCGTCTGGTGTCGATCGGTCCAGGCATTTTGTCGATAGCAAAAGTAGATGGGCAAGGCTACGTCATGCGAACCTTCAATAGAGTACTCGCTCACTTCCGACCCATCTGATGCGAGAGAAGAGCCAGAAAAACCCAATATCAATCCCCCGGCTTGAAGAAACTCAGCCTGCGCTCTGTTTCCGTATTCGACGTCGCGGAAGCGGAAATTAACCAGCTGAGCTTCGGGGCATTGATTGATCGCATTGAGACAGGGCGACAAATTAATGGGAACAGCTAACCTGCCGCCCAGTAACTCACGAACGGTCATAGCACCCACAGATTGATGACCCGCTGGGCACGAAAGAACCTTGAGCTCCTTTTCACCCAAGTATTTCGAAGAAAGGACACTGTCCCTTGGTTCCTCAAATGAGATGGCCGCATCCGAAATGCCAAGCACAAGTGATTCAAAGCATGTAGCCGTTGGCTGATGCCACACATCAAGGTGAATCTGAGGGTGCGAGCTTTCAAACGAGTCGTACCAGTTTTCGGAAAAAAGACGCCCCCGCCCGTGAAGACAGGGGACGTAAAGACGAAAGTGGCCGTCGGGCGAAACGCCACCGTTCCCCGATTGGGTGTACTTTTTGAGATCGTCGACTTGTGCCAGGATCACGCGTGCACGACGCGCAAATTCTCTGCCCGCCGGAGACAAAACAGCCTCCCCCGCCGATCGATTGAGCAAAACGATCTGATACTCAGACTCCAGTTTCTTAATTGCCGACGAGACAGCCTGTGGGCTCACGTGAACGGCGCGAGCCGCTTTACGCACGCCGCCGTAGTTCGCTACCGCTTGAAGGTATTCGAGTTGAGAAAACTGCATAGGTTACTCCAAAGGCAGCCAAGGCGACGGGCCGTGCGTCCTCAGATGAGGTTCTCGCCCAGGTTCTTGCCGCCGAGGACGTGCATGTGGAAGTGCATGACGGTCTGACCGGCGTTGACGCCCTTGTTGGAGATGACGCGGAAACCGTCCTCCAGACCCTTGGCCTTGGCGACCTCCTGGATGGCGTGGGCCATGGCGCCCATGGTCTCGGCGGGCACGTTATCGGCGATGTCACTGTAGTGCTTCTTGGGGATCACGAGCGTGTGGACCGGCGCCTGGGGATTGAGGTCGTCGAACGCGATGACCTGGTCATCCTCGTAGACGACGGTCGAGGGGATCTCGTGGTTGGCAATTTTGCAGAAGATGCAATCACACATGGTTGGTTCCTTTCTCACAGACCAAGGTAATTATATTTGGTCGGGATGGTTAGAACGAAAGGTTGTCGTCGGTGTTGGCGGCTTCGCCGTCGGCGAGCACGTCGTTGCCGTCGACGTCCTTCAGGAGCACCGAGACCTTCTGCTCGGCATCGGACAAGCGGGTACGCAGGCTCTTGAGGAGCTCGACGCCGCGGGTATAGCTCTCAAGCGACTCCTCGAGCTCCATATCACCCGACTCCAAGCTGCGGATGATGAGCTCCAACTCCTGTGAAGCCTGCTTGTACGTAAGCTGCTCGACCGGGGTCTTCTCTGCCATATCTGTTTCCTTTCCTAAAGGTTTATCGCTATGAAACGCGGCCTACTCGACCGTATCGACCGTTGCCGCCACGTTGCCGTCTGCCATGCGCACGCGAATGGCGTCACCGGGCTTAAAGGTCTTGGCGCTCGTGGCCACCCCATCATCGCTGTACGCGATGGAGTAACCGCGGGCAAGTACCTTAAGCGGCGACAGGGCATCGAGCGAGGCTGCCGCACGGCCCAGGTCGGACGCTGGCTTGTTGAGCATCGTGCGCCCCTGATGCTCCAGACGGGAACTCGCAAGCGTGAGCGCATGGCGTTTGCCATCGAGCCCCGAGGTGCTTGCAACCAGACGCTCGGGCAGGTGCTCAAAGTTGGAGCAGAATGTCCCGACCGAGCGCGCTATGGCGCCCGACAGGCGATCGGCCGTCAGGGCAAGCTCAGACTCGCGACGCTCGACCATAAATGTGGGGTCGTTGAGGCACGGGCGGCATGCGGCGGCATCGAGTGCATCGCCCAGACGGGCCGTATAGGTATCCCAGGCGCGGCGACCGCGCTGATCGAGCATCTCCAGGTCGACCTGGGCCGACCCAATCATCGATGCCATCGCGGCACCCAGACGCTGATGGCGCGCCTCGAGCACATCGGCCAACTCCGTCATAGCCGGCGCCACCGATTCTGCCGCCGCCGTGGGCGTGGAGGCGCGGCGGTCGCTCACCATGTCGCAAATCGAGGTATCGGGCTCATGGCCAATGCCGGTCACCACGGGCACAGGAGAAGCCGCCACCGCGCGGGCAAGCTCCTCGTCATTAAAGGTCATGAGGTCCTCAAAGGAGCCGCCGCCGCGCACCAGCAAAATACAGTCGGGCGCCGGCGTGATGGCGGCGGCGCGGCGCAAGCCCTCAATGAGCTCAGCCGGCGCACCCTCGCCTTGAACCTTGGCGCCCACGCAGACGAGCTCGACGAGCGGGTTGCGACGACGCAATGTGCGCTTGACGTCGTCGATTACGGCACCCGAAAGCGAGGTGACGACCGCCACGCGGGAGCAGAACACCGGGATGCGGCGCTTGCGCGCTTCGTCCATCAGGCCCTCGCGGCGTAGCTTTTCGGCCAGTTGCGCCACTTGTTGACGCAGCAGACCCTCCCCCGCCAGCGAAAACGAGCGAGCGACAAAGCTCATGCGGCCCGTGGCCTTATAGAGGTTGAAGCTGCCCTTAAAGCTCACCTGCATGCCGTCGCGCAGATCGAACGTGCGCTTGAGATAGGCGCCCTTCCAAATGATGCAGTCAACGGCGGCCGAATCGTCCTTAATCTGGAAGTAGCAGTGGCCGCTTCGGGCATTGGGGCCACGGAAGCCCGTGACCTCGCCCAGGACGCTCAGCTGCGGAATAGCATCGAGCGCACCGGCGGCGATCTCCACCGCCTGGCTCACGCTGAGCTCCTTGCGTTCCTGCTCGTCCGAACCGTCGAACTCGGCGGAAACGGCATTGCCGGTTAGATTCCAGCCTGCCACGCAGCCTCCTTTCGTCATCGTGCACAAGGGCTTCGGCCCTGCGCAAATTCAAGACCAACACATAGTACAGCGCCGCGGGGACACGAATCCCCGCGGCGCCCAGCGACCCAATTTGTTATCGGTTGGAGTTTCTGTTGTAGCGAGCCATAAGATAGAGCAGCTGAATAATCGAGGTGAGCGCCGCAGCCACATAGGTAAGCGCGGCGGCCGTCAGCACCTTCTTGGCACCGTTGACCTGCTTGGAGCTCATACCCGACTGCTCAATATACGCCACGGCGCGCCGACTAGCATCAATCTCGACCGGCAGCGTAACCAGTTGGAACAGCACGCTAAACGAGAAGAAGATCAGCGCGAGGGTCGTGAGCCCGGCAATGTTCATAAACAGGCCCAAGAGCAACACGATGGTCCAGGTGTTCTGGGTAAAGTTGACGACCGGCACGAGGGCGGTGCGAACCTTCATCATGGCGTAACCGCTTTGACGCTGGGCGGCATGGCCCGCCTCGTGGCAGGCGACGGCAACGCTTGCGACCGACCCGCCTGAACGGTTGGCATCCGACAGATACAGGTTGTTGTCCTGCGGGTTGTAATGATCGGTGAGCTCACCAGCGACGCCCTTGATACCCACGGCGTTGCAGCCGGTGGCGTCGAGCATGCGGCGAGCGACCGTGGCACCCGTATCGCCGTCCGAGCGAACCCTGGACCAGGTTTTGTACGTCGAGTTGATATAGTTCTGTGCGGCAAGGCCAAGCACCGTGCAGACAAGAACAACCAGCAGGTACAGCGGGTCGATGCCAAAGCCGTATCCATAGTAATAAGGCATGCGAATTCCTCCGAATCGAGTTACGCGTTGGAGGCATTCTACCCACTCAGCCGACTAGGCTTCCCTATAACAACTCAATCTTTCCGTCCTTCACGGTGAGCCCCATATTTCCCGAGAGCAAATCGTCCAGACGCGAACCCACAAGCTCAAAACGCCAGCCTTCGCGCAAGCGGCTTTGCTCAGGATGCTCAATATAGTCGGCCAGGTCATCGCGCGAGGCAATGACCGAGGTCGCCACGCCCGAGCGCTCGGCAACCAGGCGAATGAGCGCATACATCAGGTCCGTCACGCTCTCCAACTCCGGCGAAATCTGACGGTGCCCGCGCACCATGAGCGGCAGGCGATCGTGCGGGCAGCTCGCGCCGCGCTTGATGGCCATGAGCGCACCGTCCACGTCGCGCTCCCCCAACTGATCGGTACCGCGAATGCTACGGAACTCCTCAACGCGCACGGGATTGCGCTTGACGAGCGCCAGCAGCGTGTCGTCGGACATGACCCACTTGCGCGGGATGTTACGGCGCTCGGCGCGATCCTCGCGCCAGGCGGCGAGCTCGCGTGCGATGCCCAACTGGTGACGGCTGCACGAGTTGATGCGTTTGACCTTGCGGAACGCCTCGTGGCGATCGGCGCGATAGTGCGACTCGTCAGCCAGCGGGCGCAGCTCGTCGAGCACCCAGTCCACACGGCCCAGCTCGCGCAGGCGGCTCATCATCTCGGTATAGGCGACGATCAGGTACTTGACGTCATCGATCGCATACTCAATCTGCTTATCGGTCAGCGGGCGGCGCGACCAATCGGTCAGCGACTCGGTCTTGGGCAGCGATACGCCGCAGAACGTCTGAACAAGCGCGCCATACGAAATCTGCTGGCGCTCGCCCAAAAAGGCGGCGGCGACCTGCGTGTCAAAAATCGGTCGTGGCAGCACGCCCACGGTATGGAGCATGACCTCCATATCCTGCGAGCAAGCGTGGAAGACCTTGGTCACGCTCTCGTCGGCCATAAGCTCGGCCAGCGGCGACAGGTCATCGATCACCAGAGGGTCGACCGCCACGCTCTCGGCAGGGGTGGCAATCTGAACCAAACACAGACGCGGATGGAACGTGCGCTCGCGCAAAAACTCGGTATCGACGGCGATCGCGTCGAACTCACGGGCGCGCTGGCAAAAGTCGAGTAGAGCCTGATGTGTGGAAATGTACATATCAACCCATCGAATAAGGTTAGGCCCGAAAAACACGGGTAGGATATCGGCATTGCCTTACAACTATACTCGGTTAGTCACAGAACGGGAACGTAAGTATGCGCTGCCTTATCATCCACAACCCGGCATCGGGCCCCAGCTCAGATGAAATCTACGCATTCACGCACGCCCTCGCGCAGGGCGGCGACGAGGTCGTGATGCGTTTTATCGGCGATGGCATGGAGCCCGAGGACGCCGTGGCAGACGTGCGCGAGTTTGATCGCGTGGTCGTTTCGGGCGGCGACGGCACCGTCTCCAACGTGCTCGACCAGATGCGCGGATTCGGTGTCCCCACGCTCGTCTTCCCCTCCGGTACGGCCTGCCTGTTCTTTAACAACATCGGTAATGCCCCCGAGGCAGCGGCGCTTGCCAAGGCTTGCCGCGCCGGTCGCACGGTCAAAGTGGACATGGGCGAGCTCTTTTGGCTCGACGAGGACGGCAACGAGAAGCGCCACGGCTTTATCATCATCGCCGGCTCGGGCTTCGACGCCGAGATCATGATGAAGGCCGCCCCCACCAAAAACGACATCGGCGAGATCGCCTACTTCCTCTCCGCGCTCGCCACGCCCAACCCCACGGTGGCGCACTTTACGATTGAGCACGACGGCATTGTCGAGGAGCTCGACGGCATCTGTTGCATGGCCGGCAACACCTCGGTCATCCAAAACGACATCAACCTGTTCCCCGATTGCCGCATGAACGACGGCATGGTCGACATTGCGGTCATCGAACCCGTACGCACCGTGCAGCTGCTGCCTACCGTGATCACCGCTGCGCTTGACCCCGCCGGCAAGGTACTCGGGCGCCCGCAGTTCAAGATCATCCAGACCAAGGAAGCCAAGATCACCTGCACCCCGTCGCTGGGCATGCAGTTCGATGGCGAGATCATCTCCAGCAACTCGGGCGTCTTTGGTGCCCGCGCACTTCCGCAATGCCTCGACCTCATCGTCGACGAATTCTCACCGCTTGGTAAATAGGAGGACCCCATGAACGACAATCCCCTGATCGGCTTTATTGTCATCGTCTTGGCCATGCTCGTCGGTTACGCCATCAACGTGATCCACCGCCGGAAGAAGTAATTCCACATTAGTATGATATTCATCCAGTTATCAACTCTCCCGCTGTTTATGCATTTGCCAAACAGCGAGGGATTTTCATTTCGGGCATTCCCAGCTACTTTATTCGACTACAGTAATTACAGGGCGTCTTTATTAAAGTAAAGCTATAAACTGAGTACAATTAACCGCTCATCGCATATTTCATTACGCTTATCGAGTAAGTTTCTTTCATAGATGAATATTGTTTCCAGTTCGTTACGCTAATGGGGTGTCTTTATTGGCTGAAGCCCTCTGGCAACGGAGGGCTTTCGCACGCTGGGAGGGAAAATGAGGAAAACTCACCCCGTCAACGCGCTCAAAAAGCTTGGCATAGGCCTCGCCTTTGGAGCTGCAACCATCATGTCCATGCCGACGTCTGCGCTCGCCTGCACGCAGATGTACATGGGCAAGAACCTTACGGCCGACGGCAATACGTATTATGGCCGCGCCGAGGACTATGGCAAACGCTACCTCAAGCACTTTGGCATCGAGGATTCGCACGCCCCCGGCTTCACCTACAGCTCCGATGAGTCCGGGTTCGTATACACCTCGAACAAAACCACGTATCGCTACAGCTATGTGCGCGATCACCCCTCGCAGTGGGATGAGCGTTGGGACGCCTACTCCGAAGCAGGCATCAACGAGAAGGGCGTCTCCTGTTCCGCCACGCTAAGCACCAGCATGAATGCAGATGTCAAAGCTGCCGACCCCCTGACGAATGGCTTGGGTGAGTACAGCTACGCCAGCGTTATCCTGGGCGAAAGCGCCACGGCCCGTGAGGGTGTCGAGCTTATCGGCAGTCTGATTGACGAGCAGGGCGTCTGCTCCAACGACCAGATTGTCATCGCCGACAGCAACGAGACCTGGCTGTTCGCCGCACTTTCCGGGCATCAGTGGATTGCCATGAAGCTCGCTGATGACGTCGCGTCGCTCAACCCTAATATCGGGAGCCTCAACTACGATGTCGACCTCGACAACACCGAGAACTGCCTCCACTCCAAGGCCATCCAGTCCATGCCCGAGGAGAAAGGCTTCGCCGAGTACACCGACGGCAAGTTCGATGTTGCCAAAACTTATGGCGAGAGACTCGATGAGACTGGCAGGCATCAGTGGACTCGCTATGTCCAGGGCCGAGACTACTTCATGAACCCGCTTACCAAGGACGCCGACTACACCATCGTCAACGACAACGGCAGCGTCGGCGCATCCGTCAGCGAGATCCAGCCCTTGTTCTTCAAGCCTGGCAAGTCTGGCTGGAGCACCTTTGAGCTGATTCGTGCCTTTGGCAACCGCGGCGAAAATGTCCCCGGCCTTAACGCCAACACCGACGGCGCCTACGCCATCGGCACCGAGCGCAACACCGAGATCAACCTCTTCCAGATTCGTCGCGGCCTTGATCCCCAGGTTGCCACCATCCAGTGGGAGATGCTCTCCCGCGCTGCGTACTCCGTCGCCATCCCGTTGTACTCCGCTCTGATAACTGAGGTCAGCCCGTACTTCAGCGATCAGACCGTCTCCTTCGAGCACTGCGAAGAGACCGACATCGTAAACAACGAGGAGCCCGAGAACTCAATCAACTACGTTCTCATGGACATCAGCTCGCTCTGCTTTGAGAACCCTGACACCCTTGGTATCAGCGTCCGTGCCTACCTCGATGCTCTCCAGAATGAGCTCATCGAGCAGAACAAGGAAGTTGACGCCGCTATGCTGGCCGAAACGACCACCGAGGGCCGCACCGCTCTGGCCAACAAGGCCGGCAAGGCTGCTACCGAGAACACCTACGTCAAGTGCAAGGCCCTGCTCCAGGAGATGCGCGCCTATCTGAAGGCTGAGAACTTCGACCAGCCCTTCACCCCGAGCGACCTGAACACCGAGACCAACGGCCTCAAGGTGTCCATCACCTACGCCAAGGACGCTCTTGCCACCGACCCGGTAACCCCGGATCAGCCTGGCACTCCCGAGCAGCCTGGTACTCCTGAGCAGCCCGGTACCCCCGAGCAGCCCGCTAAGCCCGAGCAGCCCACCACCAAGCCCGAGAAGCCTGGCAAGTCGGACACCACGACCACGGTAACCACCAACAAGGCGAACACCAAGGGCGGCCTGCCCACCACCGGTGATCGTTTTGATGGCCGCGTGGTGGCTGCATTCGCCATCGCTGGCGTTGCCGTCATCTCCGCGGGCGGTTACTTCCTCTACCGTCGCAATAAGGAGTAACGTCCTAGCTGAGCGGGCAAGGCAGCAATGGCAGGCTCGCCCGCTTAACCCGCCTTTTGACCGACGGGAAACCCGCCTGAAATCTTTTCAAAAAAGATTTCCCCGCACACACTTTGCTGTGCTATAGTGCAGCGCAACAGCAACTAGGTGCGACCGTACCATGGCATCACGAAAGGAGCCACCGACATGAAGAACGCGATGAAGTCTCTCAACAACTGGTGGTGGCGTGATGCGAATACGATCGGTCGACGGTGAGTCCCTCACGCCTGTTTTTGCGCTCTAGGTGATTGGAAGGCCTCCGGTTTCGACCGGGGGCCTTTTTCTATCTCGAGCCCGATCGCATTCGTATCACGCGCCTCCGCTTTTCTCTTGCACTCCCATTCCGAAAGGATTTTCACCATGTCTCAGAACACCACCGCCACCCAGCCCCGCACCGTCCAGACCGCCGACCGTGGCAAACTCGATGTCCGCGCCCTCGTCCTGCTTGCCATCCTGCTCGCCGCCGGCTTCATCCTCAACTTCACCGTCGGCAAGGCCATCTCAGGCATCTCGGGCGGCATGATCAGCCCCGAGTTCATCATCTCGGCCTTCTGCCTCACCATCCTGGTCGTTCGCCCCAACATCGGCCAGGCGCTCGTCATTGGCCTCATCTCGGCTGCCGTGATCCAGATCACCACCACTTCGCCGTTCGTTGATTTTGCCGCCGAGGGCATCGCCGCCATGCTCATGGCCGGCATCGTCAACGCCGCCGGCAAGAACGGTCAGGTCAAGCCTGCCATCGCTATTGTCGCAACCTTCCTGACCACCTTTGTCTCCGGCGTCATCTTCATGGTCATCAAGATGGCCATGCTCGGCGTGGTCGGCGAGCTCGCCGCCGGCATGCTGCCCGTCGTCGCCATGACCGCCGTCTTTAATGCCATTCTGGTCGGCGCCCTCTACTTGCCCATCCAGAAGGCCCTGAAGCTCAACTAACCCGCTCGGCTTTACGAGCCACCCCATCTTGGCGTTCATTCGTCGCTCGCGTACCCAAGTACGCTTCGCTCCTCTTTCGCGCCAACCTAGGGCCCCTCGTAAAGCCGTCTCCGTGCTTCACCACCAAAGACCGTCCCAAACAACGAGCTTTTTTTGGGACGGTCTTAAACAACTGGTCATTTAAGAACGTCCCCAATGACTATGAAAGGTATCCATGGAAACGATCATCAACGTCGACGATGTCTCGTTCTCCTATGGCACGCAGACCGAGCAGGCGCTCAGCCACATCTCGCTCAGCGTGAACAAGGGAGATTTCATCGGCATCATCGGGCCCTCTGGCGCCGGCAAGTCCACGCTTGCCGCTTGTCTGTCAGGTGCCGTGCCCCACCACTACACCGGCACGTTCTTTGGGTCCGTCATGGTCGACGGCCACGACACCTGCGAAGTCTCGCTCACCGACGTGTCGCAAATCGTCGGCAGTGTGCTGCAGGATATCGACACGCAGATGGTCGCTTCGGTCGTCGAGGACGAGATGCTCTTTGGCCTCGAGAACTTTGGCGTTCCCCACGACCAGATCGAGCAGCGCGTGAGCGAAACGCTCGAGACCGTCGGCATCAGCGACCTGCGCGACCGCGAGATCGCCACGCTCTCGGGCGGACAGAAGCAAAAGGTAGCCATCGCCGCCATCCTCGCCATGCGCCCGCACGTCTTGGTTCTCGACGAGCCCACCGCGGCACTCGACCCCGCCAGCTCCACGTTGGTCTTCGAGACGCTGCGTGAGGTAAACCGCGCACTTGGAATCACCATCGTCGTCGTTGAGCAAAAGGTCGCCCTGCTCTCGGAGTACTGCAACCGCGTGCTCGTGCTCAACCATGGCGAAATTGCGCTGCAGGGCGAGCCACACGAGGTCTTCGCGCATACCGACGAGCTCCGTGCCATCGGCGTCGACTGCCCTCGCGTCACGCGTATCTTCAATAGCCTCGAGGCCGATGGCCTGGTAAGCGGTACCCCCTGCTTGGATGTCGATGAGGCTGAGCGCCTGATTTCGGGCATCGTCGACCCCGCACACGCGGCCATCGAAGCCCAGGCGCCCACCGGTTCCCCGCATGCACCGTCGTTGCGCCCTCATGCTAAGGACGCCGAACCCGTACTCACCTTCAACCATGTTGAGTTTGCCTATCCCAATGGCGGCGCCGCCGTACACGACCTTAGCCTGACGCTCTATCCTGGCGAGCTCGTGGGCATCGTCGGTCAAAACGGCGCCGGCAAGACCACGCTCACCAAACTGCTCACAGGCCTGCTTAAGCCCGCCTCGGGCAGCGTGCGCGTCACGGGACTGGATACCGCAGCCGTTCCCACGAGCCGCATCGCTCGCGAGGTCGCGACCCTCTTCCAAAACCCCGACCGCCAGATCTGCAAGGACACCGTGCTCGACGAGGTCGCCTTTGGCCTGGAGCTTACCGGCATCGACCGTGCCGAGGCGCTGCGTCGCGCCCAGCTCGTCATCGACCGCTTTGGCTTGCCGGCCGACGAGGCGCCCTTCTCGCTCTCGCGCGGTCAGCGACAAATGGTGGCGCTTGCCTCCGTCGTAGTGGTTGAGCCCAAGATCGTCGTGCTCGACGAGCCCACGAGCGGCCTTGATTACCGCGAGTGCATGACCGTCATGGAAACGGTGCGCACCATGGCCGAGCGCGGTTGCGCCGTTATCATGGTCTGCCACGATATGGAAGTCGTCTCGGATTTTGCCGAGCGCATTGTGGTAATGGCCGACGGTCGCATCCTCGACCGCGGCCGCACGCACGAGCTATTCTCGAACATCGATCTCATGCGGCGTGCCTACGTGGAGCCTCCCCAGGTTATTGAACTCTCGCGCCGTCTGGCATCTTCCGTCTCGCCCGCTTTTGCACAGGTGAGCGAGGTCACCGATGTCGTTCGAATTACCAAGGAGATGGTCCACCGTGGTTAACGTCATCGACTACATGCCGGGCGATACGCTGCTGCATCGCCTGAATCCCGTCGTCAAACTGGGCCTCGCCGCCGCCATCATCGTCGGCATCTTCTTGTCCGACACCTACGTGGCGCTGCTGGGCTTTTTGGCACTCACCCTTGCGCTGGGCGCCTATGCCGGCGTCGTCGACCGTCTGTTCTCGCTGCTCAAGTTGCTGATTCCGCTCGCGCTTATCATGCTGGTGCTCCAGCTGGCCTTTATGCGCGATGGCAACGTGGTGTGGAGTTTTATCACCGACACGGGCCTCGTCACAGGATCGAAGGCCTGCCTGCGCCTGCTGGGTGTGGCGTTACCACTCATCCTCATGCTCATGGTGACCAAGCTCAACGACCTTGCCAACGCCTGCGTCGAGGTGCTGCACGTGCCGTATCGCTATGCCTTCACCTTTACCACGGCGCTGCGCTTTGTGCCGGTGTTTGGTCAGGAGATGAACGCCATCATGGAGGCGCAGACCGCACGCGGCGTCGAGTATGACACCAAGAACCCCATCAAGAAGCTTAAGCTCATGCTGCCACTGTGTGTGCCACTGCTCATCTCGAGCGTGGGCAAGACCGATGCCACAGCCTTGGCGGCAGAACAGCGCGGCTTCTATCTGCGTACGCGCGCCAGCTCGTACAAGCGCTACCCCATCAAGGGCCTGGACATCGCCGTGCTCATCGTCAGCATCGCCCTCATCGCCATCGGCTTCCTGTTCTAGTTCACTACCGACAGCAACCGCCCAACGCAAAAGGCCTCGGCTCGCACCAAACGAGCCGAGGCCTTTACTGTTTCACCAGATAAAACCTACCAAAAATAACCTGTCCCTTTTTGACAGGTCGTAAGCTAGAGGCGGTAGGGAGCGCCGCTACGAATGATGGATTCGCGCACCAGGACGTCCATGGCGTCGAGGGTGATCTCGGGCATCTCTCGGTACTTCTGCAGCACCGATAGCTCGGTGCAGGCCAGAATGACGCGGTCGCAGCCGCTACGGGCGAACTCCCACATCACGCGGTCGAACTTATCCATATCGGGCTCACGTCCGGCCTTCACATCATCGTAGATAAGCGACATTACATCGTTCTGACGTTTCTCGCTGGGATAGACGACCTCAACACCCGCAGCCTTACATTCGCGGCCGTAGACGCCCGCGCCCACGGTTCCGTCGGTGCCCATGATGCCAATCTTGTGCACCGGCTCGGCCGGCATACTCAGGTTGGGGTCGAACTCGCACTCCCCCATCACCGCACCGGCCAGAGCATAGCGCACCGACTCACGCGGCATATGGATAATCGGCACCTTCGTAAACGACTGGATCTGGTCGTAGAAGTAGTGCGACGTGTTGCAGGGAATGGCAATGTGCGCACAGCCCAGCGACTCGAGTGCCTGGGCACACTCTTTCATGGTCGCCAGTAGCTTGGCATGCTCGCCGGTCTTAATGGCCAGCGTGCGGTCGGGCATGGTCGACTTGGAGAGCACCACCATGTCGATATGTTCCTGATCGCAGGCAGCAGCCGTATGACGCACCACCTGGTCGTAGTAATACGACGTGGCCTCGGCGCCCATGCCGCCGATAACTCCCAGCTTTTCCATCGCCGCCTCCTTGGTGACGCTTGCGCAATTGCGCGTATCATACCCGCGCCCGCCCGATGCAAACCGGACGGGCGCCGCGCTCATCTACTTGTAATACGTCTTGAACAGCTTAAAGTGGCGCAGCTTGGTGTGCCACATGCGCAGCCAGCGGTTAAAGACAAAGTCGCCCTTCATAAACGAAGGGTCGGCGCCCTTGCCTTCCTTGTCCAGGCGATGCACCTTAGCGCGCAGCTCGGGATCCTTGACGTACTTGTCGACGACGCCCATGGGGACGACCATCCACAGGGCCTCGTCCTGAGCCGTCACAAACTCCGGCTCAAATGGACGGTTGAACACATACTCGTCCACCACATACTTGGCAACGTTAAAGCCACTGTTAGTGACGTAGTAGTTGCTGCGGCCTTGGCGCGTGTTGAAATCGAAGAACTTAAACGAGCCGTCGCGCTCGTCGTATTTAACGTCAAAGTTGGAATAGCCCACAAAGTTCAGGTCCTCGAGCAGCTTGCGCACGCCGCCCATGAGCTCGTCGTTGGGCTCGGTAATGATGCAGGCATGGTTGCCGACACCGTGGGGCTGATGCTCCTCGAGCAGCACGTGACCCAGGCACATCATGCGCACCTTGCCGTTGCGGTCGGAATAACTGGTGAGCACACGCATGTACTCGTCGTTGCCGGGCACGCGATCCTGCAAGATCAGGTCGTCGGTGTAGCCGCTGGCATACGAATCGCGAATGACCTGTTCCAGCTCGGCGCGGTCGGCAATCTCATAGGCCTTCTTCTGGCCCTCGAACTCGTGCTGCCACCACATGATGCCGTCAGAAGGCTTCAGAATCATCGGGTAGGGAAAATCGATCTGGTCGAGCACCTCGGCAGGTGCCTCGCCTTGGTCGTTCAGCATCGCCATGGTGAAGGTAAAGGTATGCGGATAAGGCACGCCATGCTTCTCGCACAGCTCGTAGAAGATCTCCTTCTTCTGGCACTGCTCGAGCATGCTGTAGGGCGCGTAGGGAGCGACGATGTTATCCGCCAACTCATGGGCATCCTTGGCCTGAGCCACGAGGGCAACGTAGTTGTCGCCACAGCCCACAAGGACAATCGTCTTGTCGGCATGCGCTTGGGCAATGCCGTTGACGGTTTTGAGCATCACGGGCATGGTGTCGATATCCACGTTGGGCGTGTAGTCGATAATCTGGCTGCGGTACGCGGGACCCGTCTGGTACTTGCCAAAGACCAGACTCTTGACCTGGTACTCCTCGTAGAAGGCACGCGCCACCGAATAGGCGTTGATGTCGCCACCGAGCAGCACGGGAATGAACTCGCGCTCTGTAAATTGCAATGCCATGGAAACTTCCTATCATGAACTGCCCGCACAACGGGCGGTCTTTGCGCAACTGATTTATTCTAGCGTGCCAAGCCGCCGGCGCCCAAAGCTCCACCGTATCTATGGCAATCGACGTAATCGTCCAGCACGAAGACGGCGCTCACCGTTGTACGACAATGGGCAATGAACCTACCATTGTTGTAGGATTCAGCGTATTGACATCCTCGAACGAAAGGCGCACACGTGCCCCAAGACCATCCGACCGATAATCCCATCCTCGATGCCGCGAAGCGCGAGCTGGCGGAACGCGCACAAACGGCAGCTCCCCTACGCACCACAAACGATGCTTACAACGGGCCTGCCCGTATCGTCTCAATCAACACGTCGGAGCACAAAGGCACGCGTAAGTCACCCGTCGCCGACGGGCACGACACCGTCATCGAGCAGTTTGGCCTCGCCTCCGACGCACATGCCGGACATTGGCACCGCCAGGTCTCTTTTTTAGCCGCGGAGTCCATCCAAACGGCGCAGGCACGCGGGCTCGACGTACACAAGGGTGACTTTGGAGAGAACTTCACAACCCGGGGCATCAACCTGCTCTCGCTCCCCTTGGGCACGCAGCTCAAGCTTGGCAGCGAGGTGCTTGTCGAAATCAGTCAGATCGGCAAGGTCTGCCACACACGCTGTGCCATCTACTATCTAGCCGGCGACTGCATCTTTCCCCACGAGGGCGTTTTCGGCGTGGTACTAAAGGGCGGAGAGGTCCATATCGGCGAGGATATCCAGGTAGTCAAACTCGGCGACGGCACCTGTTCGTTCACCCCCGCCGAGGCGCTCGAAGAGATTGAGCAGGCTCGCCAGGAGGGCACGCTGTAGTTGTAAAACCCCACGTTGAGATAGCTTTTACAGCCCCAAACCCCTCTTAAACAGGCCCCCGTAACGTTAAAGTTGAACTCTATGGTTTCTCAACAATTCATCATAACTGCAGGTCAAAGCCAAAGCCTCAAGTTCAACTTGACCCTTTGGGACCTTTAAGGTTCAAGTTGAGGTCGAAAGCAGTAGTAGAATACCGTTCGAACCATAACCTACGATTGATTGCAGAGGGACTGGATGCAGCATTCGAATCATCGCACCGCAGCGCTCATTGCGTCGAAGCCGGCTCGTATCATCACGAGCGCCGCGCTCGCCGTTGCGCTGACGGCCACGCCGATGCTCTCCCCCGTTGCGGCGTATGCCGCCTCGCAGGCAACGCAGGACCAGCTTTCCGCAGCCCAGCAGAAGATCGAAGCCGCCACGAGCGCCTACAACGACGCCCGCACCAAACTCGATGACCTGCAAAAGCAGATTGACTCCAATGAGGCAAGCATCGAGGAAATCGAGGCTAAGCTTCCCGAGCAGCAGGCCAAGGCAAGCTCCGCCATGCGCGATCTGTACAAGTATCAGAAGGGCACCAATCCCATCGTGAGCTTCCTGGTCAACGCGCAGAGCCTGGGTGAGTTCATCACGACCTGCAAATACACCAACCAGATCACGAGCTCGAGCGTCGACGAGATCGAAGAGCTCAATAACATGCAAACCGAACTCGAGCAGAACAAGGCCGAGCTCCAGCAGGCCAAGTCTCAGCTTGAGGCAGAGCAGAAAAACGCCGAGGACGCGCTGGCGCAGGCCCAGCAGCTCCGCAGCGAGGCGCAGGCAAAAGCCGAGCAGGAAAATGCCGCCGAGCTTGCCAAGCTTGAGGCCGATAAGGCCGCTGCCGCCGAGAAGCTCTCGGGCGAGGGCGTAAGCGGCAGCAATTCCAGCAGCCAGGCCACCAACACCAACACCACCATCGACACCACGGTGAACAACTCCAATACCGGTAGTTCCGATTACGATTCGTTCATTAATGAGTGGACGAGCCGCATCGACAATTATCTCGCCGGCTCCCCTATGGCAGGCCAGGGCTACAACTTTGCCGTCGCCGCTTGGAATACCGGTGTCGACCCCCGTTGGTCCCCCGCCATCGCCTGCATCGAGAGCACCAAGGGTGCTTATTGCGCCAATTCTTATAACGCCTGGGGCTGGAGTGCACGTGGCGGCGGCTGGCGCAGCTTTGGCAGCTGGAGCGAGGGCATCTCCGCTCACGTTGCCTATCTGGGCGCCAACTACGGCTCCACCCTTACCCCGGCAGCGGCCAAAAAGTACTGCCCGCCCACGTGGCAGGACTGGTACAACAAAGTCGCCGCTCAGATGAACCGCATCTAAGTGCAACTGCAAAGGGCCCCAATGGGGCCCTTTTCTTTTAGGTAGCGGAGGTATCGACGACGCCGGTCGCATTGGCAACCGCGACTATGACGATCATGCATAGGAGCAGCACACCCAATGCCTTGAGCCAGAGTTTCGCGAGCTTCTTGCCGCGATAGCTGTCGAGCAGTGCGAATCGCCGACGAAGACGGCGCTTATCGAGCAGCGCAAAATGCATAAGCACTATAAGGCCATCGACAAAGAAAAAATACTCGATTATGAGAAGCCACGTCGGGTAGCTTTGGTTTGCTCCCGTGGGGTGAAAGACGGCAAAGTGACTTCCGGCAAAGAACACAAGCAGCGAGAGGCAGACGAGCGTATTCCAAATACGCCCCAGAGACTCCGGAACGCGAGAGAGCAGACCGCATGCAGCGGAGGCGGCAGGCCTAGGAAGCCCTGTGGGGTTCTGGAGCCCTTGGGGCGTCAACACCATCTCCGAGGTCGGAGTACGGACAGGCGCAGGCGCAGGAGGCCGCACGGGGCGACTCAGATCGTATGCCGCGCGCGTCGCCCGTCCCAACGCTTCCGCACTCGCAAAACGCTTGGCCGGGTCGAGCGCCATCGACATGCAGACGGCATCGGCAAGTGGGGTGGGAATGTCGCGAGCCTCGCATTGCTCGCGCATGTCGAGCCCTGGTTTAGGGTCGACTCCAGTCAAGCAGAAGAACAACAGGGCGCCAAGTGCGTAGACGTCGCTGCGCACACTCGTCTGCCCAAACCCATACTGCTCGGGCGGCGCATAGGGTCGCGTGCCAAACTTGACGGTGTCGGCATCGGCGCCATCGCGCCATACGCGGGCGATCCCCAAGTCGATAATCACCAGCGACGAAAACGTCAGACCGTCATCAGGCGTATAGTTGGCACCTGTCACGATGATATTCGACGGCTTGAGGTCGCGATGGATCACCGGCGCCGAAGTCTCCCCCGCTATTGCAAAACCGGCGTGGAGCTCGCCCACGGCATCGCATAGGGCAGGATACAATTCACGCGCATAATCGGGGGTGGCTCCCAGACGGTCCACCAGCGCCCCGAACGTCTCCCCTTCGATGTATTCCATAACCACGTTGAGCTCGTCGCCCACACGACGACAATCGACGATTCTGGGCAGGTGCTCAAAACGCCTGCCTGCCCGCTGAACGGCAAACAGACGCTCGTATGCCCCGCCGATTTGAGCCGAAGCATCGATGCGTTTGCGGACAAAGGGGCCGAGCGAGCCACCGCCGGTTCCTTCAAAGTACACGAGCTCGGTTGCTTCAACGGACGAGCGCTTAAGTACACGCTCCACGCGATAGCTGTCGTCACAATCGAGCGACGCCAGGTGCTCGGCAAGCGCTGCGGTCAGCTCATCATCGGAATATGTTGGGGTCTGATTATCCATAGCCTCCATCATAGCGCAGGGCGCAGACACCCCATGGCATCCGCGCCCCGTTCGTTTGCATCGTTGTTCGGCAGCTCCGACAGCTCAGATATCAGCCGCTAACTCACCGTCTCCTCGCCAAAGCGATACAGCTCCTCGTTGACCTTTTGGAGGCTGCACCCGCGATCGATACAAAAGATGATAATCGCATCGCGGCGGTCCTTACAATTGAGGATGTTGGCACCCGCCGCCGTCAAGGCGCGGTTGGTCTCCTTGAGCGTTAGCGCCATGGCGAAGGCAATCTGCAGCACCTTATTGCGACTCGGATGACGCGCACCGGTAAAGATCTGATAGCCAAAGGTCTCATTGAGATCGGCCATACGAACCACTCGCGAGCGCTCCAAGCCCTTTTCCTGCAGCAGCTGCTTCAGGTAGTCCGAAAGCGACGGGGTGGCAAAGTCGTGCTCCTTGATATAGCCATCGATGTTTGGCGCGTCGAGAAGCTCATTGAGTAACTCGTCAGTCAGCTTTTTATCGGGCATTCGGCCTCATCTCCCTCAGTGCATGCAACATGCTAGAAACCGCTTACGTCCGAACGCTCCCAGCTAGCAACCTGGTCGGGAGACACCGTACCCAGTGCCTCGAACTTCCAGGAGCCGCCCGCCTTCAAATGATTGGTGTTTGCAAGAGCCGTTCCAACCTGATTGCCATCGGCATCATACAGAACATATTCAATCTGAATGTAGCTCTTTTCCTTGTCCGTGTTATTGGTCAGCGTGCCCGTGATCTTATAGGTAAACTGATTGGAAGTGTCTTCAGCCTCGTCAGCAATGGTATACGGTTCTTGCGGTTCTTTTTGCTCCTCAGCCTGCTGTGTCGTCTCGGCAGGTTTTGCCGAATCGCTCGCAGACGAATCGGTTGAGTTGCCGCCCATAGAGCCCACGGCACCGACAATAACCAGCACCACGATGATGCCTAGGACAATCTTGCCGATCGGCTTCTTTCCCTCTTTTGCCATTATTCATCCTTCCTACGATCCGGCTACCGTGCCGGCACACAGCACATCGTAGGAAGGATTAAACTTGAATTCATTAGCTGAGAGCTAAGGTTGCGGTAAACGGCCAATGCAGTTATCCAAACGCCGAGCAAACGCACTTTGCGCGACCGTCTGCTGGCAGTGCGTCAACCCACCGTTACGGATTCCCCAGTAAAGGCGCTAATCATCAACAGGACAAAGAACACCAGGTAGCTGGCACTCAGCGGGTACGCAATAATCAGGAAGACGGCCCAGCCGACAGTGGTTTTACCGTCGGCACGGCGTTGCTCGCGATTGCGGCAAAGCCAAATCGTCACGCCAATGGCCACAATCAGCAACACGAGTGCCGCTGCTGCCAACCCAGCAAGCGCAAACATTACGCCAATGCTCACAGCGATGACCGGAAGCAGCAGCAAACCGCACCCGCATCCACCCGGACTATATACGGCTGATTGCCGACGTCGCCTCATCGTCACTCCATCACAAGCAATCGTTTGTAGACATCGAGACCTTTGAGTAGGATTTCCTCGTCGAAGAGCATGCTATCGGTATGCAGAGCGCTCGTGGCATAGGCGGGACAGCCATCCGAATCGCTCGGGTTATCTTGGCCGGCAGGCGCGCCCGTGCCCAGCAGGAAAAACACGCCCGGCAGATGGCGCTGATAGAAGGCAAAGTCCTCGGCAATTAGCAGCGGTTCATCAACGAGCTGCAACCCGGGCAAGGCAGGGATGATGTTGGCAAACAGCTCGGGGTCGTTATCGACCGGTGGATAACCCTCGGCAAAGTCGAGATCATACGTGCAGCCCGTTGCGGTGCACACCTCGTCGAGCACACGGCGTACACCTTCGCGCGCACGGTCGAACATGGCGTCCGTAAACACACGCAAGCTACCGGCAACATGGGCCTCCCCCGCCACCGCGTTGCAAACAGTGCCAGCCTGCAGCAGGCCAAACTTGCCGATACAGGGCTCGTCGGTGCCCAGCTCGTCCATCAGCTCGCGCTCGGCAACCAAAAACTTAGCTGCCGCCAACGCGGCATCGTGCGACTCCCCAACCGGCACACCATAGGTCTTAGCAATGTGGATGCTCGTACCGTGAATATGGATATGCGTCTCGCTCGAACGCGCCAGCAGCGGACCGGAACAACTCGCCAACGTGCCGGCAGGCAGATCGGGCCACACATGGAAGCCAAAAATGCGGTCGGCCCCATAGCGCTCGAACACACCACTCTCGCATACCGTCTTGGCACCACCGGTCGTTTCCTCGGCCGGCTGGAACACAAAAAGAACGTTGCGCCTAATGGCGCCCGGCTGTTCGCGAATCGTACGGTCGACATACGTCGCGGCGGCAAGCGCCATGGCCATGTGTCCGTCATGTCCGCAAGCGTGCATCTTGCCGGGATGGGTCGAGGCAAAGGCTGCTCCCGTCGCCTCCACGATGGGCAGCGCGTCCATATCGGCGCGAATCGCCGTGGCATGCGCGGCATCAACGCCGGCGTCGAAGAAAGCACAGACGCAGCTGGGGCACGGATGGGTCACTTCGCAGGTGAGCGGTGCCAGCACGCCCTCGATATAGGCAATGGTTTGCGGAAGATCGAAATCGAGCTCCGGAATGCGATGGAGATCGCGGCGGTAGCGACGGAGTTCTTGGAGCTCGGTCATAGAGGATCCCTTCGTGAGGCACATCTGTTGCAACTTATTGTGATACAGGATTGTGGCGCACATGTTTCCAGCATATCCCTGCATTTTTTAAACGTTATATACGAATACTCTTGTTTGGTAAAGTGCAACGTGGTAGGGTCGTTACCACTTGATAGAGGCGCGGGCACGAAGAACCGCGGGCGAGCCGGCAGGCTTTGACCCCGTGGGGAGGCGAAACCCGCCGAACTGGGCTTTTCGGGCACGAACAACCTGGTGGGCCTGTGGGAAACACCCACAGGACTGTCTGCAGCAATGCGGGAGCGCTATCCGGACATTGGGTCCACGCTATGCGGATTCGATGCGCAGATGGCGCCGTCTGGATAGCGAGGTTTACGGGACATGGCATTGACCCCCAACGAGGCATATGCGGCCAAGCAGCCGTTTGTGGACAAGGAGACACTCGAGCATATCGTCGAGCAGTTCCCCACGCCGTTTCATCTATACGACGAGGCGGGCATCCGCCGCAACATGCAAGAAGTGCGCGACGCCTTTGCATGGAACCCGGGCTTTAAGGAATACTTTGCCGTCAAGGCCAACCCCAACCCGGCGCTCATCTCCATTCTCAACGAATACGGCTGCGGCTGCGATTGCTCGAGCTATACCGAGCTCATGATCGCCCGCTCGCTGGGTATCACGGGACACGACATCATGTTCTCGTCCAACGATACGCCGGCTGCCGACTTTGAGCTCGCCGACAAGCTGGGTGCCATCGTCAACTTTGACGACATCAGCCACATCGAGTTCTTTGAGCGTGTTGCGGGGCCCATCCCCAAAACGGTCAGCTGCCGCTTTAATCCAGGCGGCCTGTTCCAGCTCTCCAACGGAATCATGGACAACCCAGGCGACTCCAAATATGGCATGACCACCGAGCAGCTCTTCGAGGCCTTCCGCATGCTCAAAGCCAAGGGCGCCGAGGACTTTGGCATCCACGCATTCCTTGCCAGCAACACCGTCACCAACGACTACTACCCCAAGCTCGCGCGCATCCTCTTTGAGCTTGCCGTACGCCTGGAGCGCGAGACCGGCGCACACGTCGCCTTCATCAATCTGTCCGGCGGCGTCGGCATCCCCTACCTGCCCGAGCAGCAGGCCAACGACATTCACGCCATCGGCGAGGGAGTACACGCGGCATACGACGAGATCCTGGTTCCCGCCGGCATGGGCGATGTGGCCATCTGCACTGAGATGGGCCGCTTTATGATGGGCCCCTACGGCTGCCTGGTCACCAAGGCTATCCACGAGAAGCAGATCTACAAGGACTATATCGGTGTCGATGCAAGCGCCGTCGATTTGATTCGCCCTGCCATGTATGGCGCCTACCACCACATTACGGTGATGGGTCAGCCGGGCGGCGCCGACAAGGCCACAGCGCCCGTCACGAACACCTATGACATCACGGGCAACCTATGCGAGAACAACGACAAGTTCGCTATCGATCGCGAGCTGCCGCATATCGACATGGGTGACCTGCTTGTAATCCACGATACCGGTGCGCATGGCTACTCCATGGGCTACAACTACAACGGACGGCTGCGCTCGGCCGAGGTCCTGCTGCGCCCCGATGGCGCGGCCGACCTCATCCGCCGCGCCGAGCGCCCGGGCGATTACTTTGCCACGCTCGACGTGCTGCCGTGCGGCCGCGAGCTGCTGGCCAAGTCGCGCGCCGAAAGTGCCCGCCGTCGCGCCCAAGACGAGCGTCTGGCAGTCGCAGTTCAATGGAACAAACGCATCCAGATCGCGGAGGCGAAGGAGAAGAACATGGATATCCGCAACCTCGAGGGCTCAATCGTCGCCCTTGTCACGCCGTTTAAAAAGGACGGCAGCGTCGACTTTGACGCGCTCGAGCGCCTTATCGATTTCCACTTGCAAAATGGCACCGACGCCATCCTCACCCTGGGCACCACCGGTGAGAGTGCCACGATGACCGACGACGAGGACAACTCCGTCGTCGCCGCCGTGGTCAAGCATGTTGCAGGACGCGTCCCCGTCATCGCCGGCTCGGGCTCCAACTCCACGCAGACCATGCTCACCAAGTCGCTCACCTATCAGGGCCTGGGCGCCGACGGTCTGCTGCTCATCACCCCCTACTACAACAAGTCCAACGAAGAGGGTATCTATCAGCACTTTAAAACCGTCGCCGATGCCGTGGACATCCCCTGCATCCTGTACAACATCCCCGGCCGCTGCGGCTGCGGTATCAGCGAGCGCAACGTAGAGCGCCTGGCCGCGCACCCCAACATCATGGGTATTAAGGAGGCCTCGGGCAACGTCGCCTACGCGGCCAAGATCGCCCACCTGCTGTCAGACGACTTCCGCATGTACTCGGGCGAGGACGCGCTTACCGTGCCGCTCATGAGCCTGGGCGCCTCGGGCACCATCAGCGTGTGGGCAGACGTGCAGCCGCAGCTCGTACACGACATGTGCCGCGCTTATCTGGACGGCGACGTAGCGCGCGCCCGCGATATCCAGATTGCCGGCCAGCCGCTCATCAACGCCTTCTTTAGCGAGGTCAACCCCATCCCCGTTAAGGAAGCGCTCGCCCAGATGGGCATGATCGAGGCAAACTACCGTATGCCGCTGTGCCCCATGGCAGACGACACGCGATCCGCACTTACCGATGCTCTGAAGGGAGCTGGTCTGCTTGATTAAGACCGTCATTATGGGAACGGGCCGCATGGGCTCGCTCATCCGCACCACCGCCGAAAGCATTGTCGATGCCGCCGGGCAGCCCGTTTTTGATATCGTGGCCCAGATTGGCTTCGATTTGAGCGAGCTCGAGAACGCACCGGCTGCCGATGTGATTATCGACTTCTCGAACGTCGTGACCTTCGATGCCGTCGTCGCCTATGTCGAGCGCACGGGCGCCGCACTCGTTTCCGGCACCACGGGCTACACACCCGAGCAGATGGACTGCCTGCGCGAGCTGGGTCAGAACGCCCGCGTCATGCACTCCGGCAATTACTCCATCGGCATCGCAGCCCTGCGTCATCTAGTGGCCCAGGCCACGCGTGAGCTGCCCGGCTTTGACTGCGAGATTGTCGAAACTCACCACAACCAAAAGGTCGACGCCCCCAGCGGCACCGCAAAGCTGCTGCTCGACGCCGTAGTCGAGGCCGAGCCCGAGGCAGGCTACCACCCCGTCTACGGACGCGAGGGCATGTGCGGAGCGCGCGACCCCAAGGAGATCGGCATGCACTCGCTGCGCGGCGGCACCGTAGCCGGCGTGCACGAGGTGAGTTTCTTTGGCCAGGACGAGGAGGTCACGCTCACCCACCGCGCCGCAAGCCGTCAGATCTTTGTCAACGGCGCCTTAGCAGCCGCGCAGAAGCTCGTCACCCGCGAACCCGGCTTCTATACGTTCGACCAGATCATGTTTGCCTAACCAGGTATCAACCGGATCCACCCAAAGGAGAGACAGCAAATGAGCAACGCAGCCGAGATGGATGCACAGGAGATTATCAACTACATCGCCACCGCGCCAAAAAAGACGCCCGTCAAGCTGTACGTGCGCGAGAAGCCGGGCATGAAGGTCCAGTGGGGCAATGCGCACGTCTACGGCGGTCGTCGTGGCAAGACCGTCTTTGGCGACTGGGATGAGCTTAAAGCCATCCTGGACGCCAACGCCGATTCCATCGATTACTACGATGTGGAGAACGACTGTCGCAACTCCGCCGTGCCCATGCTCGACCTTAAGGGCATCAACGCCCGCATCGAGCCGGGCGCGATCATCCGCGACCGCGTCGAGATCGGCGATCGCGCCGTCATCATGATGGGCGCCATCATCAACATCGGCTCCGTCATCGGTGAGGGTTCCATGATCGATATGGGCGCCGTGCTGGGCGGCCGCGCCACCGTGGGCAAGAACTGCCATATCGGCGCCGGCACCGTGCTGGCAGGCGTTGTGGAGCCCGCCAGCGCCACGCCCGTCATCATCGAAGACGATGTCATGATCGGCGCCAACGCCGTGGTCTTGGAGGGCGTGCGCGTGGGCAAGGGCGCCGTCGTGGCTGCCGGTGCCGTGTGCGTCGAGGACGTCCCCGCCGGCGCCGTCGTGGCCGGTGTCCCCGCCCGCGTCATCAAGATGCGCGACGAGAAGACCGACAGCAAGACCGGCCTGGAAGAGGGCCTGCGCCAGCTGTAGAAGTTACGCGGTTTTGCCAAACCGCGTAACGGCTCGACGCTGCAAACGCCCCTAAGCGGCAATCTGACGTTCAATCGTCGGTCGCGTACCGAAGTACGCTTCCCTCCTCTTTCGCGTCACCTTGCTCGCCTAGGGGCGTTTTCGCTGACGTATGCTCAACCTGCGACGCAATGTCAGCAACCAAGCCGAAAACAAAAAAGGCCGAAGTCCCAAAAGGCTTCGGCCTTTGTTTTTTGCAACGTCCAAGAGCAGTTTATCGATTCTCAATACTTCCGATGTTCTTGAGCTCGATGGAGATGAGGCCGTTGGGCTCGTTGACAAACTCGATGTACTCAGAGTTCGAACCCATCTCGGCCGGGAAGCTGATCTCGATGCCCGTGTCGGTACGGATCTTGTGGTTGCGCACCGCCGCGCGTTCGACCTGCTTGCGCTCCACGGGAACGCGCTCAGGCACCTTCTCCTCGGTCAGCGCCGCACGCACGCTCTCCTTGATGACCGGCTCGTCCTCAAAGACCTCATCGACGATATCCCAAGGGGGCAGTTCCTCGTCATCCTCAACTTTCTCGGCAACAGCAGCCTTAACCTTGGCGAGTGCTACAGCCGTGTTGGCACCGTGCTCCTCGGCGACTTCCTCGACCACACGCGTCACGGTGTCGATGACCTCCTTGCCCGATACGCCCGTGTCGCACTGCAGCAGGCCATCGGGGATAAGCATACGGTCCTCGCCGGCAATCTTGCGCTTCTTGTCCACGTAGCCGATCTCCATGGTGCTCGCGCGCACGATGGCATAGCTTGGCACCTTTTGCGAGGGATTCGGCAGAATGGCGTAGTGGCGCGCAATGTCGTTGCGCACCTCGCCCTCTTCGCGACCCACCTCGTGCATAAAAGCCTGCTTGGAGCCCAGCAGCATCACGGCAAACCAGCGGGCATCCTCATCGTCATCAAAGTCCGCCACAAGCACGTCAGTGGACTCGGCTTTCTCGGCCTTGGTAAGTTCGGAAGAGATGAACTCCGCAATCTGCTGAGACAGATCCACGAACTCACGCTCACCAAAGAAATAGCCCTTGAGCTCGCCGCCGAATGCGGAGTTCTCGGCAAACGTGGCACGCTTGTTATCAGCCGAGGTACGAGCGCGCCGCAGGTGCGTGGTTACGAAATTACGCACGGTGCGGCTCTCGATATCGAGCTCGCGCTGGCTCATAACGTTGACGGCAGAGTCAAAGTCCAGGATATGCAGAATCGCGTGATTGATTTTCATATACGGCATTCCGTTCTAGATCGATTTCGGCACGAACCAGTATAGCGGTCGATCCCGCCCCAGGCGCATCGAAGATTGGTGCATCGGGGACAGGTTGCTTTGCACCAATGGTTAGCGCAGGAGCTCGGACTGCCAAGCCTCGAGCTGTTCTGCCAAGCTCTTGCCAGCAGCGGGCATGTCGATCTGGGGACGTTTGGGCAGAAGCGCACACTTAAGAATCGCAACGATAGTCTGCGAGACAAAGCGTCGCGTATCCTTGTCAAAGCCTTGCGCAGCCTGGAGCATCACGGGCAGGCTCTCGCGCAGATTCCCAGCGATATCCGCAAACCGCTCAGCACCCGTAGCCTCAAGCACGGAGAACAACGCATCTACAAAACGCTCGCGCTCGCTAGGCGACACCGCAAGCAGCATCTCGCGAATGGAGCCATCAACGTATCGAGCACCGGCGGACAGGCGCTCACAGTACACGAAGTCGCGACCATCAACCACCCAGCTAAAGGGATTATGCTGAAGCAGGCTGAACTCGGTGCTCTCAACGATGGCATAGTCCTCCTGTGTCTCGAACATCATGCCAAAGATCGACGACCGAGGTAGCGTCTTGTCGATTCGACCGGATAGATCGGCGAAGGCGTTGCCGCTCAGAAACTCCTCGACGAAGCCCGGACCATCATGGGAATACGCCCGTTCGATTCGCTCACGGGCGACATCGGGGCACATCGCCGCACCGTACACCGCAAGGTTTCCACCCTTGGAATGACCTCCGCACAAAAGCGGCCCGTCAATCGCATCCGCCGCCTCGTCTACATAACGCGCCGCGGATTCCTGGGCCGGCACAGGACACCGGAACGCCATGTTAAAGTCCTCTTTCCAGCCCACAATCGTGCTGTCGGTCCCCCGGAAGGCAAGATAGCTAAACCCCGCCGGAAATCGGAACGTCATGGCCGCAAACTGCTCCGTTGTCTCGGCATCACTCACGCTACGATAGCCGCAAACACGAACGCCACGGTAGCGAGGGTTTGCTGCCACAGCCTCCAACAGGGCACGACTCCCCTCCGGATCCCACAGGTCGCCAATCATGTCTTGGTAGCACTCGGCGCGCAGCAGCTCGCGTACGTCTAGGCCCTGCCAGTTCATCAGCTCCGCCATATCACCCGGCAAACGCAAATAGGACAACCACGCAAAGACCAGGCTATCCACCGCGCAGAACGGCCGTTCCTCAAACGGATCAAACGCCGTCTGGGCATAGGTTAAAAAATTAGGCGAATCCGACATGGCCCTCCCATCAACTATGGTGCATTGGGGTGGTGCAAAGTAACCTGACCCCCTCGCACCAAAAAGGCGCCCGGACCGTGTGGCCCGGACGCCTTTCATTGTAGCCTGTTGCCCAAAAAAGCTTGGTTTAGCAGGAGAAGTCGACGCTGTCGATGATGTCCTTGAGGGCCTTGGCGGAGGCGGTGAGCTCATGCTGCTCGTCATCGTTCAACGGCACGGGAACGCGGCAGACGACGCCGTCACGGCCAACGACCGTCGGCATGGAGATAGCCAGATCGGACAGGCCATACTCGCCCACCATGAGCGAGGAAACGGGCAGAACGGTCTGCTCATCGCGCATGACAGCGGTGCAGATGCGCTTGACGGCCATGGCGACGCCGTAGTAGGTGGCGTGCTTCTTCTCGATGATGGTGTAGGCGGAGTTCTTGACGTCCTCGGCGATGCGCTTCTCGGCAGCCTCATGCTCCAGGTGGCCGTGAAGCTCGCAGAAGGTGTTCAGCGGAACGCCAGCAACCTGAGCGCTGGACCAAGCGACAAACTCGGAGTCACCGTGCTCGCCCATGACATAGGCCTGGACATCGCGCGGGTCAACCTCGACGTGGGCACCAAGCATCTGCTGCAGACGGCCAGTGTCGAGCACGGTGCCGGAGCCGATGACATGGCCCTCGGGCAGGCCGGACATCTTGATGGCAGCATAGGTCAGAACATCAACCGGATTGGAGACGATTAGCAGAATGCCGTCGAAGCCGGACTTCTTAATCTCGGGGATAATGGACTTAAAGATGTTTACGTTCTTGTTGACCAGGTCCAGGCGGGTCTCACCGGGCTTCTGGGCAGCGCCAGCGGTGACGACGATCATGGCGGCGTCGGCGACATCGGAATAATCGCCGGCGTAGATCTTCATCGGCTCGGCAAACGTCATGCCGTGCGCGATATCCAGAGCCTCACCCTCGGCGCGGTTCTTGTCCACGTCGATGAGGACCATCTCGGAGAACAGACCACTCTGCATCAGTGCGAACGCCGAAGACGAACCGACGAAACCGCAGCCGACAATAGCGACCTTCTTCTCGTTAACCATTAGAAACTCCCATCTCTCTCCACAAACAAGCCGCCCGGGAACGACCCGAGCGGCTTGTCGTAATCCCAATACATCCAATCGGGACTTTGATTATGCTCCTATTCGCAGCCAAAAATCGACCGTTTACCGAAATTGTTTGCAGAATTCGTAAAATAACTGCACGAAATCGGTTTCGAGCTATTGACGAGTCGAAATAGGTTTCTAATACAGGCCCGCCTCGCGAATGGCCTCGACAGCCAAAGCGATCTGATCGGGCGGCAGGACCAGCGCCATGCGCACGTGCCCCTCGCCCGAAGGGCCAAAGCTCGCGCCCGGCGTCACCACAACGCCGGCCTTCTCCATGAGCTCCTCGCAAAACGCCATGGAATCGGTGCGACCACCGGGAAGCTTGGCCCACACAAACATAGAGCCATGCGCGTTGGGACGCTCCCAGCCCAGGCCCTCAAGACCGTCGCACAGGGCATCGCGGCGTTCCTGGTACTTCAGACGCTGCGCCTCGACCTCATCGCGCGGACCGTTCAGGCAGGCGATGGCGGCCTTCTGAATCGGGAAGAACATACCAAAGTCGATCTGGCCTCGCAGCTTGGCAAAGGCAGAGACCACATCCTCGCGACCGACCAAAAAGCCGATGCGGGCACCGGTGACGTTAAACGACTTGGAGAGCGAGAAGAACTCAACGCCCACCTCGAGCGCGCCGGGATACTGCAAGAAGCTGCCGCCGGGCTCGCCGTCAAACACGATGTCGGAGTACGCGTTATCATGGACGATCAACAGATCATGCTCGCGGGCAAAGGCGATAATCTCCTCGTAGACCTCGGGCGTGCCCACCGAGCCGACCGGGTTCGCGGGCAGCGACACGATCATGTACTTGGCACGATCGGCAACCTCGGGATCGATACCCGCCACATAGGGCAGGTAATTGTGCTCGGCAACCAGCGGATAGTATTCGAGCTTGGCATCGGCGATCTTGGCACCCGCCTCAAAGACCGGGTAGCACGGATCGGGAACCAAAATGGTGTCACCCGGATCGAGCAGGGCAAGGCCCAAATGACCCACCCCCTCCTGCGTGCCGTTGCACGACTGCACCATAGACGGCGTAATGCCCGAAACGCCAAAGCGACGCTCATAGTAATCGCACACGGCCTGCTTGAGTTCGGGCAGGTCGCGCAGGGCATACTTCCACATCTCGGGATCTTGGGCTGCCTGCGTGAGCGCCTCGACCACATGGTCGTACGGCTTAAAGTCGGGCGTGCCCACGCTCATGTTGTAAATGGTCTTGCCCTGAGCCTTCAGCGCGAGAAGCTTGTTGTTGAGCGAGGCGAAGACCTCCGCGCCAAAGCGGTCGAGACGCTGCGATGCCTGCATGGTGCCACCTTTCGATATAAAAAACGCGGCGCTCCGACAAGAGCGCCGCGCGATACGGGCCATCAGATTGCAAAAGTGTAACGCTTGCAACCCCCGTATTGGTTCAATTTAGCCAACCTTAGTCAACTGGATTGAGCGCGTCGATCTGCGCAAGCCACAGACGCGAGCTAGCGTCACTCGGCATACGCCAATCGCCGCGCGGGCTGAGCGTCACCGAACCCACCTTGGGACCATCGGGCAGGCAGCTGCGCTTAAACTGCTGGGCAAAGAAGCGACGATAGAACGTACGCAGCCACGTGTGGACGGTCTTGGCGTCGTAGGCGCCCTCGAAGCTCTTGAGCGCCATGCGGTAGATCTTGCCCGGCTCAAAGCCAAAACGCAGCAGGTAGTAGAGGAAGTAGTCGTGCAGCTCGTACGGGCCCACCAAATCCTCAGTCTTCTGCGCAATCTCGCCGTCGCCCGTGGGCGGCAGAAGCTCGGGGGACACCGGCGTATCGAGGATGTCGAGCAAGACCTCGGCAATACGCCCGCCAAAGACATCAGCCGCATAGCGCACCAGATGGCGCACAAGCGTCTTGGGCACGCTCGCGTTGACGGCGTACATGCTCATGTGATCGCCGTTATAGGTAGCCCAGCCGAGCGCCAGCTCCGACAGGTCGCCCGTGCCGATGACAAAACCGCCAGCCTGGTTGGCCAGATCCATCAGAATCTGCGTACGCTCGCGGGCCTGGCTGTTCTCGTAGGTCACGTCCTGCACGGCTGGATCGTGCTCAATGTCCTTGAAGTGCTGCTCCACAGCCGCGTGGATCGAAACCTCACGGAAACTCACGCCCAGGTCGCGAGCGAGCGACTCGGCATTGGACTTGGTGCGATGCGTCGTACCGAAGCCAGGCATGGACACGGCTGTGATACCAGTGCGCGGCAGCCCCAGTGCATCGAAGGCACGCACGGTTACAAGCAGTGCCAGCGTGGAGTCCAGGCCGCCCGAAAGACCGATGACTGCAGCCTTGGTACCCGTATGGGCAAGGCGGGTCTTGAGGCCGGCGGTCTGCAGGTCGAGGATGGTCTCGCAACGCTCGGCCAGGTCGCCATGGTCGGCCGGCACAAAGGGCGCACGCGGGAAAACGCGGTCGACATCGCAGGCATCGCGCAGGACGGGAGCCTCGGAGAGCGTGCCCTCAAAAGAAAACTCAATGGTCGTGGCCTCCGGCGCATCGTCCGCGCGCGTCCACGTCGTCGAGCGACGGCGCTCGGCAACCAGACGGTCAAGATCGACGTCGGCCACCGCCATATCGCAGGTGAGGAGCTTCGTGGCGGCGAGCTTAGATCCGTTTTCATAGACGAGGTTCTCGCCCGCAAAGACCATGTCGGTCGTGGACTCGCCCTCGCTCGCGTCCGCGTAGGCATAGGCGCAGTACAGGCGCGCGCTTTGGTTAGAGATAAGGCTGCGGCGGTAATCCGCCTTGCCGATAATCTCGTCCGAGGCCGACGGGTTGAGAATCACCGTGGCACCGGCAAGCGCCATCTCGGTCGAAGGAGGTGCCGGCACCCACAGGTCCTCACAGACCTCAACGCCCAGCACCAGGTCCTCGGCGCCCTCATCACAGCAATGGTAGACAAGCCCCGAACCCAACGGGACCGGACCCTGACCGGCAAATTCAACCCACACGGGATCCGCAGGCGCCGGAGCAAACCAACGGCGCTCATAGAACTCGCCATAGTTGGGCAGATACTTCTTGGCCGTGAGGCCCAAAAGCTCACCCGCGCAGCACACGGCGGCGCAGTTGTAGATATTCTCAGCAACTGCAACGGGAAGACCGATGGTAAAGACAATCGGCAGCTCGCGAGTCTCATCGAGGATATGCACCAAAGCAGCCTCGCAGGCATGCAGTAATGTGCGGTTATGGAACAGATCGGCCGCGGTATAGCCGCACAAGTTGAGCTCGGGCAGCACCAGAGCACGAACGCCGCGCTCGACAGCCGCGCGAACAGCCGCTAACGCAACCTCGGCATTGCCCTCGACATCGGCCACGCGAATCTGCGGCGACGCCGCCGCCACACGCAAAAAGCCATCGTTCTTATTAGCCGAAACGCAGCATTGCCTTGTTGATCTGGACACTGGAGGCCCCTTCTACCCTGAGATTCAGTCTAACGGACGTTCACATATCTCTAACTAGCCAAAGCAACCTCCCAGTTTACTGAGAGGCCAACCTGTGCTAAGAGCATGTATTTCAAAAATATCTTTAATTAAAAAAGGAGAAATCGATAATCGACTTCTCCTTTAAGCGAGGCGAGTAAATTCCGAAACTAATGGCAGAATTTATCCATGTAGTCCTCAAAGTCGAACACTTCTACCACGACGCCCTCTTCCTGAGACTCTTTCAGTTGCTCCAAGAGATCTTTGTTAATAACGTCCATGTAGAAACCTCCTCTATCTAATCAATTGTAGTATATCTGCTTTCATGCAATTATCAACCAACTTGTTTAATTGCTCCTCGTTTGCCGATAGTCCCTCTTTTTTCAAAATGTCGCGCACCTCGTTCTTAGTAATCGGCTTTTCAAACAACGAAAGCAAAGCGAACGAAAAATCATTAACCGCACACATTCTATGGGTGGCACAACTCAGCAGTACTCTTAACCCCTCTTTTGAGCGTCCGACTTCCTTAACAAACGAACTTTTAACCAATTGAAAACCATTATCGTGCATTACATAATCGGCATCGATATTTGTATTCAGCAATCCATAATGCAACAGTTCTTCTATCGCCCTTGTCAGCTCGAGGTCGCCCTGATCAAGAATAAGAGAAATGCTACAATCGGCCTCCAATAAACGGGCCAACTTAAGGTATACCAACTGGGAAACAGCATAGACATGATGGTATTCAGAATTATAGAAGTAGGCAAATGGCTCAACGAGCACGACAGAGGTCTTGGAATCCAGCCAGATTCGATCAGCTGGATTTAGACTAGTTAGCCGTCGCTTTACTTTGGTCAAATGTCCCTTATACCTGACAGCGTGAATAGAATCTAGGATCCAGGTCACCTCTGAAATATGAAGCCGCTGGGGCAAGTCAATTGTGTCGCTACCGTTTATGACCTCTTGCATATAAAAATCAATATGATGCTCATCAGATAAGGATTTTGCTTCATTTAAAGTTAAACCAGTGCCTGAAACATAATCCACTTCGAGGCGCAAATCCTCATGTTGGGGCTTCGGCATTACAGAGACACCATACTTATCGGGATGATTCCAAACATCCGACCCCATAACGAGACCAAAATTCGTAAATCCTCTCGTGGAATATGGAACACCGCATACCTGTTTTGAATAATTCAAAACATTCTCTGTATAAGCTAAGGTGTTCAGAGCCTCTTCTTTAGTTTCGGTCGGAAAGCCAATCATAAAGAATAGATGAACAGGAATACCCGCATTGAGACAATCATGGATATTGCGATCAATCCAATCAACCCTCGTGTTCTTCTTCATTAGATCAAGAACTCTTTGGTTGTATGACTCGAGGCCAAACTGAATCTGCCTACATCCACTTTGGTATATCTTGTTGAAAACGTCTGTACTTAGGGTTGGAGAGAACCTCGTTTCTCCATGCCAGAAAAACGTTTTTCCCGATGCGTTTATTTCATCCGCGAGTTGCTCCATTCTTTTGCCTTCGAATGTTTCATCCACAAAAGAGAAAACTCTCGTGCCGTATTTTTCATTTAACCGACACATTATTTCAAATACTCTCGATACAGGCATCTTTCGGTAACAACCACCGGTAGCACCGGGAATGGTGCAGAAGGCGCAATGATTAAAACACTGCCTAGAGGAATAAACCGGCAATATTAACTCAGGCATGAAGTATTTAGAAAGGGCGAAGCCATCGAAATCGGGAACTGTATCGTTGATAAATGTTTGCTCAATCCGATGGTTTTTATATATCTTTCCGCCTTTAGCATGGCAAAGGTTTGGAACACAGTCGAGATTGTCATCACCAGAGTCAAGAGCCTCAAGAAGACGTGCAAGCGGCTCTTCGCCGTCATACATCATTATCGAATCAATGTATTCAAAAAAGGGATGCCATTCTTTCATGCAGTCATCTGCTAAACGAGTAATGTAATTGCCGCCCAATGAGACGTGTTTAACAGATGGACATTCTTCTTTAATCAGTTTCGCTAACGTAACTGCAGAAATCAATTGGAAACAGCCGCTCACCGAAATCCCAATAAACTCGATTTTTTCCCTCTGAATACGCTTAAGAAAGGCAGTTTCGTAGAAGGAAATAAACGGATTATGCAAGGTATCCGCAAGCGATTTCATTATTTCTGATGTCGAATAATAATCATAGGGCAGATCTATGGAGTTGAACGTGTATTTAACTCCATATGAGACGTGATTTATGATATAGAGTGCATTTCTAAAAATGTTTTCAGCATATTGTCTTTCTTTTAGATTAAAGTATCTCTTCGATCTGAAAATGTCTTTTGCCTCGTCAACATTAAGTGCTGACTTTTGTATCAACTCGATTGTTAATTGAACATTCGAACTAAACGAATCCTTTGATTCCCGATACCTTTTACAGCACTCTTCGACATGTCTAAAAGATAGGAGGTCATCGTAAAATTCCACGTTTAAGTCAACAATGTCAACTTTGTATTGTTCAACCTCTTGAAGATATGACTTCAAAACAGGCAAGGCAAGATACGGCCCCACTGGACTCCATCCTGGGGGGAAATACTAAAAGCGTTTTAGGCATATCAACGTCACATCTTTCGCAAATAATTCAATTGAAACACAACTACCATCATAATTGAAAATACACCAAGTCCTGTAACGAGAATTGAGAACATCGCGATGCTCGTGAACAGCGAAACAAGGAGTGTTGAAATAACAACAGCAACCGATTGCAAAGACTCCCTAATTGAAAACAGGCTTATCGATTCAGATCCGTCTCTCGCCAAATCCTGCAGCGATGTTATGAGAAGCACATCTTGAATGGCGTTTCCGGCACCGATGATAAAAAGGGAAATAAACGATATCCCAGACGCATAGCGATAGCCAAACGCCAGATACGCACCGAGCGCAAGATACGTCACAAAACAATATGATTTAACGCAATCGGAACCACTGATTAAACGACCATATATTGTATTTCCGAACAACAGTCCGATTGTAAGACTACTCTGAAGGAATCCGTATTGTATCGATGACGAGTCAAATTGCAATTGCGCTATAGCTGGCAAAAGAGAATTCAGAGAGCCGAATGCCACGCCACTAGAAATATCGATTAATAGGAAACCAATTGCCAAGTGCTTCGCGCTAAGATCACTAAATGCAGTCCTGTTTTTTTCATTTTTGCTTATCCCCTCTTTATCATTAACCTCGATAACCGACGGAACATCTCGCAGCAACCAGAACGACGCGGCAAAAGAAAGCGCGTCTAATGCAAGAACAGCCTCCGCCCCAAATTGAGCGACAACAAAACCGCCGGCAACTGGCCCCAGTACCATCATCAAATTCTGCAGAAACCCAAACGAATTATTAATTACGTCGCGATTGATACTATTCGTATTGGCTCTTAACAACGAGTAGAAGCAGGGCATTTCAACCGTTCGGCAAAGCGATACCGCGCACGTAATAGCAAACATACTCCATTTACTATCAACAAAAATATAGCAAACGAATAATCCCGCGCGAATTAAGTCTGCCAATCTCATGGCCTGCAGCGTCCCGATACCCATCTTCTGAGGCAGCTGCGCGAGCGCAACTGAAAACAGAGAGGGGGCAAATCTGCAGCAGACCATCAAAGCAGTTGCAGAAACATCGTGAGTTACCTCGTAAATCAGCATTGGCAAAGCAATATTCGCACACCAATTGCCTATTTCGCTTATCCCTCTAGCAATATATAGGACCCGAACCGGACGGCTAGCTCTCAATACCGTGAACATCACGATTAACCTCGTATTTCAGGCCTCGCTCATCCCTTAATAGGAATCCATAATCAACCAAGTACCGCCTCAACACGGCATAATCAGGATAGAGCTGTGACAGCACACGATTAACGTGAAGCTCCGTATAACTTGTATTTAATTCAAAGAAAGAGACGGCCCATAGCAGCATGATTCTTTTATAGCTTTCCTTTTTTGGAATTGAAACCAGCTCGCCATTCTTGAGAAATCGTTTTTTAAAGTCTATTAGCTCATCCATTCACATCCTCCATTTCATACGCATCTAATACTAAAAATGCATACGCTTTAGGTCATCGCATTCGGCTTCTATATTCGAACTAAACTCGAACTAATCTAAATGATTTGCTCAAACACTCTTCGAAAGCTCGTTTTTCACTCTGAGTAAAACGCCCTTCCCAGTCAGTCCACGAACAGGAAGGCAACTCACAGCGAGCGGAGTCGAAGCCCTCTGCCGTCGGTCGTTCAAAATGCACGACAACCTTTTCGATATCCCCATCTGTAATCAGGTCAGAATGAACGACCTCGGTACCGTCTTCGAATGTCATATACGGGTACATCACGTAAACCACCTCGCAATCGTAAATCCAGTTTAGCATCAAGCTATTGCACCAAAGACAGCAAGCCCCCTTGATGAGTTGATGGTATCTGTTAAATGTCACGTACGATTCACATCAGGTGGGTACCCTGATGGCTGCATGAAACGAAGCAGATTTACACCGGGAGGACCCCGTATGACAACCAAGTACACCGACGCGCCGCGCACGCGCGTCATGACGCCGGCATCGCTCAACAACGGCGTGCACGAGAACCATTCCATCGGACAGACCATGGCCATCGCGCCCAAAAAGGGCCTGTTTGACGACATTTCCATTCCCCAGATCATCGCCGGCGCCGCAGCTGCCGCCACGAGCGTCGCGCTTGCTTCCAAGATCGGTATCGCCGGATCGGTGATTGGCGCCGCCGTGAGCTCGGTCATCACCGTTGTGTCCTCGCAGGTCTACCGCCACTTTATCTCTGCCAGCGCCAAAGCCCTCAAAGGCACGCACGCCGACGTCGACTACCCCGCCGGCGCCTATGAGCCCGTTGAATTTAATGCCGAGGAGCACCTGGGCGGCGCCGCGACTACGCAGGAGATGCGCCAGATTGCGGGGCGCGCGACCACGGCCCGCGTCGCCCCTAACAGCCTGCGCGCCAAGGCCGCGGCAGAGCGCAGCCAGACGCAAAAGAAGGTCATCATCTTCTCGATTGCCATCGCCATCGTCGCGGTCATCGCCTGCGCCGGCGCCATCCTTATCACCACCGCCGGCGAGGGTCTGGGCGAGCGCCCCGAGCCAATCCTTTCGTCGCGCACGACGGAAAGCGATGCAAATGGCAACACCCAGTCGCAAGACCAGCAGGCACAGACGGACGGCACGCAAGACAGTTCCACCTCTACCGATTCGTCCTCGAATACCCAAAACCAATCGCAGGGCGCCGATTCTTCTGTGAACAACAGCGGCGCGCAATCCGGCACGACCGACTCAAGCCAAACGACTGACGGTTCGCAGCCGAACACGGGAGGCCAGACGAGCGACACCACGTCGGGAACGGGCACAGCAGACAGCAACAACAGCAATTCGAGTGGCACCACATCGGGCACGGCATCTGACAGTTCAAGCCAAGGCACGACATCGGACAACTAGGCGCTGCATCCCCAGATAGGCAACCTGTACAACGGGCGCGAATCGATAGCGGTTCGCGCCCGTTTGCCTTGGGCGACGAGATGGCAAGCCCCGCGCGATGGTAAGATGCTTTGGTGTGTAAAGAGGAGATTTGCCATGAGCAAGACAATAGTTACGCCCACGCTTTCGCTGGGCAACCACATCTATCTGTATCGCCTGCTGCGCGATGCGATTGGATGCGGCAAGCAAACGTTTATGACGCAGGTCGAGGAGGCACTCGCCGCTGGTGACATGGCCGCTTATGACCTGGGCTTCGAGTCCACGCGCGAGCTGCTCGAGGAGCTCGACGACTGCATTAAGCTGACCGTCTTTAAGGGCGGTCGCCTGTATGCCACGGTCATCGCCAACGAGGCCTGGGATGCCGCCCTTGCCAAGGGCGAGGACAAGCCCAAGGCTGCCAAGGGAGCCAAGCAGTCCTACAAAAAGAAAAAACGCGGCGAGAAGGACCTCAAGGCCGTGCGCCCCAAGCACGTTAAGCGTCCCGAGCCTGAAGCCATGGTTGAAGCCGTGCCAGAATCCGAGCCCGAGCCCGAGATCGAAATCGCTATTGAGGTAACGGCAGAAGCCGAAACCGAAATCACCGCTACGACCGATCCCGAAGTCATATCCGAGCAGGAAGCCACTGCGGAGCTCAACGAGGCTCCCAAGTCGACAGCAGAAGAAGCCGCTAGCCAACCTGAGGCGTCTGCGCTCCAAAACAGCGATGTCTTTGGCGACGAGGCCGAGGACGATCAGCCCGCCGATCAAGACGCTACCGAGTCGGCGCCGAAGCCCGAGACGCCGCAGCCCGCCATCTCGCTCACGGTCGTCTATGACCCCGAGAACGCCAACGCCGGCATCACCACTATGGCATCCACGCCCATCGAAGCAAAGTCGAGCGTCGAGAATGAGAGCGCGATGCAGGTTGAGTTTGAAACTGCAGCTGTAGACGCGCCCGTCACCGTGAAGCCCGCAGATTCCGCAGTTAAGCCGGAACCGGTGCCTGAGCCCGCACCCGTCATCGAATCCGTGCCCACCTCTACTTGCGACCAAGTTCCCGCACCGGCACCGGCTTCGGTACCCGCAGCGGCCCCAACCCCCGCACCCGCAGCGCCCGCCATCCCTGAGGACTTCCCCGTCGATTTCGCAACCGAGGTCTTCTGCCCCGGCCCGCTTCTGCACCAGTTGTCGACCTATCTCCCCTACGGCGCCGACACGCTCGGCATTGTCGGCGAGTACTACTGGATCGCCCGCGAGCGCGGTACCATCGAGGCCGCGCGAAACCGCGCAAACTTCCCCCTGTGCTACACGCAGGCCGGCGAGCGCCGCGAGGTTACCGTGCGCATCCGCCGCAACACCACCGGCGGTCTCGGAGCCGCCTGGGCCATCGACAAGGTCGAAGCCCCGGTCGAGTAAAAAACGGCCTCGGATAGCCAATTTGACCATCCGAGGCCGTTTGAATTCAGGCCTTTTAGTTGTCATCGGTGCATATAGACACCAGAGAAGCAAGCTCATCCTCAAGTTGCGGAGCAAAGTATCTAAAAGAAACCTGCGCTCCAGTCGGTATCGACTCAATCATATTCGCAGCATTATCTGAAACTCGGTACGATGCAGTTTCACCTGTCTTCAAATCCTCTATTGAGCAGACAGCGTCTTCAGCATCAATCGACCTAAGCACGCCTTTTCCTTGTAACATCACATCGGCATGCCCGCCAGCTATTTCTAATGAACCTGAGTCTGTCGCAGTCACTTCTCCGGAACCTCCGCGCGATATCTCTTCCTTTGTTGAACAGCCCACCAATGAAGCCATCAGCACCAAAGACAGAGCTAGTCGAATCGCCCTACTTCGAAAAAGTCGTTCCATAAGTCCACGCATAATAGCTCTGATCATACTTCAGGAAGGATAAAGATGAATTCCAGCCGTCCGCTATGCCAATCATCTGCCTTGTCTCTCCAGTTTTCTTACCAGTAAGTGTGGCGTAAGCCTCCGCTGTTACAGAATGGGCTGATCCGTTGTACAAACTCGCATGTAAAACATTCGGTCTATTAGAGTTAATCTCATTTTGAATGCTCGCGATAGCCGGAGAGGAGACAGTGCGGGCGATAAGAGTACTTCCTCTGCTTGCGCAGTAATTTGTAAACCCCGTTGCACAGGTTGATATCGGCGTTCCACCCAAAACAACGCCGGGAACAGTCTGTTCTTCATCGGAAAGAGCATGGGTATTGGTGTAATTCCATATCTGCATATATTGCGAAGGGTCGCTATATAAATTGGCAATGCCATACAGTTCCGCAACGTTCGAAAAAGCTGTCACCATACAAGCATAGTGGGCGGTAAGCCTCTTAATCTCGCTTTCATCATATGACATAAACTGAGAAATGGAACGAAATCCAGATACTGTGTAATCCTGCATTTGAGTTGCGTAAATTACAACATCGTTCCAGCTTGAAGGTTTATTCGATAAAACGACAGGCCGTCCTTCTATGGAAACAGCCGGGATTGTTCTTCCGCAATTTGTTGTTATTGAACCGTCCAAAGATTGCACGCCGAATTCGAATGGATTGATCATTACGACTGGGTTATTGAACGAATAAGACTCGACACCAAGATCTCCTCCCCGATCCATAGGGCTGACTAAGCCGTCTCCAAAACGATATCCCGTAAGTATTTCATCATCTGAAGCATCTAAAACCAAATAGCCCGCGGCTCTATTGGATGTCACAACCGGAACAATGTAACCAAGCGGGGACCCATCAACATCTACAAAAGGAATAGGGTCAGAAGGCGTATACGAATAGCCGAGGAGTCCCTTTATATATTTATCGGCAAGCTCTTGCGCAATTTCAGAAGTAAATTGTATCTGCTCACCATCAATATTGCCCGTCGAAGCAAAAACCTCTTTCGGACGTGCGGCTAAGGCGACAATTGAAGACGCGACAAGTTGCAGAAAACGACGACGCGAAAGCATATGTTCTTCTTTCTAGAGAAGCGACTTATAAGGTACTCCTATTCTATAATCTTTTTTGTAACGTTACAGCACTGGTTATATTTCAATTCGATTTGCTTATGTCCTTGCAACCCAATGCGTCTTTACGTTTTAAACGGAATTAGAAAATCACTCATAGCAAAAACGGGCTTTAATCCCAAAGAGATGACTTTGATTATGAATCAAACCAGCAGCCAGGGCATAGCTGCAGTGCAATCGCTACAAGAAAGGCCGCCCTTGGTGGCGGCCCTTCTACTTGCTACTAGTCGCGCGTCAGCTTGCGGTGAATACGATGCGGCTGGGCTGCGTCCTCGCCCAGGCGCTCGATGCGGTTGGCCTGATAGGCCTCGAAGTTGCCCTCGAACCAATACCAGTTGCCCGGATTCTCGTCGGTGCCCTCCCACGCCAGAATGTGCGTGGCGACGCGGTCCAGGAACATACGGTCGTGGCTAATGACCACCGAGCAGCCCGGGAACTCGAGCAGCGCCGCTTCGAGCGAGGACAGCGTCTCGACGTCGAGGTCGTTCGTGGGCTCGTCGAGGAGCAGCAGGTTGCCGCCCTGCTTGAGCGTGAGCGCCAGGTTCAGACGGTTGCGCTCGCCACCGGAGAGTACGCCAGCGCGCTTCTGCTGGTCCTGGCCCTTAAAGCCAAAGCTCGCCACATACGCGCGGCTGGGGACCTCGGTCTCGCCGACCATCATGTGGTCCAGGCCGTCCGAGACGACCTCCCATAGGTTCTTATCGGGGTCGATACCGGAACGGTTCTGGTCGACGTAAGAAATCTTGACGGTCTCGCCCACCTCGAGCTCGCCCGAAGTCAGCGGCTCCAGACCCACAATCGTCTTGAACAGCGTGGTCTTACCGACGCCGTTGGGGCCGATGACGCCCACGATGCCGTTGCGCGGCAGGGTGAACGAAAGGTCATCGATGAGCACGCGGCCATCGAACTCCTTGTGCAGATGATGGGCCTCGAGCACCTTGTTGCCCAAACGCGGGCCCACAGGGATGCGGATGTCGGTCCAGTCGAGCTTCTGGCTTGCGCGGGCCTCGGCCTCCATCTCCTCGTAGCGAGCCAGACGGGCCTTGTTCTTTGCCTGGCGAGCCTTGGGCGAGCTGCGTACCCACTCGAGCTCGGCCTCCATGCGCTTGGCGAGCTTGGCATCGCGGTTACCCTGTGCCTCGATACGCGCGGCCTTGGTCTCCAGATACGTGGAGTAGTTGCCCTTGTAGGGATAAAGGTGACCGCGGTCGACCTCGCAGATCCACTCGGCAACGTTATCCAAGAAGTAGCGATCGTGCGTGACGGCAAGCACCGCGCCCTGGTAGTTGTGCAGGAAGTGCTCGAGCCACAGGATCGACTCGGCGTCCAGGTGGTTCGTAGGCTCGTCGAGCAGCAGCAGGTCGGGAGCCTCGAGCAGCAGCTTGCACAGGGCCACGCGACGGCGCTCGCCGCCGGAAAGCACATTAACCGGCATGTCAGAATCGGGCAGCTGCAGGGCGTCCATGGCCTGGCCGAGCTTGGAATCGATATCCCAGCCGTCAGCGGCGTCGATCTCGTCCTGGAGCTTGCCCATCTCGGCCATGAGGGCGTCCATGTCGCAGTCCGGGTCACACATCTCCTCGCCGATCTTGTTGAAGCGATCGACCTTGGCGATCATATCGCCAAACGCCATGCGCACGTTCTCGATAACGGTCTTGTCGTCGTCGAGCGGCGGCTCCTGCTGCAGGATGCCCACGGTGTAGCCGGGGGTGAGCCTGGCATCGCCGTTGGAGACCTCCTCGATGCCGGCCATGATCTTGAGCAGGGTCGACTTGCCCATGCCGTTGGGACCCACGACGCCGATCTTGGCACCGGGGTAGAAGCTCAGGGTCACGTCGTCAAGGATTACCTTGTCGCCATGGGCCTTGCGAGCCTGATACATCTGGTAGATAAACTCCGCCATATGTCTGTTCTATCCTTTCTACCTGCTGTTTCCCTATTCTTGATTCGCTTTAGTGGAAACGAAATGAGGGAACCAGCTCTGAAACGTAACGAAAAAGGGGCATGGTTGCCCACACCCCCTAATACTACCTGGGAAAAGTCCCCCGGAACATACTATGAACTGCGTACGCTAGTTTTCCGCAACCTTAACGAGCGGCTCGCTGCGATTTGCGCCACAGCAGATACGAGTAGACGTAGATGGCTCCGACCGAGCCAAACGCCAGAACCGCAATCACCGCGGCGACGACTTCACTCGAAAGCACGCTGCCTGCCACGCCCATCACAATCAGGCCAATACCCAGCACCATAAAGCAGGCGCCGCCAAAACGCTGCGTACGGCGCCAGTTCTCGGGATCGGCAAGCGCCCAGGGTGTCTTGATACCGAGCGTATAGTTCTGCTTCACACGCGGCAAGTAGTTGCCTACGCCGATGAACAGCAAACCGACAACACCGGAAATCAGCACGTTAACCGAACCGACCGCCGGCACCACGCCCCAGACCGTAAGCTCTCCCAGCCAGCTTATGGCGCACATGAACAAGGTGAAGGCGATTACGAGGCCCTGATAGAACTTGCCCGAGGTTCGATATGCCTCACCTTTGGGGTCGATGCGCGGCACCACGCAGAACATTGCGAGAAGCGCCAGAGGCAGCACGCCGAGCGCGGAGGCCATCCAGCTAGGACCCCAACCGTCGACGGCGCCGTTCGCGCCCCAGTGCGTGGGAATCTGCGCAGGCAAGCTCGGCATCACCATGAGGTGCGCTACGACATTGGCGACGCACAGAGCGACCAGCACAATCCACACGCGCGACGATACCCCCGTGGGGTGAATGCCCTTGTTTTCGTTATTCATCCTTATCACCTTCCGTGTTTGTAAAGCCCATAAACCAGCCAATTAAATCCTGCATGACGGTGGTGTTTAAGCTGTATACGATGTTTTGGCCATGGCGCTCGTCGGTCACCAACCCGGCGTTTTTGAGCGTCGCCAAGTGATGGCTTAGCGACGGCTTACTGATATCGAAATGCTCGGCAAGCTCCCCCGCCGTGCAATTGCCCTCGCGCAGCAACTCCAAAATGCGCCGTCGCGTTGGATCGGCAAGCGCCTTAAAACCCTCTCCCGGCATAAGACCTCCTCTCATCATCTCTCATGACGCGCACACTATACTCGATATTTAGATGTTTGTCTAACTATCTAATCTTGTACTCAAAAAAATAGCCGCCTCCGCGTAATGCGAAGACGGCCACTTCTCACGCTACAAACGTGTTTGGGAGTTGGCCAACCCGCTGCAACGGGTGCCATCTGCTTCATCTTATGCGAACCCCGATCCCATTTCAACAAGCCCAAGGGCTCAAATGGAATCGCGATAACACCTATAATGGCAATAGCTAAAACACGATTCGCTTCCCCATCGGAGGATGTCTATGACCGAAACCGCTGCCGCCCTCGTCGAGACACGCGACACCAAGCTCGAGATCATCATGGGCCGCGAGGCACTCGATAAGCTCGCCGATGCTACGGTGTTGGTGCTCGGCTGCGGAGGCGTGGGCTCCAACTGCTGCGAGGCACTCGCCCGCGGCGGCATTGGTCATTTCGTCATTCTGGACAAGGACATCGTCGCGCCCAGCAATATCAATCGCCAGGCTATCGCCTTTCACAGCACCATCGGCAAGCGCAAGGTCGATGTTATGGAAGCCATGATCCACGACATCAATCCCACCGCCACCGTTATCAAACGCACCGAATACCTGCTGAGCGACAACATCGACGAGTTCTTCGCGAGCGTTTTGGAGCAGACGGACGGCAAGCTCGACTACGTCGTCGACGCCATCGACACCATCTCGGCCAAGCTCACCATTGCCAAATATGCTCAGGACCACGACATTCGTTTGGTTAGCTCCATGGGCGGGGCCAACAAGCTCCATCCCGAGTGCCTCCGCTTTGCCGACATTTTCGATACGGTACGCGACCCCATGAGCCGCATCATGCGCAAAGAATGTAAGAAGCGCGGAATCAAGAGTCTGCACGTGCTGTTTAGCTGCGAGGAATCGGTTAAGACCCAACCCCGCGACCCGTCCAACATCCACGAGCGTACCGAGTTGGGTACCGCTAGTTTTATGCCGCCCATCATGGGTCAGATGATTGCCGGCGAGGTTATCCGCCAGATCAGCGGCCGCGGCACTGAGCGCGTACGCTCCGATGGCCAACGTCTGGACTAGCGGAGCGCACCGAGATGGAGCCCCGGCTATTTGATGCACACTGCCATCTTGATTTAATGGCTCACCCGGACGCCGTTGCCGATGAGGCGACGGCGCTGGGCTTGGGTCTATTTGACTGCGGCGTCAATCCGCGCGACTTTTCGGCCGCAAACGAGCGCGCCTGTCGCCAACCAGGCATCATCGCCGGCGTTGGGCTTCACCCCTGGTGGCTCGCCGATGGCCACTGCGGTTTTGTCGAAGTCAATCTGCTTTGCGAAGTTGCTGCCCAAGAACGCTACATCGGCGAAGTCGGACTCGACTTTTCCGCGCGCTTTGCTGGAAGTGAGCCGCTACAAATACAGGCACTTAACCGGCTCTGCGATGCGCTCGTGCAGCATCCTCTTACCGGGCGCGTGATATCAATTCACGCCGTTCGTTCGGCAGGAGCCGTACTGGACGTCCTCGAATCGCATGGACTACTCATCCCAAACCCCGACTCCCCCGTTATCATCTTTCACTGGTTTAGCGGTACTTCGGACGAACTCGTCCGCGCGCGTAATGCGGGCTGTTATTTTTCCGTCAACGAACGCATGCTCGCATCTAAACGAGGACGCGAATACGTACGACAAATTCCACTCGATCGTTTACTGCTCGAGACCGATGCACCAGCGGAGGCAAACGCAGAAATAAGCGCACAGTCACTCATCAGATCGCTCGAAAGCGCCTCAGAACACGTCGCCTCGCTCAAAAAATGCGACGCAAAGCATATTGAGTCGGCGGTTTTAGCGAATGCACGCTCTGTTTTTAGCCTCCGCTAACCCCTGTGGTCAAAAAACGTCAAATATGAGTACTGCTAGCGAAATGGATACATTACTCTGAGCTTTCCGACCACCAGAATAATCTACGATTGTCCATTAACTAACACTTTTACAGTCACTCATCCTGCATTTTCGCAATCTTAAACCCCTCCAAACGCTCAAATCACGTCTGAAGGGGTCGATTTTGCTGCGACTAAATTAGTCACAGTACTCATATTTGGCTTTTTTGACCACCGAGTCACGGGAAGGCACCAATACAGCTCCCCGGGACAGCTCGGCTATTCGACGATTGGTGCTCCATGGCCCCAGGAGCCTTCCATGCCGCACACGGTCGAGGCAAACCCGGCAGCAAAGTCGAGTGCACGCTCGATGGCCTCGGCACCATCCTCGCCACGCTTGGCGGAATCGAGATAACACATCAGGAACGAAGCCAGGAACGAGTCGCCCGCACCCATGGTGTCCTTCAAATCCGTTACCGGTTTAGCCAGTTGGCGGTAATAACGATCGCCATCATAGGCAATGCAGCCCTCAGCGCCAGCCGTTGCCGATACGAAACGCGGACCTAGACCCCTCACCCATGCCAGACGCTCGCGAATCTCATCCTCGCTCGCGGCGTCTGCCGCGCTAAAGAATGCGAAGTCAACGTAGGGAGCAATCTGCTCGTAGTACTCGTCGGTCGAATCGTCCGAGAAGTCAAACGAAACCGTGATGCCCGCGGCCTTCAACTTGGGAAGTTCGCGCTCGGTAAAGCAATAGTTGCCCGAGTGGACTACGTCGAACTGCTTCATGTACGCAAGGTCAAAGCGATCGAGCACATAGCGAGTATCACCACGGATGCCACCCTCATTGGAGCCAAGGAAAACACGGTCGCCGTTAACGACGGTCACGCGCGCAGCACCATTCTCACCGATGAGCTGCTTGCATTTGGCTAGTTCAACGTCCTCATCCTCAAGACTCGCAATCACGTGCTCGGCAGCAGCGTCATTACCAAAGATGCCCATATACGCGGAGCGCGCGGCTCCGCATTTCTTGGCATACACGGCAAAGTTCACCGCATTGCCACCCGGATACATCGTGCGAATATGCTCGTAGCGGTCGACGACGTTGTCGCCAAACCCCAGTGCGCTCACGTTAAATGCCATAGCGCGCCCCTCTCTTATGCCAGCGGAACCACTGTTGTGACAACAATGCCGCCCAGAATCTACGCGAGTTCCAGCAGGTCCGGCAGCTGGTCGATAATCTTGTCCGCGGCATCCTGGCTAAAGCCAAAGCGCTCCTCGCGCTTGGCAATGACCGTCAGGCCGGCTCGCTTACCCGCGGTAATGCCCGGAACGGAATCCTCAACGCAGCAGCAGCGATTCGCGGGCAGCCCCAGCAGGTCCAGCGCATGTAGGTAGATGTCGGGCTCGGGCTTGCTCTCCTTAAACTGCTCGCCGCTCACCACATACTCAAAGGCATCAGACAGCCCGCATGCGTTGAGCACTTCCTCGATGCTAACCATGGGAGACGAGCTGGCAAGCGCCACGCGAACGCCACGGCGCGGCAGCTCTCGAATCGTATCCACGGCGCCTGGGTTAATCAAAGCCTGATAGTCACGCGGACGCTTATGCGCCCACTCGTCCCAACGGGCCAACGCTTCCTCGCCAGTGAAGTGCCCCTTACCGGCGCGCTCAAACCAATCGACCAGCATATGCAGGAAGAACTGATGCGAGGTACCGACCTGCCCATTCAACTCCTCTTGAGTCAGATTAAGCCCAAGCTCCTTGGCAAACGCGGCAGTCTCGCCCAAGTAGTAATACTCGGTATCGACAATGACGCCGTCCATGTCAAAGATAACGGCGTCGAACGGAAATGCGGACACGGCACCCTCCCTAACAAAAGGACGCCCGCAAGCAGGCGCCCGAGCCATGCATTAATCGGCGATTCTAACCCAGCAGCTTATCCAGCGTCACCGCAATGCCATCTTCGTTGTTATCGGCGGTCACCATCTGGGCTACAGCCTTAACCTCTTCGACGGCGTTACCCATGGCAACACCGGTGCCGGCCCACTCAATCATGGACTTGTCGTTCTGGCCGTCGCCAAACGATACGACCTCACTGGCATCGATGCCGAGCTTGGGCAGGGCACTCTCGAGTGCGCGGGCCTTGTCGATACCGGGCGCCGTGTACTCAAAGTACCAGTCGGCCGTAAACATGCCCGAAAGCGTCTGCTTAAAGGGCGCATACATCTCCTCGTAATGCGCCTGCAGGTAGGCCGGATCGCCCGCCGTCAGCAGCTTGTCCACGGGATAAGCATCAGCGACCTCATGCAGGCTCTCCACCTCGCGAATCTTAAGATCGCACGCGTCGCGCTCATACTTGACGATATTCTTCTGCGAGCCGTCAGGCAGCGTGATCATGCAATGGTACGAGTCCTCGACGTGCAAATCGCGACCGAGCGAAATCATAGGGATCACGTCAAAATTACGCAGGTGATCAATCAGGCGATGCAATTCGTCGGCAGGCATAGCCTGATCGAACAGCACCTCGTCGGTCTGGGCATCGACGACGTGTGCGCCGTTAAAGGCCACCAGCAGACCGTCATGGTTTTGAAGGTCGAGCTCTTGCGCCAAGGCGTGCAGCCCCCATGCGGGACGGCCCGAAGCCAAAATGAGCTTAATGCCCGACTCCTGCGCCGCGAGCAGCTTCTCGCGCGTACGCGGGCTAATCACTTTCTGATCGTTGGTGAGCGTACCGTCGATATCCATCGCGATGGCTTTGATTGCCATATATGCCTCCCTGTCATTGAACAACCTTGTCTGAGCCATCATACAGAACACCCATCGCGACTCCGTTTACAACGGGAAAAATGTCATATTGTCCCGAACATGAACGGCGTGTGGTCGTGAAGCTTTATCGCTCAGGTCAAATACGTCTGCTAGCGACGCTCATCCGTCGGTGTGCCCTCGACGATCGCGATGCCCGCCGATGCACCTAACGCGCTGGCGCCGGCCTCGATGAATGCGCAAGCCTCTTCGTAATTATGGATACCGCCCGCCGCCTTGATTGCCACGGCATCGCCGAGCACCTCGTGCATCAGCCGCACGTCCTCGAGCTTAGCACCGCCAAAGCTTCTGCCAGTCGATGTCTTAAGGAATCCCGGCTTGGCCTCCAGCGCGATCTCGCATACACGGCGCTTGGCGGCGTCGTCGCCGTCCAGTTTGCACATCTCGACGATCACCTTGTCAGTGATGCCATGCGCGCGACAAAAATCAGCAATGGTAGTCATCTCGCGCTCGATGGCATCAAAATCGCGGTTCTCAACCGACTCCTGATTCAAAACGTAGTCAATCTCGGTAAAGCCACACGCAGCGTATTCCTCAAACCTCGCAAGCTTCTCCTCAAGCGTCATAGTGCCCTGGGGAAAGTCGATAGCGCCGGCAAGGATGATGTCAGAGCCCTCGAGCATGGCGCGGCCCGTCTCGTACTCCTGCAGGTTCGCAAATACGCAGCGAAAGTTGTACTTTAACGCCTTCTCGACATACTGCTCAAACGTGTCCTCGGGGGCATCGATATAGTCGATGTATTTATTGATGGGTTTGGCAAGCGTCATGCTGGGCCTCCTTGTTCGGGGCTGACAACCGATTCGTGGTTTCACGCGAAAAACCACGTTCAATGTACGCCTGGCATGCAAGGACAGCGTCCGCATTCCGACAAGTGGTATGAAATTAGCCGTAAACGTATATTTACGGACAGACACTATGACCCAATCCGAGGGCACTAAAAAGATAGGAGCCCCCGCTCGTGACCGCGGGTCGGGGCTGCGACAATGATGTTGAAGTGCCATAGGCGCAGCCGCGCCGCAACGAGGTTGGGAGGCTCCCATGCCAAAGTATTCTACCGCGTTCGGGATGGACGTCCACCTGAGGTC
>DBFADZ010000051.1:0-41997 GCA_048195375.1 Collinsella sp.
CTACAAAATAATGCCGCCCCCTGCGGAATGCGTTGGAAAGCAACCTCATTCCGGCCCTAGGAGTATGTACTCCGGACACAGTTCTCAAACATGTTCTGGGGCTGATATATATTTGGTGGCTCGGCTTTGCCGAGCCCTTATATGGGGAGGCCGGAGCTAAAGCTCCGGCCTCACTAACTTTCCTATTAGATTAAGTGAGCGATCGAGGAATCGCACTCCCCCTGCCGGGTTGCCGCAGGGCCCGCCCTGAAGTTATTTTTCAGAACACTCCGCAGGACGCAAGAAACCCCCGCCGCACGAAGTGCGCAGCGGGGGTTTCTTGCATGTCCGAGGACGTTCTGAAAAATAACTTCAGGGCGGGCCCGAACGATAACAACCGACTACAGGTCGATGTGCGATTCCTTGATCGGGAACGGCTCCGCGAAGTGGCACGCGCAGCAGTGACCAGGTGCAACTTCCTTAAACTCGGGAAGCTTCTCAGAGCAGATACCCTGAGCGATCGGGCAGCGAGTGTGGAAACGGCAACCGGTCGGCGGATCCAGCGGCGACGGCGGATCGCCAGCGAGGATGATGCGCTTGCGGGTCTTCTGGATATCAGGATCGGGAACCGGCACGGCAGACAGCAGCGACTGCGTGTACGGATGGTGAGGCTCGCTGTAGAGCGTCTTCCAGTCCGAAACCTCAACCATCTTACCCAGATACATAACGGCAACGCGATCGGAAATGTGCTGCACGACGGACAGGTCGTGAGCGATAAACAGATACGCGGTACCGAACTTGTCCTGGAGCTCCTTAAGAAGGTTCAGAACCTGGGCCTGAATGGATACGTCAAGTGCAGAGACAGGCTCGTCGCAGATAATCAGCTTGGGCTTCAGAGCGAACGCGCGGGCGATGCCGACACGCTGGCGCTGGCCGCCCGAGAACTCGTGCGGATAACGGTTGATGTGCTCGGGATTCAGACCGACGACGTCCAGCAGCTCGCGGACGCGCTCGATACGCTCCTCCTTGGTACCCACGCCATGAATGGTCATGGGCTCGGAGACGATCTCGCCGATGGTCATACGGGGATTGAGCGAAGCATAGGGATCCTGGAAGATGAACTGCATCTCGCGACGCATGTCCTTGATCTCATGCTTGCTCATCTCGGCAACATCTTTACCCTGGAAGAACACCTTACCGGCGGTCGGCTTGGTCAGGCGCATGATGGTGCGACCCGTCGTGGACTTACCGCAACCAGACTCACCAACCAGACCAAAGGTCTCGCCCGGATAAATCTCGAACGAAATGTCATTTACTGCAGAGACAACACGCTTGGAGAAGCGCTTGGCGAACATGCCGGACTCAGCGGGGAACTCCTTAGAGAGGTGCTCGACCTTCAGCAGCGGAGTACGCTCGTTGGTATCTGCCATTACGCCTCGCCTCCCTTCTTGGAATCCTTGCGCGTACGGGACGTCTCAGGAGCGTTCTTGAGGAACTCGGGGTCACCGGAGTAGTGGCACGCAGAGTAATGACCAGACTCGGTGACAACGCGCTCGGGGCGCTGCTTGCGGCACTTGTCCGTCGCATAGGGACAACGAGGCGAGAACACGCAGCCCTCAGGCAGGTTCATGAGCGAAGGCGGGTTGCCGTGAATCGGCGTAAGCGGCTTCTTCTCTTCGATGGCCTGCTCCGGGATGGAGCGGATAAGACCCCAGGTGTAGGGGTGGCGACTCTCGTAGAAGATTTCCTCAGCAGTACCGAACTCGACGGGACGGCCGGCGTACATAACCATGATCTTATCGGCCATATCGGCAACGACGCCCAGGTCATGGGTAATCATGATGATGGCGTTGCCGTTCTTCTCCTGCATTTCCTGCATGAGCTCGATAATCTGAGCCTGAATGGTAACGTCCAGAGCCGTCGTGGGCTCGTCGGCAATCAGGATATCGGGATCGCAGGCAAGAGCCATAGCGATCATGACACGCTGACGCATACCGCCGGAGAACTGGTGCGGATACTCATTGACGCGTTTCTCGGGCTCGGGGATACCCACGAGGTCCAAAAGCTCGGTAGCGCGCTTGAGCGCCTCCTGCTTGGAGTAGCCACGGTGCAGACGAAGGCCCTCGCCCACCTGCTTGCCGATCTTATAGACCGGGTTCAAGGAGGTCATAGGATCCTGGAAGATCATCGCGATGTCGTTTCCGCGAATGTGCTGCATCTCTTCCTCGGTCATCTCGAGGATAGAACGACCGCGATAGCGAACGTCGCCGCCCTCGATCTTTCCCGGAGGCATCGAGATGAGGCCCATGATGGTCATGGCGGTCACGGACTTACCGGAGCCGGACTCACCGACGACACCCAGGGTCTCGCCGCGATCGAGCGTGTAGGACACACCGTCGACAGCGCGAACGACACCATCCTCGGTATGGAAATACATCTTAAGGTCATCGACCTCGAGCAGATGCTGGCCCTCGGGAACCGGCTGGTCCTTCAGGTCCACATAGTTCTTGTTCTTCTTCATCCTTATGCGTCCTTCATCTTGACGTCGAGGGCGTCGCGCAGACCGTCACCCAGCAGGGTGAAGGCGAGCACCGTCGAGAGAATTGCCAGACCGGGCATGATCATCATCCAGGGAGCAGTCAGAAGATACTGCTGACCGTCCTGAATCATGGAGCCCCACGAAGGCGTAGGCGGAATAACGCCCATGCCGAGGAAGGACAGAGCGGACTCGGTCAGAATGGCGCCACCAATGTTCATGGTCGCGTAGACCACGATGGAGGCGACGGAGTTCGGGAAGATGTGACGCACTACGATACGAGCATCAGATGCACCCATCGCGCGCGCAGCGTCAACATAGTCGTTTTCTTTGACCGTCAAGATTGCAGAGCGGAAGACGCGCGCAATCGAAGGCCAGCCGAGAATACCGATGGCGATAAAGACGTTCTGAAGACCACGGCCGATAACGGCGATCATGGCGACAACGAACAGCACGTACGGGAACGCCAGGAAGATGTCCGCACAGCGCATGATGATCGTATCCCAGATCCCGCCGTAGAAACCGGCCAGAGCACCCATGACCAGACCGATCACCGTGGAGATCGCGGTGGCCATAATGCCGACGGACAGCGAAACGCGTGCACCGTAGATAACGCGGACGAGAATGTCGCGACCAAGGGCGTCGGTGCCAAACGGGTGCTCTGCACACGGAGCCAACAGCGACGTCTCGGCCATGGTGGTCGAGTCGGAAGCCGTCGGCGAACCGAGCCAGGGCTTAGCCCACAGATCTGCGGTCAGGGCAACCAAAACGACGATGATGATCCAGCAGACACCGATAACGGCGAGCTTGTTCTTGCGAAGACGCTTAAAAGCGTCACCCCACAGCGTGCGGGACTTGGCGGGAGCAGATGCGGCCTTGGTGGCGGTAGCCTGCTCCTGAGACTGAGAATCAGTTTCCTGCATGAGACGTACCTCCCTTAGGCCTTATCCGACGGACCGCCAAGGCGGATGCGCGGGTCGAGGAATGCATAGCTAATGTCGACGAGCAGGTTAATCACCATGACGACGACGACGATGAGCGTAACGCCGCCCATAACGATGGGCCAGTCACGCATGCTAATGGCGCGATAGACCTCATAGCCGATACCGGGCCAGTTAAAAACCGTCTCGGTCAGGATGGCGCCCGAAAGCATGCCACCAAAGTCGACACCAATATAGGTAACGACGGGGATGAGTGCATTCTTAAGCGCATGCTTGACGATGATCGCGCGATTGGAGAGACCCTTGGCCTTTGCCGTACGGATGTAATCCTGGTTCATGACGTCAAGCAGCTGCGAGCGCATAATGCGGGCGGCATAAGCGGTCGAAACCGAAGCCAGCGTAATGGTCGGAAGCACATAGTGCATCCAATCCTGATACTGAGAGCTGGAACCGCCGGCACCCGAGATCGGCATGGAGATTGCACCGCCCGTAGCGTCCTTGAGGATGACGCCAAAGAACAGCTGCAGCAACATACCGAGCCAGAAGGCCGGGACCGCAACGAGGATCGACGTGGTGAGCGTTACCAAAATATCCCAGAAGGAATAACGCTTTACCGCCGAAATGATACCCGCACCGATACCCATGATTGCCTCGAGCACGATGGCGCACGCGGCAAGTTTGACCGTATACGGATACTTCTGGGCAAAAATTTCCGTAACCGGTAGCTTGCGCTGATACGAATTGCCCAGATCGCCATGAAGCAGGCCGTTCATGTAATACAAGTAACGGTCCACGAGCGACGTTTGAACGGGGTCGCCGTTCTCGTCAAGGATCGCGTTGCCGTCCTCGTCCGACTGGACCAGGTGATAGCGGACGCGAAGCTGAAGCTCCACCTCGGGGGACAGAGCCTTGTCTCCACCGATCAGCTTGATCGGATCTCCCGGCACGATATTCTGAAGGGCGAACAGAATCAGCGTAACGCCCAAAAATACCGGGATGAACTGAAGCACACGTTTAACGATGTACTTACCCATACCACTCCCCTATCTAGGGATTAACCTAAATGGGATGCCGATCGCCAGACCGGCATCCCAAAATTACCATCAGCCAGTTTACCCCAGGTTAGGGAGAACTGTATGTTTCCCATGAGGTCTACGTAAATACTTGACCCTCACGGAAGCTGCAAACTCTTAGGCGAGCTCAGCGGTACCCAGCTCAGCGTGCTTCTGCGGATCGACATAGAGGTGCTTGATGCGATCGGAGCCGACGATGGTGTGCGTGTAGAACATCACCGGGATGACCGGGCAGTCGGCAGCGACCATAGCGTCGGCCTCCTGCATCTTAGCAACGCGCTCTTCGTCGTCAACCGTGGTGCGAGCCTCGTTGACCTTGGCGTCGAACTCGGGGTTGTTGTAACCGGAGCGGTTGTCGCCACCGAGGGAGTCGGAGTGGAACAGCGGATACAGGAAGTTGTCCATAATCGGGTAGTCGGCAATCCAACCCAGACGACCGAACTGATAGTTAAAGTTCTGGTACTGCTCGAGCAAGGCAGACCACTCAGGGGTATCGGAGACAGCGGTAACGCCAACCTTGGCGAGGTCACCGATGATGGACTCCATGATCTCCTTGTGGCCACCATCCTGGTTGTAGGAAAGGGTCACGTTAATGCCACGATCGCCGTTAGCGCCAGCGGGAGCAACCTTGTCCAGGTACTCGTTAGCCTTGTCGACGTCGTAGGCGCAGAACTCCCATGCGCCCTCCTTGTAGCCATCGATGCCCGGAGGAACAATGCCGTCGGCGGGGGTACGGGTACCCTTGAAGATAGTCTTGCAGATGGCCTCACGGTTGATGGCCAGGGAGATACCCCTGCGCAGGTCGGCGTTGTTAAACGGCTCGGCCGTGTTGTTGCAGGTCAGGTAGTAGGTGGAAGGCTCGGAGCCGAGCAGCATGCGCTCGCCGTCACCCATGGTGTAGCCGTCCTTGGACACGCCGCGATCCTTCTTGGCGGCGTCGATCTGAGCAACGGGAACGTCGCAGACATCGAGGTTACCGGCCTGGAACTCCTTGTAAGCGGTCTCCATGTCCTTGATGACCTGGAAGTGGATGCCATCGATCTTGGCCTTGTCGCCATAGTAATCGTCGAACTTCTTGAGGTTGATCTCCTGACCATCCTCCCACTTGCCGTCCATCATGAACGGGCCGTTACCGACCGGTGCAAGGTAGAAGCTCTTGGCATCGGACTCGGCGCACTCGGGAACCGGGGCCAGAGCCGGGTGAGAGGCGACGAAGGGGAAGTCGGCGTAAGCGGAAGACAGCTTGACGACGAGGGTCTCATCGTCGGGGCAGGTAACACCGCTGAGTTCAGTAGCGTTACCGGCAAGCAGATCGTCATAGCCCTCGACCATGGAAAGGTGATAGGAGACCTCGGAAGGGCCATACTCGGTAGCGATGGCCGACTTGGTGTTGACCAGACGCTCCCAACCGAGCTTGAAGGACTTGGAGGTAACGTCGTCACCGTTGTGGAACTTGGCCTTCTTGATCTTGAAGGTGAACTCGGTGGCGTCGTCGTTGGCCTCGAAGGACTCGCAAGCCAGCGGAACGATCTCGCCCTTCTCGGCGTCATAAGAGGTCAGAGCGTCAAAGAGCTGGTACTCGACCTGAGTGCCCTGGTCCTCCTGGACATTGTAGGGGTCGATGCAGACCGGGTTGTTGATGTAGAAGTTCAGCGTCGAACCGGACTCAGAACCGGAAGCGTCGCCGCCCTTCTTGCCGCATGCGGCAAGAAAAGCCATGGAGCTCGCAGCAAGGGTACCGCCGACAAAGGCGCGACGACCCATAACGGGCTGGTGGAACATAGAATCAGCCATGCCATCCTCCTTATGAGATAGGACAAAGTAAGTTCGGTCGGGCAACGTCAAGACAGCCCAATCGAACCATTCAAACGCGGTCCGCCGTTTTGGCTGGTTATACAAAGCGGACCAACGTATTGCAATACAGTAGCGCATTTTATGCACGATTTGGGGCTAATTCCGGTTAACGGTCGAGATTTTCTTTAGTTGGGCGAAGTATATGAGGATATTTTGACTCTGTTACAAATATGTAAACAAAAAGGGTCCCGCACTTGCGGGACCCTTTTCAAGTATTTATGCGGCTCGTGATTAGTAGCCCACGATGCCCTGCGGGAAGAAGAACATGCACAGCACGACGCACACGGCAAACACGACAGCCATGATGACGGTCAGGCGGTCAAGGTTCTGCTCCATAACGCCCGTGGCAGAGCTGGAGTTATACAGCGAGCTGGCAATCATATCCGAAACGCCGGTACCCTTACCGGAATGCATCAGGACGAGAATCGTCAGCGCCACGGCAGAAACAGCCCAAACGACAAACAGAAGAATCTGGAACGGACCCATAGATAAGCTCCTTAATAGAACAGTTCAAACTCCAGTACTGTACCACAATCCCCCGCTCTCCCCTACCTGCCACTCAAGGACGGGGTGGAAATGGCAGAAATACCAAAAGGGGGGTTGTCCGGTTGTGGACAACCCCCTTGCTAGAAAACGGTATTTGTTTTCTATTAGGCCTCGGTAGCGAGCACGCGGCCCGTCATCTCGGCGGAAGGCTCAATACCAGCCATGGTGAGCATGGTCGGAGCGATATCGGAAAGACGGCCGTCCTCGATACCGGTGAGCTTGGCCTTCTCATCAACGATGATGAACGGCACGCGGTTGGTGGTGTGAGCCGTAAACGGATGCTTGGAACCGTCGGAAGCAACGTCAAACATGTGATCGGCGTTGCCGTGGTCGGCGGTAATCAGCGCAAAGCCGCCCTTGGCGAGAATCGCCGGGACAACCTTGGACAGGGCATCGTCAACAGCCTCGACGGCCTTAACGGCGGCGTCGAAGACACCGGTGTGACCAACCATATCGCAGTTCGCGAAGTTCACGATGTAGAAATCAGCGCGATCCTCGTTGATGGCGGCGACGAGCTTCTCGGTAACCTCGGGAGCGCTCATCTCGGGCTGCAGATCGTAGGTAGCGACCTTGGGGGAAGCGACGAGCACGCGCTCCTCGCCCTCCTTGGGCTCCTCGATGCCACCGTTAAGGAAGAACGTCACGTGGGCGTACTTCTCGGTCTCGGCAGTGTGCAGCTGCTTCAGGCCATTGGCGGCGATAACGTCGGCCAGGACGTTCTCGGGGAACGTCTTGGGGAAGGCGACCTCGACGTCAAACGTCGGATCGTACTCGGTCATCGTCACAAAGTGCGAAAGCTTGATCTGCTCGCGCTCAAAGCCGTCGAACTCCTTGTCCGTGAACACGCGGGTCATCTGACGAGCGCGGTCGGGACGGAAGTTGAAGAAGATGGCCGCGTCGCCCTCGTGAATGCCCTCGTTGTGGGCAGCGAAGGGCTCGACGAACTCGTCGCCGCGCGGGTCCTTCTCGTAGTAGGCCTTGATACCGGCAACGGGGTCGGTATCAGCATCGGACGCGTTGACCATGACGTCGTAGGCGCGCTGGATGCGCTCCCAACGGTTGTCGCGGTCCATCGCCCAATAACGACCCGAGACGGTGGCAACGCGAGCGTCGCAACCGGTCTCCTCGGAAATCTTGGCCAGGAAGGCGCAGAACTCGCTCATGTAGCCAGCACCGGACTGCGGGTCGACGTCGCGGCCATCCATGAAGGCGTGGACGCGAACGGTCTTGACACCGTGCTCGGCAGCCATCTTGACCAGAGCCTCGACGTGGTTCATGTGAGAATGAACACCGCCAGGGCTCATAAGGCCCATGAGGTGGAGAGTCTTACCGTCAGCCTTGACGTCGTCCATAGCCTTGACAAAAACCTCGTTCTTGGCGATGGAGCCGTCCTTGATGGCGTTGTTGATGCGCGAAAGCTCCTGGAACACGATGCGTCCGGCACCGATGTTGAGGTGACCCACCTCGGAGTTACCCATCTGGCCATCGGGAAGACCCACGTCCTCGCCCGAAGCGCCGAGCGTGGTGTGGGGGTACTTCTCGTACAGGCTATCAAGGAAGGGCGTCTTGGCAGCGGCGACGGCGTTCTCGCCATCGGCCGGAGCAAGGCCGCAACCATCCATGATGATCAGGAGTGCAGGAAGATGACGCTGTGCCATATGTCCTACTCGCCTGCCTTGACGACCATAGAGGCGAAGTCGGCAGCCTTGAGCGAAGCGCCGCCCACGAGGGCACCGTCAACGTCGGGCTTGGCGACGAGCTCGGCAATGTTGCCGGGCTTGGCGGAACCGCCGTAGAGAACGCGGATGCCGTCGGCGAGCTCCTCGCCGAACATCTCCTTGAGGGTCTCACGGATAGCGCCGCAGACCTCCTGAGCGTCCTCGGCGGTAGCGGTCTTGCCGGTGCCGATGGCCCAGATGGGCTCGTAGGCGACGACGACCTGCTTGGGGCAGGTGATCTCAAGGCCAGCAAGGCCAGCCTTGACCTGGTTCACGACGTGCTCGACATAGGTGCCAGCCTCGCGGACCTCAAGGGACTCGCCGCAGCAGAAGACGGGAACAAGACCGGCGGCAACGAGAGCCTTAGCCTTCTTGTTCTGGTCCTCGTCGGTCTCGTGGAAGTAGTCGCGACGCTCGGAGTGACCGATAATGCAGTAGGTGCAGCCAGCGGACTTGAGCATGTCGCAAGAAGACTCACCGGTGAAGGCACCCTTGGCCTCCCAGTACACGTTCTGTGCACCGAGGGCGATGGGGGCAGCCTGAATGCGGTCATGAACCGTGGTGATGTCGATGGTCGGAGGGCAGACGAGCACCTCGACGCCAGCCGGAACCTCGGGCAGAGCCTGAGCCAGCTCGTCGGCGAGCTTGGCGGCCTCGGCGACGTCGTTGTTCATCTTCCAGTTACCAGCGATAAGAAGGGTGCGATTAGGCATCGAGAAGCGCCTCCACTCCGGGCAGGGCCTTACCCTCGACGAGCTCCATGGAAGCGCCACCACCGGTGGAGATCCAGCTCATCTTGTCGGCCAGGTTGAACTTGTTGACAGCTGCGACGGAGTCGCCACCGCCGATGATCGAGGTGCAGTCGGCCTCGGCGACAGCCTGGGCGATAGCCTGGGTGCCGTGAGCGAAGTTGTCAAACTCGAAGACGCCCATGGGGCCGTTCCAGAACACGGTCTTGGCGCCCTTGACGGCCTCGGCGTAAAGCTCCTCGGTCTTGGGACCGATGTCCATACCCTCACGATCGTCGGGAATAGCGTCGGAAGCGACAACCTCGGGGACAGCGTCCTCGCCAAAGTGATCGGCAACACGGTTGTCGATGGGGAGCAGGATCTTGACACCCTTCTCCTCGGCCTTCTTGAGCATCTCGCCGGCGCGCTCGACCCAGTCCTCTTCCTTGAGGGACTGACCAACGGACAGGCCCTGAGCCAGGAAGAAGGTGTAGGCCATGCCGCCACCGATGATCAGGGTGTCAGCGGAGTCGATGAGGTGATCGAGAACGCCGATCTTGGAGGAAACCTTGGAACCGCCGACGATAGCGACGAAGGGGCGCTCGGGCTCGGCGAAAATGCCGGTCAGCGTGTCGACCTCCTTCTCAAGCAGGAAGCCAGCGACGGCAGGCAGGTAAGCGGCGGGGCCCACGACGGAACCCTGGGCGCGGTGAGCGGTGCCGAAGGCATCGAGAACGAAGACGTCACCATAGGAAGCGAGCTTCTTAGCGATCTCGGGGTCGTTCTTCTTCTCACGCTTATCGAAGCGGACGTTCTCGAGAACGAGAACCTTGCCCGGCTCGACGGCAGCGACAGCCTCGGCAGCCTTCTCGCCGTAAGTGTCTGCGACAAAGGCAACGTCGAGACCAGAGAGCTCGGCGAGCTTCTTGGCGACGGGCTCGAGGGACAGCTCGGGCTGGAAGCCGGTGCCATCGGGACGGCCGAGGTGGCTCATGAGGATGACGCGAGCGTTGTGCTCAACGAGATAGTTGATGGTGGGCAGGGCAGCCTTGATGCGGGTGGTGTCGCCAACGACGCCATCCTTGATAGGCACGTTGAAGTCAACGCGGACGAGAACGCGCTTGCCGTCGACATCGATGTCGCGGACGGTCTTCTTGGTAAAGGCCATGTTTGCTTCTACCTTTCGTACGTGTCTGCCTCCCATTACGGCAGACGATTTCTTATAAAAAGGGCGCGACCCTAGGGTGTAAGCCCTATAAGGCCGCGCCCTTCTTTAGACGCTCAACGAGCTATTCGCTAAAAGCTAAATTAAGCAACGAACTTCTCGAAGTACTTGATGGTGCGGACCATCTGAGAGGTGTAGGAGTTCTCATTGTCGTACCAAGAGGTGACCTGAACGAGGGTCTGGCCGTTGCCGAGGTCAGAGCACATGGTCTGAGTGGCGTCGAAGATGGAGCCGTGGGTCTCGCCGACGATGTCGCGGGAGACGATCTGGTCCTCGTTGTAGGCGAAGGTCTCGGGGATGGTCTCGGCGTAGGCCTTCATGGCAGCGTTGACCTCGTCGACGGTGACCTTCTTGTCAACGACGGCGTAGAGGTTGGTCAGCGAGCCGGTCGGCGTCGGGACGCGCTGGGCGGCACCGATGAGCTTGCCGTTGAGCTCGGGGAGAACCAGGCCGATGGCCTTGGCAGCGCCCGTGGTGTTCGGGACGATGTTCTCGGAGCAGGCGCGGGAGCGACGGAAGTTGCCCTTGCGCTGCGGGCCGTCGAGCGGCATCTGGTCGCCGGTGAAGGCGTGGATGGTGGTCATGATGCCGGACACGATGGGAGCGAAGTCGTTCAGACCCTTGGCCATCGGGGCGAGGCAGTTGGTGGTGCAGGAAGCAGCGGAGATGATGTTGTCCTCAGCGGTCAGCGTCTCATGGTTGACGTTGTACACGATGGTGGGCAGATCGCTGCCGGCCGGAGCGGAGATGACGACCTTCTTGGCGCCAGCGTTGATGTGGGCCTGAGCCTTAGCCTTGCTGGTGTAGAAGCCGGTGCACTCGAGAACGACGTCGACGTCGAGGTCGCCCCAAGGCAGGTTGTTGGCGTCGGCCTCCTTGTAGATCTTGATCTCCTTGCCGTCAACGGTGATGGAATCCTCGCCAGCAACGACCTCGTGATCGCGAGCGTAGTTGCCCTGCGTGGAGTCGTACTTCAGCAGGTAAGCGAGCATATCGGGAGAGGTGAGGTCGTTGATAGCGACGATCTCGGAGCCCTCATGACCGAACATCTGACGGAAAGCCAGACGACCGATGCGACCGAAGCCGTTAATAGCAACCTTTACTGCCATTGTGTCTCCTTTCGTAAGGCCCCCGCGAGCTACAGCGCCCGCCGTTGAGGCCCACAAACTAACCACTCGCCTAATATACCTTTTTTTTGACTTGAATTTCACGAGAATGCTCGAAATTGAAAATCAAATTTACGTTAAAACGTTTTAAAGACTAAAATAGCAGCTAAATCCGTATATAAGTCGTTACTTCAAACTACCTGTTTGCTTCAATGAGCTTTTCAAGCCGTAAAACACGATGGTAGAGGGCTGACTTCGACAAGGGAGGGTCAGCCATCTCCCCCAAATCACGCAGCGACAGATCAGGATAGCGCTCGCGCAGGTCGCAAAAGACCGCCAAGGCATCCGGAAGCGCATCGCGAAGGCCACGCTGCTCGAGCTCGTCGATAAGCGCAAGCTGATGTTGGGCGGCACCGGCGCTTCTGGTCTGGTTGGCGAGCTCGGCATTCACGCGACGGTTCACATCGTTCTTAACCAACTTGACCGCGCGCGCCTCCTCAATCTCGGCAACGCTGCGCTTGGCACCAATCAGCTTTAATAGATGCTCGATTTCCTCGGCGCTCTTAATGTACACGGCATATGACCCCCGCCGTGCATTAACACGAGCATGGACCCCAATCTGCTCCAACAGATCGCAAAGTCCCTTGGCATATTGCTCGCCCTGCACAGCGATCTCCAAATGAAAATCGCCGCGTGGATCGGCCACGAAGCCGCCCGCGATGAGCGCGCCGCGGATATAGGCAAGTCTACAGCAAGGACGGGCAACGATATGTCGGGGTACGCCGGCGACAAGTCCTCCCCTACGGTCGAGGATACCCAGCAGAACCAAGGCCTTATCCAGGTCTGGCTGATCAGGCAAGGTGATGAGGTAGTTTCGAACCTTATGCAAGACAGATTTGCGGACGGTGAACTCCGTTTTGAGCTTAAGGATGCGATGCGTCAGTGTGATCATCGTGCGCGCGACAGCGCCCGTCTCGGTCGCGACCGTCAAACGATACCGCCCGGAGCCGGCCAGCGAAAGTGTACCGCTCACACGCGTCAGGGCGGCAAGCGTCGACAAGTCGCAGTATTCACATTCGGGTTCGCAGCGCGCGAGCTCGTCACGCACCTCGGCGGTAAACGACATGCAGGCCTATGCTTTCGTGTTGGCGCGCGACAGGTCGCGGTGGGAAATGCTCACGTGATATTGGGCACCTTCCAAATAGCGTGCCGTGGCCTCGGCGATGGCAACGCTGCGGTGTTGACCGCCCGTGCAACCGATGGCGATAGAAAGCTGCGGCTTGCCCTCCGCGATATAGCCGGGCATGACCGTATCGAGCAGCTGCGTCCAGGCCTTCCAGAACTCCTGGGTCTTGGGATGGTCCAGAACAAAGTCGGAGACTTTCTTATCGAGGCCGGTCATGGTGCGCATCTCGGGATCGTAGAACGGATTGGGCAGGAAGCGGACGTCGATCATAATGTCCGCCTCGACGGGCATACCGTGCTTAAAGCCAAACGAGAACACGTGAACGTCCATGAGCTGCTGGTCGGACAACTCGGAAAATGCCATACGCAGCTTGTTGCGCAGCGCAGAGGTGCGCAGACGGCTCGTGTCGATAATCATATCGGCTCGGTCGCGAACGCCCTGCAGCTGCAGGCGCTCGCGCTGAATCGCATCGGCCGTAGTCTCTCCCGGCTTGGCAATGGGATGGCGGCGGCGGTTTTCGCTATAACGACGGATCAGTACCTCGTCAGAGGCCTCGAGAAACACGATGTCACAGCTCATCTCGCGCTCCTCGAGTGCGGCAACGGCATCGAGCAGCTCATCGAACAAGCCCTGGCTGCGCAGGTCGCAGGTGACGGCAAGATGCCTGCCCACGCCCGTATTGATGCCGACGAGTTCGGCAAGCTGGGCGATCAGACGCGGAGGCAAGTTGTCGATGCAAAAGTAGCCCATGTCCTCGAACACATGCATGGCCTGCGTTCGGCCCGATCCAGACATTCCGGTGATGATGACGATATCGGGGATGCGCTCCGAGCGCTCCGCCGCATCCATGGCATCTCCCTTTTGCATGTGCGCCTCCTAAAACAAGCGCGGGACCCGGCCAGCGGATCCCGCGCGATCAATTGCCTTTATTGAGTATACCGCCCCGAGCGGATACGAGGCCTGTCTTACGCCTCAAGCGCAGCCTTGAACCAACTTGTAATACTCGTGGGGTGCGTGATGGCGGTGCCGACGACAACGGCCCAGGCGCCAGCATCGATCGCGGCGCGAGCCTCCTCGGGCGTGTGCACGCGGCCCTCGCAGATGATGGGAAGACCGGGGAATTCCTCGGTCGCCTGACGCAGGAGCGGCAGATCGGGGCCATCGGCCATGGTGCAGTCGATGGCAGCGACACCGTGAGAAAGCGTGGTAGATACAAGGTCGAAGCCCATATCAACCGCACGGCGAATGTCCTCGATGGTGGCACAATCCGCCATCAGGAGCACACCCTCCTCGTGCAGCGGGCGGAAGGTATCCTCGACCGACTTGCCGTCGGGACGCGGACGATCGGTGGCGTCGATCGCCACGATATCGGCACCCGCAGCAACGCAGGCGCGAGCGTGACGCAGCGTCGGCGTGATGTAAACGCCCTCGTGCCCATCCTTCCACAGGCCGATAACGGGGACCTCACAGCGACCCTTAATGGCGGCAATGTCGGCAAGGCCCTGGCAGCGAATGGCGGCGGCGCCGCCGAGCTCGCAAGCACGAGACATTTGAGCCATGGTCTCGGGCGTACGAAGCGGCTCGCCCATATACGCCTGAACGCTCACGACGAGCTTGCCCTTCAGGGACTGGATCAAAGGATCAACGGTCATGTTCGACTCAACCTTTCTCAAAAACAGCCTTCTGAGACACCGCACCTTGACGTTCAAACCGTCGCTCGCGTACCGAAGTACGCTTCGCTCCTCTTTCACGTCAATCTGCGGCACCTCAGAAGGCGCACTTGGTAGCTATGTTTATTTCAACGACGCAAGAAGGTGTTCGGCGGCACCGATGAGCGGAGCATCGCCCTCAAGAGAACCGATGAGGATCGGCGTGTCCTGAAGCGGATCGAGCGCCTGGCTGGCATAGCCTTCGTGCACCGAATCCTTCCACGTCTGTGAACGCCAATCGGGACCTTGGTGAATCACGCCGCCCGAAAGCACGATGACCTCGGGGTCCAGGATGTTAGCGAGCGAGCCCAAGCTGGCACCCAGCGCAAAGCCGGCGTCATGGATGACCTCGGTCGCCTTTGCGTCGCCCGCACGGCACAGGTCGTTCACATCGCGACCGACCGAAGGACGGCTGGGGTCGACGCGGCCAAAACGCTCATCGTACATTCGACCAATGGAAGTGCCCGAAGCAACCGACTCCAGATGGCCGGAACGCCCGCAGGCGCAGGGAATGCCGGCGGCAGCCGAGCACTCGATGTGGCCCATATGGCCGGCAGCACCATGGAAGCCCTGCATCACGCGGCCGTTCTCGACATATGCGCCGCCGATGCCCGTACCGATGCCAAGACACAAGACGGAGAACTTGCCCTTGCCGACGCCCCAGTGGGCCTCGCCCAGAGCATGAGCCTGCACGTCGCCTACAACGGCAACGGGAAGACCGAGGTCCTCGCGCAGACGCGGCCCCAACTGAACGCCGGACCAGCCGGGCATGATCTCGTTGGCATACGCGATGGCGCCCGTCTTGGGATCGACGACGCCGGCGGCACCGATACCGACGCCAAGGACCTCGACATCGGGATTCGCCTCGAGAGCAGCCTTGATGGACGCCTCGATACGCTGGAAGACGGCCTCGCCGCCCTCTTGGGCCTCGGTGGGAACCTCGGCCTCAAAAACGGGATGAGGCACGCTACCGTCAGCCGGGTACTCCATAATGGCGGTCGCAATCTTGGTGCCGCCGATATCAACGGAGCAAATGTACTTGTTCTCCATGTCGCTCTCCTTAGGAGATAAAAAACAACTACAGGAAATGAAGGCTGCGTTATCGCCGCAGCTTGGTAAAGGTTTCCCGGGTGCCCGAGGTTGGGGTGAAAGCGGTCGGGCGTTGACCCAATGGGTCACGCTCGACCGCTTGAGCCCCAAGATCGGGTGCCCGGGGAAGCTTTACAGGAGACCGTTGTCCTGGAGGACCTTCTTAATCGCCTCGACGTTCTCGCCGGTCATGGCCTTCACCGGGCGCGGCATGGTCGGGCTGTCGAAGATGCCCATGAGGTTCATAGCGGTCTTGAAGGCGCCGACGCCACCGGCATAGCCCTGGACGCCCGAGGTGACATCCCAGATGTGGGAGATCTCATTGAGACGATCCTGCTCGGCCTTGACGGTAGCCCAGTCACCAGCCTGAGCGGCCTTCCACTGACGCACGTAGCCCTCGGGCTCAACGTTGGCGAGACCCGGGACGGAACCGTCAGCGCCGCCGAGATAGGCGCCGTCGACAACAACCTCGTGACCGGTGAGGATGCTCATCGGATGGCCGTTCTTCTCGTTCTCCTGAACGAGGTAGCGGAACGAGATGTCATCACCCGAGGAATCCTTGACGCCAGCAAGGACGCCCTCGGCGCCGAGCTTGGCAAGGAGCTTCCAGGGGAGCTTGGTGTGAACGCAGACGGGAATGTCATAGGCAAAGATGGGCAGGTCGAGCTCCTCGTGCAGGATGCGGAAGTGCTCCTCGACCTCGGTCATACCCTGCAGGGCATAGAACGGGCAGGTGGCGACGAGGGCATCGGCGCCCAGCTCCTGGGCGACCTTGCCGTGCTCAATCATGCGCTCGGTCTCGGTATCGATGATGCCGACCAGAACAGGCACACGGTGGTCGACGATACGAACGGCCTCGGCGATAATCTGGCGACGGCGCTCATCGGTGGAGAAGACGACCTCGCCCGAAGACCCCAAGAAGAACAGACCATCGACGCCGGCATCGATCATGCGGTTGATGCTGCGCTCAAAGGAGGCAACGTCGAGCTGGTGGTCTTCGGTATCGGGAACAACGACGGGAGGGATAACGCCGGTGAATTTCTGAGTTGCCACAAGAATCTCCTTAGCTGTCTGGCGAGCGGCCCTATGCCGCTCACTCTTGTTGGCAGTGTCCAGGCCGTCTAGGCCAAAGAACACGGATAGAACGTTTGGTTAAAGAAGTCGACGACTTCGTTTTCGAACGCGTTAATACGCTCATGAGCGTATTTGGCATAGATGATATGCCTCCGGTCACACTCAAGACCGTTGAATACGGCAAACTGACCCTTGGGGTCGCTCACGGTATCCATGAGCGACGTGCCCATGAGCACCGATCCGCGCACCCGAGACGACAGAGCCTCGAGACCACCGGGAATTGGATTGGCAACCGCCGTGCAGGCAAGTCCGCGCTCGTCCAGAGCAGAAACCGCCAGCGCGACACCGCCGCCAAGACCCTCGCCCCATGCAAAAATGCGATCGGGATCCATGCCATCAAGATTGCGCGCGACCTTCGCCAACGCGCAGCCCCAACGGACGCGCTTGACAAAAGCGGGCGAAGCAATCCCCCACTGCAGGTCGTCCGCACCAGCAACATCGTCATCCAGCGCGAGAACGGCATACCCCATGGCGGCAAATCTCGTCATGTGATGCCATCCACGCACGGGTCGATCGATGTCGTGAAACATCAGGCACAGCGGCACGCGCTCAGACACTCGGGCACGATCGACAGGCTCGATCAAACGAGCGTGAATCGCATCGTCACCGAGCTCAAAGGAGACCTCCGAGTAACGGGCGCAGGGGTTAACAAAGTCAATCGCCGTAATGGCCAGGCCTTGAATCTCAAGATTCGAAGCGCATGTCTCTAAATCAGAAACATCTGCTTGGACATCACCGCGCCAGTCCCGATATTCTGCGAGCCTTGACGAAACCGTTCCAGGCATCTCCGCGAGCCCGGGGACGATCAGCTCGTCGATATTGCTCTCGCACTTAGACATGAGCCTCCCCTCCCTCGCAGAAAAACGGAATGATCAGATCGTCAAAGTCCTGAATCTCCTCGTGGCCAAAGCCCTCAAAGAACTCGCGTCGCTTCTCACAGGCCAGATTGTTGTAGACCGCAAACTGCGTCGCCGGCGGACAGACGATATCGGCTGTGCCCGTGCCAAACAGCACGGGGCATTTGACCATGGGGGCAAAGTTCTTGGAATCGAAGTACGCCAGTTTGGCATAGGCCTCCTCAATACGAGTCGAGTCCTCGTCAAACCAACGCGACCAATAACGCAGGCCTTCATAAGCGATATCGTCGGCATCCAGATCCCAAACAAGGCGGAAATCCGACAGGAAGGGATAGAGGATGGCAGCGCGATTGATAAGCTCACTATTAAGCGCGCAGGTCGCAATGCCCAAACCGCCGCCCTGCGATGCGCCGTTCACAAATACGCGGGAAAGATCGATGCCCTCGAGCTCGCGAACAATACGGCACAGAATGCGGATATCCTGGTGCAAGCGGACATAGTAAAGATTGGCCGGGTCGCCGTCGATACCGGCGACGATATGCCCAGCAACCGTCGTGCCTTCAAATCCACCAATATCCTCGGAGGGGCCACCCTGGCCAGGACAATCGAGAGCGATGAGTGCCATGCCCATGCCCGCAAACGACGCCTGCTCGAACCAGCTGCGGCTTGCACCCGGATACCCATGGAACTGAAGCACCAATGGCACGGGCTCGTCCGAGACGGGTTTAAGGTACTTGGCATGCAGGCGCGCGCCGCACATGCCGGTATACCAGAGGTCGAAAAACCGACAGGTCGCGGAATCCGCAACCGAAGCCGCCTCAATCGCATAGTCGAGCTCGACGGCGTCGGCCTCGGCCATGCGGTCCTTCCAAAAGAGATCGAAATCCGATGGACGGGGCATAGCGCCTCGATATTCACCAAATTGCTGTTGTAGCTCCTGAGCACTTGGCATGGCTCGTGAACCCAACCTTTCGAAATCGCAACGGAGGTGCGCCCGGCAAGGGAACCGGGCGCACGGGAGGGAAAGCGAGGCTACTCGCCGAGCTTGGGATGCAGCAGCGACGGCGCAGCGCCGAGCAGCATCTTGGTGTAGGGGTCCTGAGGGTGCTGGAAGACCTGCTTGGCCTCGCCCTGCTCGACGATCTTGCCGCCATTCATAACGATGATGTCGTCAGAGATATAGCGGACCGTCTGGATGTCATGGCTGATGAACACCATGGCCAGGCCGAGCTCCTTCTTAAGGTCGGTCAGCAGGTTCAGAATCTGCGCGCGGACCGAAACGTCCAGAGCCGAGGTGGGCTCGTCGGCGATGATGGCATCGGGGTTCAGCGACAGGGCGCGCGCAATTGCGACGCGCTGGCGCTGGCCGCCCGAAAGCTGGCCGGGAAGAACCTCGGCGGCGGAGCTGGGCAGACCGGTGAGCTCCAAGAGCTCCTTGACGCGCTTCTCCTGCTCGGCCTCGGTACCCAGGTTGTGGACGCGCATGGGGTCGAGCAGTTGCTCGCGAACGACCATGCGGGGATTGAGCGCCGTGGCCGGGTTCTGGAACACGACCGAGATGACGCGACCCATGTGGCGACGGTCCTCGGCGGTACGTTTGGTAACGTCCTTGCCCTTAAAGTAGACCTTGCCGCTCGTGGGGGCCTGCAGGCCGCACATGACGTTGGCGGTGGTGGACTTTCCGCAACCGGACTCGCCGACGATGCCGATGGTCTGTCCGGGCATGAGCTTAATCGTTACACCCTGGACGGCGTGAACCAGGTTGGGGTGCAGAATCGAGCCGGTACGGGTCCTAAAGGTGACGTGGACGTCATCAAGGAAGATGATCGGCTCGACGCCGTTGACTGCGGTCTCGCTCATCTACATCACCTCCGCGTGAGGGGTCAAACCATTTGCCTTGAGCACCTCGTCGGGGAGCTCGGAATAGAAGTGCTCGGTGCCGGGCACGCGCTTGAAGACCGGACGGGTGTCCAGGCCAATGCGCGGATGGCTCGAGCGGGGTGCGAAGCGATCGCCCTTGGGGAAATCGCGCGGGCTCGGAACGGCGCCGGGCACCTGGTGCAGGCGGCCCGAACCGCTCTCGATGGACAGGACGGAACCCAGAAGGCCGCGGGTGTACTCGTGAATCGGGTTGGTGAGCAGCTCCTTGGTGGGCGCCTGCTCGATAACCTGGCCGGCGTACATAACCGTGATGTTATGAGCGACCTCGGCGACCAGTGCCAGGTCGTGCGAAACGAAGATCATGGCAAAGCCGAGCTTGGCCTGAAGATCGTTAAGCAGCTTGATGACCTGCTTCTGGACGGTAACGTCCAGAGCGGTCGTGGGCTCGTCGCAGATGACCAGTTTGGGGTCGCGGGTAAGGGCCATAGCGATCAGAACGCGCTGACGCTGACCACCGGAAAGCTCATGCGGATAGCTCTCGAGCGTACGCTTGGGGTCGAGGCCCACGAGCTCCAGGAGCTCCTCGGCGCTACGGGTACCGCCGCGCTTGGTGAGCTGCTTCATCTGGGCGGAAATGAGCATGGAGGGGTTGAGCGAGGACAGGGCGTCCTGATAGACCATGGCGATATCGGTACCGCGCAGGCCGAACCACTCCTTCTTGCTCATCTTGAGCAGGTCGCGGCCCTCCCAGAGGACCTCACCGGAAAGATGCTCGTCATCGTCGGTCAGGCCCATGATGGCCAGCGTGGTGATGGACTTACCGCAGCCGGACTCACCGACCAGGCCCATGGTCTGGCCAGGACGGACATCAAAGTTGACATGATCGACGACGTTGATATCACCGTGGTGCTCAAACTGGATGCAGAAATCACGGACCGAAAGGATCGGCTCAACGGACTCATCGGGCACATGGCGGTCGTTACGCTTGAGCTCGACATCGCGCAGGGCGCCAAGACGGGCGGACAGGGACTGAGCCTGCTCCTTGTAAGCGCGAACAGGGTCGGAGACCAGCAGGTCGGCCTCGCGGCGCTTGGAGGAATCGGTCGGATCCAGGGCGGCGGAGGGAGCAGCGGCCATGGCGTCGGTAATGCCCTCGGAGAGGATGTTGAGCGCCAGGCAGGTGATCATGATAGCCAGACCCGGGAACAGCGCCTGCCACCAACGGCCAGCGAGCACGCCACCGCGGGCGTCGGCGAGGATGTTGCCCCAGGTAGCGGTGGGCTCCTGGATACCAGCGCCGATAAAGGTCAGCGAGGCCTCGAAGATGATGGCGTCGGCGACCAGGGTAACGGTGAAGACCATGATCGGGGCGATGCAGTTACGCAGAACATGCTTGATCAAAATCCACGGAGCCTTGGCGCCGGAAACGATGACCGCGCGGACATAGTCCTCGCCGTACTCGGACACGATGTTGGCGCGCACGATACGGGCAATCTGCGGAGTGTACATAAAGCCAATGGCGAAGATGATCGACGGCACGGAATTGCCCAGGATGGAGACGAAGACGGCAGCGAGGGCGATGCCCGGGATGGACATGATGATGTCCAGGATGCGCATGATCGCCTCGGAAACGGACTTGCGCGAAACCGCCGCGAGGGCGCCCACGACCGAGCCGCAGACCAGAGCCATGGCAGTAGCACCGAAGCCGATGATCAGCGAGTAACGGCCACCGTAAAGCATACGCGACAGGATGTCGCGGCCCTTATCGTCGGTACCGAAGATAAATCCATTGCCGGGAGCCTGGCGAGCAGTGAAAATCTCGACCGGGCTATAGGGGGCAAGAAGGGGCGCCAGAATCGCGGTCAGGGCGACCAACACCAGCACGACGGCGGCAATCTTAGAAGACAGCGTCATCTTCTTCCAGCCACCGAGCTTGAGCCCCTTGGAGGCAGCCTTCTCGAGCTGCTCGGTTTGCTTCTCTCGAATCTTTACCATAATCTACACCGTCCTGATGCGCGGGTTGATGAGCAGGTAGAGCATGTCAACCACGATGTTGATGATGATGAAGGCAAGAGCAACGACGATGACGACGCCCTGAACCAGGTTCGCCTCGTTGCCCTGAACGCCCTGCAGAATCGCAGTACCCATGCCGGGGAGGTTGAAGATGACCTCGATGACGACGGCGCCGCCCATAAGGTAACCGATCTTAAGACCGAGGGTGGTGACCGGGGTGATCAGCGCGTTGCGCAAAACGTTGATGCCGACGACGACCTTCTCGGGAACGCCGGCGCCACGGGCCATGCGGACGTAGTCCTTGTCGAGCTCCTCAACCATGGCGGTACGCACGATACGAGTCATCTGGCCCGTCAGCGGGAATGCCAGAGCGATAGCGGGCATGATCATACGTCCCAGATAGCCAGCCGGGTTGGTGGTGAAGTGAGGCAGAGCACCGGATGCCGGGAGCACCTTAAGGTAGGAAGAGAACAGCAGAATCAACAGAACGGCAAGCCAGAACGACGGGGTTGCCAAGCCGGCGATGGAAAAGACGCGGATCACTTGGTCCGGCCATTTATCGCGATACAGTGCCGCGATGACGCCGAGCAAAAACGAGACGACCGCGCCGATGGCAAGACCGATGAAGGTCAGCTGCATCGTGACGGGCAGGGCCGTGGAGATGCGCTTGGCAACGGAGTTGCGAGCAGCACCATAGGTGCCCATGTCACCATGGATCAGATCGCCCATGTAGCGCACGTAGCGCACGGGCCAGGGGTCGTCCAGACCATACTTCTCATGGTACTCGGCAACCGCCTCGGGCGAGGCACCGTCACCCAACGCCGTATAGGCGGGGTCGGTCTTGGAGAACGACATAAGGAAGAACACCAGGACGGTGACGCCCAATGCCATGATCGGCAGCGCCACGAGACGCCTTCCAATCAAACGTAGAAAGTTGTTCACGTTCTCTCCCCTTTCTTTTGTCGGTAGGACCAACTGGTATATGAGTATGGATACTCATTACAAGACCCGAGCGACATCGAGGCCGCCCGGGTCTTTGTTTCAACTATGAGGACGTTGCCTTACGACCGACGCCCCACATATGACTCAAACGAGTCTTAGGCCTTGACGGTCGCGACGCCCCTGAAGGACATGCTCGTCGTGCCGATGCCCTTGAAGCCATCGAGGGCCTCGCCGTTGGGCGCGGTAGACGGATCGTCCCAGGAAGCGGAGACGGTCTTGACGTGGACAACGGGGTACAGAACAGCGTTGTCGGCGATGATGTCGAAGCACTCGTTCCACTTCTTCTGCTGCTCGTCGCCCTCGGCGGCAAGAGCCTCGTCCATGAGACCGTGGAGCTTCTCCCACTCAGCGGACTCCTTCCACGGGCAACGGGTCTGCATCCAGACGTTGTCGCCGTACCACCAGTTGAGCAGCAGGTCGGGGTCAGCGCCGAAGCAGGACGGATCGCCAGGGGCAAGGAGGATATCGTAGGCCTCGCCGCCGTCGATGGCAGCGTAGGTGGCCGGCGAGGTATCGGTCTGGATGGTCACCTCGAAGCCGAGAGCGTCGAGGTCGTTCTTGACCTGGGCGGCCATGCCCTTAATCTGCTCGTTGTCGGTGGTGCGCAGGGTGATGGCACCCGGGGTGATGCCGGACTCCTCGATGAGCTTCTTGGCCTTCTTGGCGTCGGTCTTGTACACCGTGGAAGCCTCATGATAGTTGGTGAAGCTCTTGGGCAGGTAGCAGCTGGCAGCGGTGGCAAGGCCGGCGAAGGTGTTGGTGATCATCTTCTCGGTGTCGAGCGCGTACATGACGGCCTGACGGACCTTGACGTTGTTCCAAGGCTCCTTGGCGACGTTGAACATGATGAAGCGGGTGCCGAAGCCCTGGACGTTGTCGATCTTGCAGCCAGCGCTCTCGAGCTGGTCGACGGCGTCAGCGGTGACGAGCTCCATAACGAGCGTGGAGCCTTCCTGCTGGGCGGTAACGCGAGCGGTGGGGTCGGTCAGGATGCTGTACTGGATCTTCTTATCCTCGGCAGCATACTCACCGTTGTACTCGGGGTTGGGAACCAGGGTGATCTCGGTATCGGAGATAGAGTCGTACATCCAGGGGCCGGAACCGATCGGCTGCTTGGCGCGATCCTCCTCGGACTGAGTAGCCGGGGTAACACGGATGATGGCCAGACGATCCTTGAGCAGGGAGAAGTTGGGGACCTTGGTCTTGACCGTTACAGTGCTGGCATCCTTGGCCTCGATGGACTCGAAGGGCTGGAAGAACGGAGCATAGGTAGCGGAAGCAGCGCAAGCGGTGTAGGAAGCGACGACGTCGTCAGCAGTGACCTCGGTACCATCGGAGAACTTGGCGCCCTTGCGGATGGTGACCTCGAAGGTAGTGTCGTCCACGGACTTGGGATCGTCGGTGGCGAGCTCGTTGAAGGTGCTGTAGTCGTGGTAATCGATGCCGTAGAGACCCTCGACGACGTGCCAGTTAGCACCCAGGCCCACAGCGGAGCCGGTGCTGGCGGGATCGAAGCTGGACGGAGCGTAAGCGGAACCAGCGGTAATCACACCGCCGCCACGGTTGGCGGAATCGGCGGAACCGGAAGCGGAACCCTCGTCGTTGGAGCTGCCACCGCAGCCGGTGAGACCAAGCCCTGCGACAGCAGCGACGCTGCCGGTGAGGCCGAGGAACGAACGCCTGGACATACCCTTGTTGATGATGGCCATGTCTTCTCCTATCAATAGAGAATCTTACCCGGGAGCACCTAGACTTGCCCCCGCGCAACTTGCGGACGATATATACCTTACCTACCGACGAACCCAACTGAGGTGCCGCGCTCGGCGACCGATACATACATACGCTTGAACGGTATTTACTACCGTTCACCGAATTCATTGACAAACGATTCGCCAGACAGTATGTATCGACGAGGTGAGATATCAGTCATCGTCAACCCGCAGGATAGCAGGGTTGTTCACCATGGCTAGTCAAACGTTTTAGCGTTAATAAAACCCGAAATCGACAGGTAATCGCCGCGAAATAAATGATTGAAAATCGGCCAATCATGTATATCAGTTGTTTAGAAGCACGTTTAGTTTTCGGAACGGTTGGCCGATGCCTGGGCGCGTTCGGCATTCCATGCAACAAGTGCCTCGTGGACCGCTTTGGCGACATCGGCCGGAACGCCTCGAACTTCCGCGATCTCTTGCTCGCTCGCCGCGCGCAAACGCTTCATCGAGCCAAAATGGCGCATAAGGGCACGTTTTCTGGTGGGTCCCACGCCTGGAACGTCATCGAGTACCGAAACCGTCATGGCTTTATCGCGCAATTCGCGATGGAACGTGATGGCAAAACGGTGCGATTCATCGCGCACCTGTTTGATTAGATAGAGCGACGCGGACCCGGTCGGAAGCACGACTGGAGTCTCGTCCCAAGGCACGAAAACCTCCTCATCGGCCTTTGCCAAGCCACAAACTGGTATATCGAGCCCAAGAGCCTCAAGTTGCTTGATCGCAGCGGTCAATTGCGGCTTACCGCCATCGACAACGAGCAAATCGGGGCGCGATCCAAAGCGCTCGTCGGCCATGCGCTCGGGAGCATAGCGTCGTCCCAAAACCTCGGACATCGACACGAAGTCGTTTGCCTCGTCCAATTCGGCCTGAATTTTAAAACGACGGTACTGGCTCTTGTCGGCGCGTCCGTTGGTAAACACCACCATCGAGGCGACGGTAAAGGTTCCGTGCAGCGTCGAGATATCGAAGCACTCGATACGCATCGGCGGCGCTGGCAGCGCCAGCGCGCTTTCGAGCTCCAGGAGCGCCTGATTGGTGCGGTCGTCAGCGTACCCCGTTCGCATCATGTAGCGCATGAGGGCATGGCGCGCATTTTTGGATGCCATATCGAGCAAACGGTGCTTTTCGCCACGCTGCGGCCTATGGAGATGGCAGGAACGCTCGCGCTTGCCCGCAAGCCATTCCCCCAGCGCCTCCGCATCCTCAAGCTCGACGGAAAGGTTGACCTCAGCTGGAATATCAGCCGTCTCGTCGTAATAGCGCTTAAGAAAGCCCGACTGGAGCTCTTCCTCGTCAACATCAAGACCCTTGTCGAGAATGAACTCGCAGGTGCGAACTGTTCGGCCCTCGCGAACGACGAAGACGCAAGCGGCGGAGATGGTCTCCTCGCGATAGAACCCGATGACATCGATATCGACACTGGAGGGAAAAACGACTTGCTGACGATCGTCCAGACCCCTGATGACCTCCAAACGACGTTTGACGCGTGCCGCGCGCTCAAAGTCGAGCGCCTCGGCGGCATCCGTCATCTCGGAGGTCAGCTCATCGACGACATCCTTGCGATGGCCCGACAAAAAGCGCTCGACACGCTTGACGTTCTTGGCATAGTCTGCCGGGGAAATCGCGCCGACACACGCACCCGGGCCGCGCCCGACATGGTAGTCAAAGCAGGGACGCCCGTTTTGCGCGCAAATCATATTGACGATGTCTTCCTCGCCCTTGTGGGACTCAACGATACGGCGACAACGACGCCACTCCGCACAGGATGCGGAGCAGATGGGAATAACCTTGCGCAGCGTATCTATCGTCTCACGTGCCGCACGGCTATCGGTATAGGGTCCAAAATAGCGCGTTCCCGGCTTATGACGCTCACGCGTATATTTGATAGCGGGATACAGGTCGCCCTTTGTAATGGCGATAAAGGGGTAGCTCTTGTCATCCTTGAGGTCGACGTTAAAGTACGGATGGTACTGACCAATCAAATTGCGCTCGAGCACCAACGCCTCATGCTCGGTCTCCACCACGATATAGTCAAAGCTCGCCACCAGCTGCATCATCAGCGGAATCTTTTGACGCTCATCCTGCAGTGTCACGTATTGACGCATGCGGGCGCGTAGGTTTTTCGCCTTGCCCACGTAGATGACATCGCCCTTGGCATCCTTCCAAAGGTAGCATCCGGGCTGTGTGGGAACGCGCGAAACCTGCTCGGCAAGCGTTGGAATGTTGTCGTGACCGGCCACGCGCACCTACTTGCGACGAAGCAGCGCCGAGACCTCGGGCATCTTAAGGACGACGGCAAGGCCAAAGGTAACAGCAAGCGAGACGACACCCGCAACGCAAACATAGCCAAGAGTAATCAGAATCGAACCGCCAAGCGCCCCGACAAAGTGCTCAAGCGCCCACATGACGCCGGCGCCTGCGGCAGCACCCAGGCCACCGAGCAAAAGGCCAAAGAAACCGCCATGTAGGATAGATTTGACCTGAAGGCCACGCAGACGACGACGCAGCCACCACAGCGAACAGCCGACCAAGATCACGTAGTCGACGACATACGAAAGCGCGATTGCCGGCATGCCGAAGCCCAGCACAACGCCAAACAGCAGAACCGAGCCGGCCTGGCCGATGGCAGAATACAGGCAATAGCGACTATAGGGCTTCATGTCGAGCAAGGCAGAGAAGCTCTTCTGCATCAACACGACCACGCCGTAGAGCGGCAGCGAGAGCGCCAGGTAGACAAGGTACTCGGACACCAGCGTCACGCCGGATTCATCGAACTTGCCAGCACAGTAGATCATGTTGAGCGGACGCGCGAAGACAATCAGGTACAGCGCGAACGGAATCAGGAAGAACAGCATCTGGGCGACGCCACGCGAAATGCCCGTGCGAACTCTGTCGTAATCCTTCTCCTGCGCGTCGTGAGAGAGCTCGGTATAGAGCGCCGTCGAAAGCGAGGCGGCAATCAGCGCGTAGGGCAGCGTGTACCACAGGCGCGCATAGGCGATGACGGAAGGACCAGTCTCGGGCTGGACCACCAGCGCGGCAGCGTTGGTGATAGAAGTCGAGACAAACATGCACACCGTGGCGAGCAGCGTCGGGATACCGAGCGCAATCGTCTGCCGCAGTGCGGGGTCCTTAAAGTCGATATGGATATGGGGGTGCACGCCGTGCTTGCCAAGCGCGGGGATCTGACATGCCATCTGAACAAAGACACCGAGGGTCGTACCGGCCGCAATCAAGATGATGCCGGCACGTTCGCCAAACTGTGCGGACACGGGCGCAAAACCCATAAAGCTCGCAATGACGATCACATTGTTGAGGACCGGAGCAAACGTCGACCAGAAGTAGTCGCGGTGTGCGTTGAGAACGCCCGAGAACACCGAGCCCAAACCATAAAACAGAATCTGGATGGCAAAGAAACGGAACATGAACGCAGCGGTATCCATGCTGCCGCCGTCACCCGAAAGGAACGATTGCGTCCAGATAAAGCCCGGGGCGAACACGGTCCCCAGCAACGAAATGCCACCCAGCACCAAAAGCAGAATGCCGAGCAGGTTGCCCACGTACTCGTTTGAGGCCTCGCGACCCTGCTCACGCCTCACGCCCATGTACACGGGCAAAAACGCCGTCACGAGCATGCCGCCCATCACGAGTTCGTAGAGCATATTGGGCAGGTTGTTGGCGACCTGATAGGAGGACGAGAGTAGCGACATGCCAATAGCGGCCGCCATTGCCCACGTGCGGATAAAACCGGTGACGCGAGACACGATAGTCAGGATGGTCATAAGCCCGGCGGAACGACCAACCGTGGAGTAGTCCGACGAGCCCATGTCGTCAGTGTCATCTCGCGACGAAGAAGCTTCGGATGAGGGTGTCTGAGGCGCAGATTCTTTTGCAAAATGAGCTCCGCGCTTCAATTCTTCCTGCGGCATCGCTCAGTCCTCTCTCGTAATCGCGGCAACCGTCGCCCCGCAAAATGCAATTAAATCATCGGGTGCAAGCTCGAGCTGATAACCACGCTTGCCTCCCGAAATAAAAATGGTATCCCAAAGGACACATGTCTCATCAATGAGCGTCCGGTAGCGTTTTTTCATACCGACCGGGCTGCAGCCGCCGCGAACGTAGCCAGTCGCCGCAAGCAAATCCTTCACATGCATCATGGCCAAGGACTTCTCCCCCGCGGCACGCGCGGCGGACTTTAGATCGAGCTCGTCGGCAACAGGGATGCAGCACACGACATAGTCGTTGGACGGTGTCACACAGACCAAAGTCTTAAATCCTTGACCGGGCTCCTCGCCAAGCTGCTCCGAAATCGCGACCCCCAGGCCCACCGACTCATCGCCATCGTCTTCGTACGTATGTAGAACATAGGAAATGCCGGCGCTTTCCAGCTCGCGCATCGCATTGGTTTTTGGCGTCTTTACAGCCTTTGCCATGACATATCCTTTCCCTCGCATTCGGACGCAAGGATTAAGTATATGTCCAATTCGGCTGCATACGTCACTTCGGCACAGCAAGCGCCATCGAATCACAAGGAGTCGATGGCGCCCATAAACTGAATCGCCTATTTATTGAGCATCAAGTTGAGCCTGGCGCTCCCGGTCACGCCTGAGCAACGGCGCCAAAAACTTGCCCGTATAACTCTGCGGACAGTCCGCAACCTGCTCCGGTGTACCCGAAACCACGACGGTTCCGCCGCCGTTACCGCCCTCGGGACCCATATCGATCAGGCGGTCGGCAACCTTGATGACATCAAGGTTGTGTTCAATCACCAGCACCGTGTTGCCCGCATCGACCAAGCGCTGCAGTACATCGAGCAGCTGGCGGACGTCCTCAAAATGAAGGCCGGTCGTCGGCTCGTCCAAAATATAGAACGTCTTGCCCGTCTGGCGTCGATGAAGCTCCTTGGCGAGCTTTACACGCTGCGCCTCGCCGCCCGAAAGCGTCGTGGCGGGCTGGCCCAGGCTCACGTAGCCCAAGCCTACATCGTACAGCGTCTGGAGCTTGCGCTTAATCTGCGGGATATTCCCAAAGAAGGCCAGCGCCTCGGTGACGCTCATGTCGAGCACGTCCGAGATGGTCTTGCCACGATAGGTGACCTCGAGTGTCTCGCGGTTGTAGCGTTTACCGCCGCAAACTTCGCAGGGAACGTAGATATCGGGAAGGAAGTGCATCTCGATCTTGATCTGTCCGTCGCCCTTGCACGCCTCACAGCGCCCGCCACTCACATTAAAGGAGAAACGACCTGGCGAGTAGCCGCGCGCCTTCGACTCCGGCGTACTCGCAAACAGTGCGCGAAGATCATCCCACAGGCCGATATAGGTAGCAGGGTTGGAACGCGGCGTGCGGCCAATCGGCGACTGGTCGATATCGATAACCTTATCGATACACTCGATGCCCTCGATTTTCTTATACGGACCCACAGGGCGCGTCGAGCGGTGAATGGCATTCGTAAGGGCAGGCGCAATGGTGTCGGTAACTAGGGAGCTCTTGCCCGATCCCGACACGCCGGTAACAACCGTAAGCGTACCAAACTCGATCTTGGCAGTAACGTTTTTGAGGTTGTTGGCTCGAGCGCCCGTAATTTTAAGGCAGCCGCGACCGGGTTTGCGCCGTTCATCAGGCACCCGGATCATTCGTTTGCCGGTCAGATAAGCGCCCGTCATCGACTCAGGACACGCCATGATATCGGCAGGCGTTCCCGCCGCGACTACGTGTCCGCCGTTGACGCCGGCGCCGGGCCCCATGTCGATCACGTAGTCGGCGGCACGGATTGTATCCTCGTCGTGTTCGACGACGATAACGGTATTGCCGATATCGCGCAGGCGCTCGAGCGTCTTGATCAGGCGCTCGTTGTCACGCTGATGAAGACCGATCGAGGGCTCATCCAGAATATAGAGCACGCCCATGAGACCCGCGCCGATCTGCGTTGCCAGTCGAATACGCTGTGCCTCGCCACCGGAAAGCGTCGCCGAAGCACGATCGAGCGTCAGATAGTCGAGTCCAACATCGACCAGAAAACGCAAGCGCTCCAGGATTTCCTTGACGATACGGCCGCCGATAAACCGTTGACGCTCGGTAAGTTCCAAGCCCTCAAAAAACTCGAGCGACTCACGGCACGACAGGCAACAAACCTCGTAAATGGACTTGCCGCCCACGGTGACGGCGAGCATCTCAGGGCGCAAACGAGCGCCGTGGCAGCTCGAGCACGGTTCCTCGCGAATGTACTTCTCCAGGCGCGCCTTGGTGTTCTCGTTCGTCGTCTCGGCATAGCGTTCGTACAGGATGTTGCGAACGCCCGAAAACTTTGTATCCCACTGGCTACGACGTCCGTCGAGCTTTTGGTAGTCGACCGAGATCTTCGTATCGCCCAGGCCATCCAAGAATGCACGACGCACGCGAGGGGGCAAGTCCTCCCACGGCGTATCGGCGCTCACCTTAAAGTGTTTGCAGACCGCAGCAAAAATCTGCGGATAGTAGTTCGAATTGCCAAACAGGCTACCAAAGACTCCGTCGGCAATGGACTTCGAGGGGTCCTCAATCAGCGCCTCGGCATCAACGGTTTTCTTAAAGCCCAGGCCGTCGCACTCAGGACATGCGCCATAGGGAGCGTTGAACGAAAAATCACGCGGCTGAAGATCGTCAATGGAGTGTCCATGCTCCGGGCACGCCAAGGCCAACGAATACTCCAGCAGTTCGCCCTCGGTCCCCTCGGGAGCATCGCGATCGGGCAGCATGTACACGTTTACATTGCCGTGCGCCAAGGCAGTCGCCTGTTCAACAGACTCGGCGATGCGGCCCAGAGAGTTTTCCCGAATCACGATGCGGTCGACCACGACCTCGATATCGTGCTTGAACTTCTTGTCCAGATCGATCGGATCGTCGAGCGAGCGCACTTCACCGTCGACACGCACGCGGCTAAAGCCCTCGGCGCGAAGGTCCTCAAACAGTTTGGTGTACTCGCCTTTTCGCCCGCGCACCACCGGTGCCAGCACAAACGCGCGGCGGCCCTCCCCCGCCGCCAAGACCTTGTCGGCAACCTGGTCGGTCGTCTGACGCTCAATGACGCGGCCGCATTCGGGGCAGTGCGGGGTGCCCACACGGGCGAACAGCAGGCGCAGATAGTCATAAATCTCGGTTACGGTGCCAACCGTCGAGCGAGGGTTTTTAGACGTCGTCTTTTGGTCAATCGACACCGCCGGCGAAAGGCCGTCGATTGAATCCAAGTCGGGTTTGTCCATCTGGCCCAAGAACTGGCGCGCATAGCTCGAAAGGCTCTCAACGTATCGACGCTGGCCCTCGGCATAGATAGTGTCAAATGCCAGCGAACTCTTGCCCGAGCCAGAAAGACCGGTAATGACCACGAGTTGGTCACGCGGAATGGAAACATCGATATCACGGAGGTTGTGCTCACGAGCGCCGCGAATAACGATAGAAGAATCAGACATGGAAGCTCCTTGCCTCCTATTGCATCGAATCATACTGTCGATGAGTTTAGCGCACTCGACGCGCACAGATGTTCGTAATACAAGATTCGCAGACCTTTAGCTTTGCGTATCGGGCGCTTTGTTTCTCGAAATGCCGTGGAAAGGTTACAGTAATCTAATACTGAACTTAATTTGCCGTAACAGAGGAACGTCCATGACCGAAGATATCCCCCTTGAAATCACTTCGAGTGACATGGCCAATCTGCCCATATTCATCGCCATCCTTATCGTGGCCACCGTCGTCGTGCGCGTGTATTTTTCAATCAAACACAATGAAAAGCCACCCATTGCCCGCGTCTTTTGGTGCGCGACGCTCCTCATCCCGCTCGGCATGGTAGCTGCATGGATTACGAATCAATTGCTCGTAAATGAGGACAGTTCCCTATGGGTCCTTTCTTATTCGGCGCTCGGTGCTGCCGCCGTCATACTTCTTGTCGAGCCCTTGGTTTCGGGACTTATCGACCAAACCGATCTTGCGACGGGAACGGTTGCCTGTATTTGCCGTGACATCCTTGTCATCGCCGCTGTTTCAGCGCTCTCGTTCGTTTCACTCGAAATTGCCTGCAACGAAACGTTCTATCGCATTCCCGCCAACTCATTCGGGTTTTCCGTCGGGCTGCTCGCGACGGTTCTGCTCTCCCTTTATTTGCTGGGACAGCGTCATGGAGGCGTCATGGCCCTCGTGCCCGTCGCCTGCTGCATCCTTGGCATTGCCGAGCACTTCGTCATAACGTTTAAAGGCGAAGCCATCCTGCCAAGCGATATCTTGGCCCTTGGCACCGCAATGGAGGTGAGCGAGGGATACGAGTTTACCTTTACCGCCGGAATCGTAACCTCTCTCGCCCTGCTGGAGATTTCCCTGGGGCTTCTTTCGCTTATCCGTCCGCGAAAGCTCCGTACGCCCACCCATGTCTTCCCCGCAATCGCCTCTAACCTCTGTGCTTTTCTGTTAGTGACCGTTGTGGGGCTCTCGGGCTTTTCCAGCATCGACTTGGAGCAGGCGCTGAATTTTGGATTTGACCGTTGGCAGCGCATCACCACATATGCGTCTCAGGGTTTTATCACTTCGTTCACCGAAATGGTCAACGAGTTGCCCATTGAGAAGCCCGAAGACTATACGCCCGATGAGGCGCAGAGCATCGAGCAGGAGCTCGCCGCCACCTACGACAGCACGTATGGCTCGAGCGAGCAGCGCGCGGCGGCCGTTGCCCAGTTCAATGAAATCAAGCCGACGATTGTTGCCGTCATGAATGAGAGTTTTAGCGACCTTTCGTGCTTTGAGCAGCTCCAGGCGGCCGGGTACACCGGCCCCGCATTCTACAACTCGCTTCCCGACACACTTGTTCGCGGCACCATGCTCGCTTCGGTCGCCGGTGGCGGAACGGCGAACTCCGAATTCGAATTTTTGACCGGAGCGACAACGGCCTTTGTCGGATTAGGCAAAATCCCCTATCAGCTATATCAGATGAATGGCGTCGACAGCCTGGCAAAGGACCTTAAGGAGCTTGGGTATACCGCTACCGCTATGCACCCGCAAAACCCCGTCAACTACCATCGAGATAAAATCTATCAGCAGCTGGGCTTTGGAGACTTTCTTTCAATCGGCGATTTCGAAGGTGCGCCCTGTTACCATGCCGGCGTATGCGACTACGCCACCTACGACAAGATACTCGACCTGCTTAGAACCGACGAAGCCCCGCAGTTCATCTTTGACGTCACGATGCAAAATCATGGCGGCTACGACTATGGCACCGTTCCCGCCGAGGAGCTTACAAACTATTGGGTCGAGGGAGCCAGCGAGGGTGCCAATAGCGCGCTCAACACCTATCTTACCTGCATCAACGCATCCGACCGGGACCTCGAGTACTTTATCAACGAGCTCCGCAATATCGGCAGACCGGTTGTCCTTGTCTTTTTTGGCGACCATCAGCCGAGCGCCGCAACGACTCTCAACGACGAGCTGTACCCTCAGGAAGATACGGCAAGCCACGCTTTCCGTATCTATCAGTCGACATATTTTGTCTGGGCTAACTATGAAATCGCCGGCAATACCGAGCTCAACGTCTACGACACCGTCGGGGCAAACGAGGTTGCAGCCATTACCCTTAATAAGATCGGCGCCCCGCTCACCGACTATCAAAAGGCTCTGCTTGCAACAAGGTCAGATGTGCCCACCATCAATGTCGCCGGCTACCTCGGTACCGACGGGCTGCGCTACGACTTGGAATCTGAAGACAGCCCATACGCCTCGACGATCAACAAGCTGCAGCGCATGCAATACCTCGAGTTCGCCAGCAAAGTTCAGTAAGCCCGCCCATTCGCTTGGACCCATCGTATTGCAAGCACGCTCGGCCCAAATGCATCGTAAATGACTCCCGCTCGCAAACGAGGGTACAATGACGCTCGTGTCACATCACGGGGCCCCGGCCCCAACATATACAAAGGAGTCATACATGGGTTGCGAGCACGCACAGGCCGCCGGCGGACAAACGTCGCCGTCGCAATTTGAGGAGAATACGCTGTCCGAGGTCAAACGCGTCATCGCCGTGCTTTCCGGCAAGGGCGGTGTCGGCAAGTCGTTTGTCACCGGTGCCATCGCCACCGAGCTTGCCCGTCACGGCCACAAGGTCGGCGTCCTCGATGCCGACATCACCGGTCCCTCTATCCCCAAGATGTTCGGTATGAGCGGACGCCACGTCCATGCCCTTGGCAACCTCATGCTGCCTGAAATCTCCGAGCACGGCGTCAAGGTCATGAGCTCCAACCTTCTGCTCCAAAACGAGACCGACCCCGTCCTTTGGCGCGGTCCGGTCATCGCAGGCGCCATCAGGCAGTTCTGGAGCGAGACCTCGTGGGGCCCCATCGACTACCTGCTGGTCGACATGCCTCCGGGAACAGGCGACGTCGCGCTCACCGTCTTCCAGTCACTGCCCGTCGACGGCATCGTCATCGTCACGAGCCCGCAGGATCTGGTCTCGATGATTGTCGCCAAGGCGGTCAACATGGCCGAGAAGATGAACGTCCCCATTCTGGGCATCGTCGAGAACATGAGCTATATTGAGTGCCCCGACTGCGGCAAGAAGATCGAGGTCTTTGGCAAGAGCAAGCTCCCCGAGGTCGCAGAGCGCTATAACCTCGACATCTTGGGCACGCTTCCCATTAATCCGGCACTCGCCGAGGCCTGCGATAAGGGCGAGGTTGAGACCGCGCTGCCCGATGGCATGTTGCCCAAGGCAGTCTCTGCCGTCGAGGCTATTACCCCGCACGAGACCGACGAGGCCTAAGTGAACACGAGCGCCTTCTATGACGTCCTGGTAATCGGCGGCGGGGCTTCAGGCCTCGCCGCCGCCATTACGGCCGCACGTGCTGGCAAAAGCGTCTGCATCGTTGAGCGCGATGTCGCCTGCGGCCTTAAGCTCCTTGCGACCGGTAACGGCCGCTGCAACCTCTCCAACGAATCGATTGATCCTCAGCGGTATAACCACCCCGCATTCGTCGAATCTGTCATGGGCCCCCAACCCGAACAAGAGCTTATGGGTTTCTTCTCCTCGCTGGGCATCATGACAACCTCCGAGGAAGGCCGACTGTACCCGCGCTCCCTTCGCGCCGAATCGGTGCGCGACGCGCTTCTCAACGTTTGCGACCGCCTAGGTATCACCTTAATCTGCGGAGCCAATATTGCCACGGCGCGCAAAGCTTCCGAAGGCTGGACACTCCAAATAGACCGTCCAGCGCGGGCACTCAAGGCAAAAAAGCGCGACGACCGAAAATCGGAGCTCCGCTCGCTTCGGAAAGCGCTCGCCGATGTCCCTCGCAAGAACGAGGCCCTGCAGGCACATGCCGTAATTATCGCCACGGGTGGCAACCCCACTGGTATCGCCGATACGTTTCGCCTCCCCCTCACTTCGCTGCGCCCCATCCTCTGCCCCGTATCGGCAACGGTCGTCGGCGATCGGGCGGCAATCAAGACGTTGGATGGCCTGCGCGTCCGCGCCCGCTTGACGCTCGCCCGCAATCATAATGAGCTCTGGCACGAAGACGGTGAAGTCCTGTTTCGAACCTTCGGTATCTCGGGCGTCGCTGTCTTCAACCTCTCCCGTCGTATCCAGCACGGCGATACGATCCTGCTCGACGTTTTCCCCGACCTCTCCAAAGACGAGCTGCTCGATATGCTCAACCGGCGCGTTGAGCTGCTCGGCGGCTTTTCGCCCCGCGATCCCCGTTGGCTCGACGGCATGCTCGCCCCGCAACTCTCCCGCGTCGTCTGCACGGCGTTCGAGCAGTGCCATCCAGGCTCCAACGATGTCATCCACCTGGTCTCGATCCTCAAGCACTTTAAGTTGCTCGTCGAGGGAACAGCCGAGGAGCGCTCGGCGCAGGTCACGCGTGGTGGCGTATCTGTCGAGAGCATCTCAACACCCAGTCTACGCGCGAGCAGCGCTGTCGACGCCCCGCTTTACGTCTGCGGCGAAGCGCTCGACATCGACGCCGATTGCGGAGGCTTTAACCTTGCGTGGGCCTGGCTCTCGGGCATTCGCGCTGCAAGCAGCCTGTAGCCGCGCAGTCTATAATCAAAAACGCATTCGGGCCGTCTGGGATACCGGACGGCCTCTTTCTTGCCTCTAAGGAGACCTCGATGATCGAAATCACCCAAGTCAACGTGTCGCTCGATGAAGCCGGCGATGAAAATACCTGCCTCATTGTTGGCAAGCGAGTCGCCAAGCGCATCCTACGTTGCAAGGACTCCGAGATCAAGTCCATCGAACTCCACCGCAAGTCAATCGACGCTCGCAAAAAACGAGACGTCCATTTTATCCTGAGCTTTCGTGTTGAGCTGACTAGTCCCCACCTCGAGCGAGAAGCGGTCGACAGCGTTGCCGAGCGTGACCGCTCGCGCGTACGCGCGATAGAAGACGATGAGCCTTCATTCCCCTCCCCCGTCTCCGACGCACCTCAAGAACGCCCTGTCGTTGTCGGCGCCGGATGCGCCGGCCTTTTCGCTGCGCTCACGCTCGCCAAAGCAGGTCTTAAGCCCTTGCTTATCGAGCGCGGCGACCCGGCATTTCGCCGCTCGCAGGCGATCGACCTCTTTCTAAAGGAGCGCATCCTCGACCCCGAGAGCAATATTCAGTTTGGTCTGGGCGGCGCGGGGACCTTCTCGGACGGCAAGCTCAATACGGGAACAAAAAATCCCGCCCATCGCCTTATCCTCGAAACCTTCGTCGAGGCGGGTGCGCCCCGCGATATTCTGTGGGATGCCAAGCCGCACATTGGCTCCGACATCCTTCCCAAGGTTGTCACCGCTATATCCCAGCGCATCGAGCAGCTCGGAGGTGTCGTCCGTTATCGAACGAAGCTCGTCGACATTCGCATCGACGCGTCTGGCGCCATCACCGGTATTGATGTCCAATCGTCCCAAGACGCCGCTTACGAGCCAATCGAGACAAAGCACCTCATCCTCGCCTGCGGGCATTCTGCTCGCGATATTTTTGAGCTCCTTAAGGACCACAACGTGGCCCTCGCACAAAAGACCTTTGCCATGGGCGTTCGCATCGAGCATCCGCAACGCGACATCGACAGAGCCCAATATGGAGCCTCGGCGGGACATCCAGCGCTCGGGGCGGCCCCCTACAAACTTGTTGCCCATCTTCCCAACGGCCGCAGCGTGTTCTCGTTTTGCATGTGCCCCGGCGGACAGGTTGTTGCCGCCTCTTCAGAACCGTGCCATCTGTGCGTCAACGGGGCCAGTCTCAATGCCCGCGACGGACGCAACGCAAATGCCGCCCTGCTCGTTAACGTCACGCCTGAGGACCTTCCCAACGATGACCCGCTCGCCGGCATCGAGCTCCAGCGTGCCTGCGAGGCGGCCGCCTATCGCCTGGGCGGTTCCAACTGGAACGCACCGGCACAACTCGTCGGAGATTTCCTCGCAGGACGCGCCAGCAAGGCGCCCGGAAAGGTAAAGCCCACCTATCCGCTCGGTGTGACCTGGACGGCAATTGACGAAGCCCTACCGCAGCATATCGTCGAGTCGCTCCGCCTGGGACTTCCCCTACTCGGAAAAAAGCTACGAGGCTACGACCGTCCCGATGCCGTTCTTACCGGCGTGGAGACTCGTTCGAGCTCACCGGTCACTGTTACCCGAGACCGAACGTGCCATGCCGTGTCGACCCCGGGCCTCTACCCTTGTGGTGAGGGAGCTGGATATGCCGGCGGCATCATGAGCGCGGCCACCGACGGCATCCGTTGTGCTGAAGCCCTGATCGCAGACCTCTAACGCACAAATTCCAGCGCGCAAAAGACATAGGCCCCGAGCTCCACAGAGAACTCGGGGCCTGTTCGCTATTTCTTAAACCGTGCACCCTGGCGTTTTCTGCCCGATGCGAACGTGGAACCCTTGCGGGCCTGCGAGCGTAAGCGCTCGATCGTCTCGTCCTCAGACGCACCCTCGAGCATCGCCCGAATCTGAACGACGGCATCGCGCAGGCGCGCCGCCTCCTCAAAGTCCATAGCGGCAGAAGCGTTACGCATATCCTCTTCCATGGTTTCGACGATCCGCACAAGCTCGTCATGCGGCAGTTCTTCCAACTGCTCCGCAAGTGTCTGCTCGGGCGCCACCGTTTCCGGCACACCGCCCTCGCCCGACTCATCGGGCGTATAGAATGCGCCATGGCCAAGAGAGTCGCCCTTCGAGCGTCCCTTGGAGCCCACGGTTTTTTCGGCCTCGGCAATAAAACTTGAGATGTCGTTGATGGCCTTGCGCACTGTCTTGGGCACAATGCCATGTTCTTCGTTATATGCCATCTGAATCTCACGACGGCGCTGCGTCTCCTCGATGGCCTCTTTCATCGAATCGGTCACAACGTCTGCATACATGATGACTTCGCCATCGGCGTTACGGGCCGCACGGCCAATCGTCTGAATCAGCGAACGGCGGTTGCGCAAGAAGCCTTCCTTATCGGCATCGAGAATTGCCACCAGTGAGACCTCGGGGAGATCCAAGCCCTCGCGAAGCAGGTTGATGCCAACGAGAACATCGATCTTGCCTTCGCGCAGCGTTCGCAGGATCTCGACACGGTCCATTGTCGCCGTATCAGAGTGCATGTAGTTGACCTTAATGCCGGCATCAAGCAGATGGTCGGTCAGGTCCTCGGCCATGCGCTTGGTGAGCGTGGTCACCAGCACGCGCTCCTTGCGGGCCACGCGCTCGCGAATCTCGTCCTCAAGATCGTCAATCTGGCCTCGGACAGGACGAACGTCGATCTTGGGATCAAGCAGGCCGGTCGGACGAATGATCTGCTCAACGTCGTTTTGACTCACGCGCAACTCATAGTCGCCCGGCGTAGCCGAGACGTAGATGAACTGGGGAATCCTCGCCTCAAACTCATCGAAACGAAGCGGGCGGTTATCGAGCGCCGAGGGCAGGCGAAAACCGTGTTCCACCAGCGTCACCTTACGCGAGCGGTCACCTTCGTGCATGCCGCGAATCTGCGGCACCGTCACATGGCTCTCATCGATGATGCAGAGCATATCCTTGGGAAAGTAATCGATTAGGGTAAACGGCGGCTCGCCCGGTTTGCGACCGTCCAGATGACGCGAGTAGTTCTCGATGCCGTTGCAAAAGCCCATCGTCTCGAGCATCTCAAGATCATAATCGGTGCGCTGCTGCAGACGCTGCGCCTCGAGCAACTTGTCGGTCGCCTTGAGCTCTGCGACGCGCTTCTCGCACTCTTCGCTGATCGATTTCAGAGCCGCCTTGACCTTCGGCTTCTCGGTCACGTAGTGCGATGCCGGCCATACGGGGATGGCCTCGTACTCACGAAGCATCTCACCGGTGACCTCATCGATCTCGGCAATCAACTCGACCTCGTCGCCAAAAAACTCAAACCGCAATGGATGCTCGGCATAAGGCGGATACACGTCGACAACATCGCCGCGCACGCGGAACGTGCCGCGTGCCAGGTCATAGTCATTACGATCATATTGAATGTCGATAAGTGCATGGATAAAGTCATCGCGCTCGAGCGGCACCTTCTTGTCGACGTTTGGAGCTAGGCCCGCATAGTCCTCTGGAGAGCCAATGCCATAGATACACGAGACCGATGCAACGACGATCACATCGCGTCGAGAGAGCAGTGACGCGGTCGCCTGATGGCGCAGCATCTCGACCTCTTCGTTAATCGAGGAGTCTTTCTCGATATATGTATCGCTTTGTGGCACATACGCCTCGGGCTGATAGTAGTCGTAGTACGAGACGAAGTAGACCACAGCGTTATTGGGAAAGAACTCTTTGAGCTCGCTCGCAAGCTGAGCGGCGAGCGTTTTATTCGGAGCCATGACAAGGGTCGGCTTACCCAAGGCCTCAATGGTTTTGGCCATCGTAAAAGTCTTACCCGAACCAGTCACACCCAGCAAAACCTGATAGCGGTCTCCGTCCCTCACGCCCCGTACAAGCGACTCAATGGCCTTAGGCTGGGAACCAGCGGGCTCGTATGGAGACACGACCTTAAACGGCACATCAGCGCCCTCAACGCCAAAGCGCTTAAGTTCACCACCAACGCGTTCTACTTCAAATTCCGCCATGGATACTCCTAACTCATACATCTGCAGTATACGCAGGCGGTGGGCTTAGTCCTATACGAACCGATCGGGATAGAGAGTCTTATATCGAACCCAGGCATTATTGACGCGGATCAGATAAGCCTGCGTCTCGGGAAAGGTGATTGCATTATGAAGCGACGTACTCTGCTGCGCCCATCCGTCGACATTGCCCATGCCGGCGTTATAGGCGGCAATGGCACTGTCAGTCGACCCGTTAAAATACGCTAAAAGATACGAGAGATACGCACAGCCAAACTCGATATTCGTAGCCGGATCGTTAAGGTTGTCGGCCGAATACTCGCCACCGTCGACAAGGCCTTTGGCGATCATATCCTGGGCAGTCTCGGGCATCAGCTGCATCAATCCCTGAGCACCCTGATTCGACTCGGCCTCGGAATCCCAATTCGATTCAGACTTAATGACAGCGCACACCAGATACGGATCCAGATTATGCGAAATACTGGATTGCTTTACATACGCCTCGTAGTCAATCGGATACAGCGGCTTAAAGAAAGCGGCAGGAGCATACGAGTAAACGAATGAGATAAGGCCGAAGGCAAAAACGGTAGCCAGCGGTATAAGGCGATACCACGTAAGGAAACGTGTCTTAGGCATCGGCCTCCTCCTTATCCACTACATCCCCGAACCCATGGCACGAAAGCCATGCGTCCAGTTGTTCAAAGAGCGAGTTATCGTCTGCCGCATTGTCAATCACAGTTGTAGCGAGATTGCACAGCGCAGACTCTTCGGGCTGGCAAGCAGAACGGGCATCGAAATCAGATGGCTCCATGCCACGTTGAATAGCGCGCTCGCGACGAACTGACAAAGGGGCGCTGATGACCAAAATTTCATCAGCCAAGCCAAATGCATCCTCAAAACCAGTCGGAGCAGAAACCTCGACCACCGCAAAGGGATAACGGGGAGACGAAACCGTACAACAAACCGGATCGAGAATCCTAAGCGAAAGCTGTTCAATGAGAACGGGATGCACAATGCCATTGAGCCGTGCGACCGAATCAGGAGAAGCAAAAGCTCGAGAAGCGAGGATGTTGCGGCGAATGCCGCCATCCTCATCCAAAATGTCCCAACCGAATTCATCCGCGAGAGCATTGACGATATCAGAGCCCGGCACATACAGCGATTTTGCAAGCTCATCCAGATCGATTAGCATAGCGCCACGAGATTCGAAATAGCGGCAGGCAGTCGACTTACCCGAAGCAATATTGCCCAAGACAAATACGGTAAACATCAAGCCCTCCCTAACGCCAATGCGAGTAATTATCGCTCAAATACACTAGAAGGACTCAAAATACAGCCAAACAGTAAGAGCGCATACGGGGGAACTAGGTCCCAAAGTACAACGTGTATACAACGCAAAAAAGGGGGAGGCCGCGAGGCCTCCCCCTTCTCAGTTCGATGACGGCTCGGTGCCGTCCACCGGTCAGCGGCGCCCTGGCCTCCCACGGGCTGACCCCGCAGTACTCTCGGCGCGATGGGGCTTAGCTTCCGGGTTCGGAACGGGACCGGGCGTGCCCCCCATGCTCTGGCCGCTGACCGGTG
>DBFADZ010000001.1:0-63344 GCA_048195375.1 Collinsella sp.
GGCCACTTAATGTGGCCTTCGTCTTGCGCAGGACTGTTCGAAATTTTGAGGAAGCACCCGCCCTGCCGGGGCTCCCGGGTTCCCGTTTACGAGAGCGACGTTCTCAGCAACTCGTTGAAGAGCTTCGGGTTGCCCTTGCCGCGGCTCGCCTTCATGCACTGGCCCACCAAAAAGCCGATAACCTTCTGGTTGCCGTCACGATACTGCTGCGCCTGATCGGCACAATTTGCCAGCACCTCGTCCACGATCGGCTGCAGCGCGCCGGCATCGCTCACCTGACGCATACCACGCTCGTCGACGATCTTGTTGGGGTCGTCACCGGTCTGGGCCATGGCCTCAAAGACCTCGTGCGCTTGGTTGGAGCTGATGGCATCGGTCGCCAGCAGCTTGGCAAGCGCTGCCACCTGAGCCGGCGCGATGCCGGACTCGGCCAGCGAGACGCCCGCGCCCTTAAGATAGGCGATCATCTCGTTCACCAGCAAGTTTGCGACCGTCTGGGCCTCCTTGCCAGCCATACCGGCAGCGGCAGCCTCAAAGAACTCGGCAAACTCGGGGTCGCCGGCAATCTGCTCGGCATCGGCCGCCTTAATGCCAAAGTCGGCCTCAAAGCGGGCGCGCTTGGCATCGGGCAGCTCGGGGATCTCGCCACGGCAGCGGTCGATGAACTCGTCGTCCAGATCAAACGGCGCCAGGTCGGGATCGGGGAACAGACGATAGTCGTCAGCCGTCTCCTTGACCCGCATGACCACGGTGCGCTTGCGGCTGGGCTCCCAGTGGCGGGTCTCCTGATAGATGATTCCGCCCTCCTCGAGCACCTCGGCCTGACGGCAGATCTCGTAGGCAAGGCCGTCGTGCAGGCTCTTAAACGAGTTGAGGTTCTTGAGCTCGGTCTTGGTGCCCAGCTTGGTCTCGCCGCGGCGGCGCAGCGACACGTTGCCGTCGCAGCGCATGGAACCCTTCTCCATGGAGCAGTCCGAAATGCCCAGCGTCACAAAGATGCGACGGAGCTTTTCCATAAACAGACGCGCTTCCTCGGGCGTGCGCAGATCGGGCTCGGTGACGAGCTCAATCAGCGGCGTGCCGCAGCGGTTGTAGTCGACGAGCGACTCGGCCGCGGCGGTAATGCGGCCCTCGGCACCGCCCACGTGCACCATCTTGGCAGCGTCCTCCTCCATGTGGATGCGTAGGATGCGGATGGGCACCGTGTAGGAACCGTCCTCGCGACGCTCGGGCATCTGCAGGCTGGACGCGTCGTAGCTGGCCAGGTGGCCGGCACGCTGGTTGCCCTCGCGCATGGTCGACGTCATGGACGTAGACAGGCCCTCGGCGTTGGCCGAAGCGCTCGCCAGACTCTGGGCCTCGGCCTCGCCAAACGCGCAGTCGGGGCGCTCGGCGGCACCGCGACCGGTCACATCCAGATCCAGGTGACCGTACATGGCAAAGGCGACCGGACCCTGCGTGGTCTGGAAGTTCTTGGCCATATCGGGATAGAAGTAGTGCTTGCGGTAGAACATCGAGTGGCGCTGAATCTCGCAATTGGTGGCGAGACCTGCCTTGACGATGCTCTCGATGGCGCGCTTGTTGGGCACCGGCAGGGCGCCGGGCAGGCCCAGGCACACCGGGCACACGTTGGCGTTGGGCTCGTCATCGTGGCTGAGCTTGCAGTTGCAGAACATCTTGGTATCGAGTGCGGTGAGCTCGGTATGGATCTCCAGGCCAATCACGGCCTCCCAATCCTGCAGGACCTCGGAAAGCTCCTTCATTACAGCTCGCCTCCCTTCCCGGCAAAATCGGGCGCGACGGAAAGCGCGGGCGCACCCGTGGCGGCATCGGCAAAGCCGCGCTCCAGGGCGCGGGCAAACGTGAGCAGCTGACGGTCCTTAAAGGCCGGACCAACCAGCTGGGCAGAAACGGGCAGCTTGGTGTCCTCGCCCAGGCCCAGCGGCACCGAGATACCGCCGTTGCCGCAAATGTTGAGCGAGATAGTGTACAGATCGGAGAGGTACATCTGCGTGGGGTCGCTGATCTCGCCAAACTTAAAGGCCGTACGCGGCGAGGCGGGCATAAGGATGGTGTCCACCTTGGCATACGCGGCGTCGTAGTCCTGCGTGATGAGCGTGCGGGCCTTTTGCGCAGCGTAGTAGTACTTGTCGTACACGCCCGAGCTCAGCAGGTAGGCGCCGAGCATCTGACGGCGCTTGGCCTCGGCGCCAAAGCCGTGGGCGCGCGAGAGCGAGCTTTGGTCGGACAGGTTGGCGCAGCCCTCCTCCTGATAGCCGTAGCGAATGCCGTCGAAGCGGGCCAGGTTGGAGAACGCCTCGGCCGGGCCGATGACGTAGTAGGCGGCGATGGCGGCGTCCAGGTGCGGCAGGTCGACCTCGACCAACTCGGCGCCCTGGTTCTGCAGCTCCTGGGCAGCGCGCTGAACAGCGGCCTTGACCTCGGGCGTCAGGCCCTCGGCCTCCATAAACGCGGGGATAATGCCCACGCGCTTGCCCTCGATGCTGTCGTTGAGGTGCTCGGTAAAGTCGACGGCGCAATCCTGACTGGTGCAGTCGTACGGATCGTGGCCCGCGCCGGTAAGCGCGTTCATGGCCAGCGCGACATCCTCGACCGTACGGCCAAAGGGGCCCACCTGGTCGAGCGACGAGCCAAAGGCAACCACGCCGTAACGGCTCACGGCGCCATACGTGGGCTTAAAGCCCACCACGCCGCACAGTGATGCCGGCTGGCGAATGGAGCCGCCGGTATCCGAGCCCAGCGAGAGCGCGACTTCGCCCGCGGCGACAGCGGCAGCGGAGCCGCCCGAGGAGCCGCCGGGCACGCGCTCGGTATCCCAAGGGTTGTTGGTACGGTGGAACGCCGAGCTCTCGGTAGAGCTGCCAAAGGCAAACTCGTCCATGTTGGCCTTGCCCATGGGCAGGCAGCCGGCATCGAGCATGCGCTGGACGCAGGTGGCGGTGTAGACGCTCTGGTAGTCCCCGAGCATGCGGGAAGCGCAGGTGGTGCGCGTGCCTACGAGGTTCATGTTGTCCTTGATGGCCAGCGGCACGCCCGCGAGCGGGGGCAGCGGCTTGCCTGCGGCACGGTCGGCATCCACGCGCGCGGCGGCCTCGAGCGCGAGCTCGGGCGCCACCTGCAGGAATGCCTGGACCCCGCCCTCGCGCGCCTCGATGGCGGCAAGGGAGGCCTGGGCCACCTCGGTAGCGGTAAAGTCGCCGGCGGCAACGCCCGCGGCGATCTGGGCGGCGGTAAGGGAATCGAAGCTTAGCGCCATTACTCGCTCTCCCCCTCTCCCAAAATGGACGGCACGCGGAAGTAGCGGTCGCGCGCGCTGCCGGCGTTTTCGAGCGCGACGTCGAGCGGCAGGTCGCGCTCGGGCTCGCGCAGGTCGTCGCCCATCACGTTGGACAGGCTTCCGATGGGATGGAACGTGGGCTCCACGTCGGGCAAGTCATATTGCAAGACGGGCTCGAGCATCTGGACGGCGTCGTTCAGGTAGGACGTCATCTGGGTGAGCTCGTCATCGGTCAGTGCGATCTTTGCGTACTCGGCGATGCCGCGCACGTCTTTCTCGCTGAGTGCCATAGGCGCTCCCTTCCGCATAACAGTTAAACCGCTCTAGTATACAAGGCAACGCCGGCTTGGAGCAGGCGCTTTACCCAAATGCAGCGAAAACGTAACGAGGGCGGCGGTTGGTAAGCGGCGGGCTGGCGGTTCTGCAGCGAAACCGCACCGTCCATAGCGAAAACCGCGCCGCCCCACAACGAAAACCGTCGCGCACACAGCGAAAACCGTCCCGCCCGAAACGAAAAGCATCACAACATTCGACGCTTTTCGCCAAAATCGAGATTTTCATCGAATGTTGTGATGGTTTGGAAGTCCCGACCACCACAAAGGTACCTGTCCCCTTTGTGGCGGTTCTGAAGAATGTCTTATGCCGAGGCCTTGGCCTTGCGGCGCTTGCGGACCGCGTGGACCACGATGTCCAGCAGCAACAACACAATGGCTACGACCACGATGAGCACGGCAAACTCGCGCTTGCCCCAGTGGCGGCCGGCCAGCGACTTTTGCTTGTCGACGTCCTTCTTGCTGTACTTGGTGCGCACGCAATGCACCAGCAGGCGATGGTCGTTCACGCCGTAGGGCGTGCAGGTGACGAGCGTCACCTTGTCGGCGCCGGGCTCGATGGTCAATGACTCCATCTCCTCGGGCAGCACCACCTCGGAGTCAACCATCTTGTAGGCGAGCGTCTTGTTCATGGTGTGCAGCAGCACCAGGTCGCCGGGCTCCAGCGAATGGATGTCGTCGAACATACTCAGGTTGCGCATGCCCGAGTGCGCGGTGAGTACGCAATGCGTCGAGGTGCCGCCCACCGGCAGGCTCGTGCCCTCCAGGTGGCCGACGCCCGCCATAAGGACTTCCTCGCTCGTGCCGTGGTAGATGGGCATGCTCACGTCGATGGAGGGGATCTCGACCCAGCTCATCATGGGGTCACGGTCAAAGATAAGTTGCTGAGCGTAGGGCTCGATCTGGTCGGCGGGAAGCTCGGTGGCCTCGCCCGCCAGCTGCTCGTTAAAGGAGCGCGCCTGGAGCAGGATGCGCTCACGCTCCTCGGCAGACAGCGCGTCCACGGTGCTGGACACGGTGCTGATCTGGTTGAACACGCCCGAGGCCTCAAGCCGGTCCAAGATCCACGGCCAGGTCATAAGGCCCACGCCAATAAGGATGATGACGATGGTGATGAGCCGGTCGGCCCAGCGCGGCAGTCGCTTGCGGCGGCGCTTGGGCTTGGGCTGAGGCTTGGACTGAGGGCTCGAGCCACCGTTGGCCGCAGCGTTATTGCTCTTCATATGTTTGGCGCCCTGCACCATCGCCGGTCACTCCTCTTCAACTCAAGTTGTCTAAACAAATAATAGCCGATTAGCGAGCTCATGCGCCGGACAACGCCGCTAGACTGCACCGTCCGGGCCACGTAACTCCACTCAACCAATCAAGCCATATGTTGCTTTCATCGTCTCGAGCAACTGCGCCATCGTTACGCCCGCAACCCCAATCTGTTTCAGATTGACGTCGCCCACCTCACAATCTTTAACAAACGCAAGCATATCGTCCTTCAGTTCTCCGCCTAGGTCGACACCTTCCGACTCGCCAAGCAATTGAGCAAGCCTCAGCGCATCGCGTTTATGCTTTTTTACCTTCCTCGAATCAACGTTCTCCCCCGCTTCCCTTCTAGCTTTTAGGTCGAGATACGCCTTCGCTTTGAACGGGACAATGTATTCCGTCCCCAGGACCGAAACGCCGCCTACGGTTCGAATTCCCTGAAGGAACAAGCCGTAGTAAGCATCGTCCAACAAAATTGCCGAAAGACTGCTTATGTTTTCATCAACGTGAATTGGCGCCACATCAATCCCCTCACGACCCTTTAGAAAGTCGGGGCACTTCGCGAAGAGTTCAATCATATGGGGGTAACCCGGCCTCTTAGGCTCTGTAAACCGATAAAAACATGAGCCTTTGCCTTCGCCCCAGCCGCAGCGGTAACCGCCATCACGCACCAAAGTCCATATAGCTTCTGCCGTCTGAGGCAACCGGTCATCGGCGACAATTACCACATCAAAATCGTGAGTCGCCCTAAACGGAAGTCCCGCCTCCGCGAGCAAAATGTCGCATGCCGTGCCGCCGATAAGGGCATACGATCCTGCAGCTTCTTGCATATGCTGCTGAAATTCTTGAAGACCTTCTACAGCGCTTCTTGCCATGGATATTCCTTTCCAAACATGCGATTGACTTCGAGCTGAATTCGCTCATCGTCGATTGCCGCCAAAGATAGCGCAAGCGAAATGTCGTCAACACGGGAGGAGTCGGCAAACACGGGCGCATAGCGCCACACTTGGATCATCGCCGTCTCGTTATCCGGCAACTCCCCGTCTGCGACTTCGAGGTCGCTCAGTTGACGCCATGCACTTCTTAAGACGGCCTTTTGTTCCATACCCGGCGCAGCGAGCATCGAACGCGCAGCGAGCGCCGTCTCCCCGGCGTCAACAAGACAGTCGATCTGCGGTGTCTTCCTTGCAAAAAAGACCTTCGAGACAGGCGAGGAGAGCTCTGTCATGTGCTCGCTAAGCAGAAGATCAACGGCAACAGGGAACACGACGACACGTCGCTCGCAACGCTCGCGCCTCGCGAGCCCCCTGTCAACAAGCTCGGTTATGGCCTCACTCGCGCGGCTTGCCGAAATCCCAAGCGCACGACAAAGGTCATAGGGACGATATGGCTCCTGGGTTGCTCCCCAGATTGCGGCAGCCTGCGCGTTGGGTGACATCTTGGTCGCATGATTGCGAAACCAGGCACCGCCCCTCTCCGTGCAGGCCGTGCCCATAAATGGAAGAAAAGCCTGTCTACCCGGGCAGACAAAGGGAATCCCTTGTGCGACCAATGCTTTGCGCTGACGTGCATCGGCATCAGGAAACGAAACGACAACAGGAGTCTCCGCGCGCAAGGCTAGCTGACTATAGACCCTCTTAGCCTCGGGAAGCCCGACGCCAGTAGGCAAACTTGCAAGCAAAAACGAAAAACCGTTTGCGTCAACAGCGCGGACCTCAATCGCCCGCAGATGCAGCGGCAAGTGTGCGGATCCAGGCCAAGTTTTGGTCTTGGCGGAGAGGCCTAGTGCTTCTTGTAAGTAGATTAGCGCTTCGTTCATTTCCATCGTTTTCGTTTGATTCCAGTTTAAATTGGAATTATACATTATTTTCGGAATTAACGAGCTTCCTCTCATGCATAGGCCCGCATTTGAGTTTTCAAAATGTCCCGGATCGGCGGGGCGATTCGGGATACAATATCAATAGAAAACGACGCACCCCGCGTAAATGTTTGGGAGCGCGGGCGGCCTAGTTTTCAGCTTTTGTTAAATGCCCGGGATCCGACCCCCGGGCATTCTTATTTGCGCTTGTTGCGGCGCAAATGCCTTCTACCGTCCGCACCGCGCGTGCGCCTACGGACCTTAAACCGAACCTCATACGAGTCAAGAAACGCGATGACGGATGAGTCCGCATCGGACGGTGGAGGCTGCCTGTGTTGTCCAAAAAGAACGGGGCAAACTCCAGTGCGGAGTCTGCCCCGAAAAGAGAATGGCAAAGCAAGAACGTGGATGGACGAGAAAAGTGTCCGCAAGTCTCATGGCCATCACATCCCACCTGCCAAAGGGATGGGTGAGCGAGCGTTACTCCTGCTCGGACTCCTCGGCCTGCTTACGGCTGCGGATGAGGTGAGCCACGCCGATGCACAGCACCGCGCCACCAGCGATCCAAGTGAACGTCACGCCGTTGAGACCGGTCAGCGGGAGGCCGGAGCCCTTCTGGTCGACAATGGTGAAGCTGAGCTTACCGGTAGCTGCGGCGGCCGTGCCATCCTTCACAACGCCAGATGCTGCACTGATTACAGACTCCGTACTCGGAGTAACACTTTGACCAGCCTGATAGAGCTGATCGTTACTGTCACGTTTGATAGTAAAGGTGACACCGTCCTTGGCGGAGTTATTGTAACCAGGAGCAGGCTTAACCTCTTTGAGGATGTAGGTGCCCTCGTCGAGACCGACAACGTTGATCTTGCCTTCGTTCGTCGTCTTGAGCGTGGCTTCCTTGGCGTCGCTGTGCTTTACACCCCGGGCGTCGATGAATTGATTCTCAGCGTTGCCGTCAACAACCTCCTGCAAGGTGAACTCAACATCTTTGAGCGTCTTGAGGTTACCGTCTCCATCCTTGTCGCTACCGACCTTGGTAACATCGATACCATAGGTGTAGTCATAGGCAGGATGGTCAACCGTAGTGCCTTCACCTTCACCGTGCGGGTTGTTGGAGTAGGTAAGCTTAACCGTATTCGTCTGTGCGGTACCGAGCAAACTGCTGAATTCTGAATTGAGCGAACCGTCAGCATTGCAAACCTTGCTAGAGTCGAGCTTGGCCTGGTACTCAACGGTCACCTTAGAGTTGCCATCCAGCGAGATAGGAGTTTCACCCTCAGCCATGCAATTCTTGAGATTAAGGAAGTCGACAGTCAGCGTGTCGTTATCGTACTTGGCAGTGTAGCCGGTCTTAACCTCGGTATTGCCAATTTTGACCGTAACAACTGGCGTCTTGTCGTCAGCCCCAAGACGAGGCGTCATAGATTTGGGAAGAATATCCGTGAAGGTGTACCTGTAGGTGCTGTAAGTGTTGATGTTCCCCGCAACGGTGCCAACGAGCTGATAGTCGATAAACTGGTCCATTCGGGAGTCTGCAGCCATGTTGGGATTTTTGGACACATCGGTACCGAAGGTGCTGCCATCCTTGTCGTCCCTGACGGCCTTGGTCACAGTGGGGACCTGCTTCTTGGGAGTTAAGTTCTCAGCGGAACCGCCAACAACGGCGAAAATGGGCGAACTGAAGGTATCCGTGTTACCCTTTTCAGCATTAGCACTCTCGCCGACACTCTTAGTCACGAAGAGCCAGTAACCAGTAGCCAAGTTACTAAAAGAACCGGTGTTGTCAGCATTTAGCCAGCCGTTATTGCCTTCAGGAATGTTCGCCTTCTCAACAGCAGCAGCGATCTTGTCGAGCACGATTCCGGCCTTGACGTTTTTATTCACAACTTCGTTCTCGTGCTTTTTGATGAACTGAGCCCACGCCTGAGCAGATTCAGCATCTTCGCCAGTCGGCAAGCCATCAGGCTTGGGGTCATCGTTATTAAATGCCGTAGTCACTGCGCTCTTTACGGGATCACTTGCCCAATCGATATCGGAAAGCGTCTTCTCCGCAGTGGAGTCCCAGGTACCATCATCCTTCTGGTCTTGCGTGACCTTCGCCGAGAAAATTCTGATTCCCTTAAAGGTCGTATCCTTGTAGATATCCTCCGTAATCGTCACATTGCCGTTCGTGGCCACCGTCGGCGTACCATCAGCAAACGCCATGGTCACCGGGGCCATGACGCCGCCGAAGCTCAGCGCTGCTGTGAGGCCAGCGGTTACTGCCAGGCGTGCGATGTTCTTGTTCATGTGCATCTTCTTTCCTCTGCTTTCTACTTCGTAACTCATTCGATCGGTCATCATCTGTCTGTGTCTTAGCATCTACTTCGCTACGTCTCGCCCCGCTCTCTGTGGGGCTGCCAGCTACTCTTTATGGCTGCCACCTCCCCGCTTGACCAGGAGCGCGACCACGATGAGCGCGGCTCCGGCGACCGCTGCGGCGGCCGCGGCGTACATTGCCATATCGCCAGTCGAGGGCATAAAGCCTCCGGTGGTAATGCTAGGGGGTGTGCCGGTGGGCGTGTTGATGAGCGACGCCTCCAGGCTGCCCGTCGACCCGTCCGCGCTGTCGGCGCGCAGGGGCGACTCGGCCGTGATGGTGAGCTTGGGCTTGGCGGCGGCCACCTGGTCAACGTCCAGGCCCTCGACCTTGACTGTCACGGATCGCGTGCCCTCGAAGGCGGTGTAGCCCTTGGGCGCCTTGAGCTCGCGGACCTCCAGCTTGCCCGAGTCCACGCCCGAGACGGTCACGCGGCCGTCCTCGCCCGTGGTGACGGTGGCCTTGCCCTCCGCATCCCACGTGCCGTCGGCCGCCAGCGTGCGACCGCGGTCGTCGGCGATGCTCAGGACCGCCCCGGCAAGCGGCTTGTCACCGTCGCTGCCGCGCTTGGTGAGCGCGAGATCCCAGGTGTAGGCGCACGCATCGTCGCTCGGCGTGCGGGTGAAGCCGGCGTCGCCGGACTGGTCGGCGAGGGGAGAGCGCGGGTAGCGCAGGTAGGCCTCGTTGGGGTTGCCCTTCGCGATGCCGTGGTTGCACGCGCTGTTGAGCGGCGCGTTGTACACGGCGACCACGCGGGCGCCCGCGGTGAAGGCGTCGGCCCCGCCGAGCGCGGCGATCAGGTCGCCGGTACGCACGGTGAAGGTCTTACCGTCGACCGCTACCTTGGTGGCGCACTGGACCGTGATGTCGGTCCAGCCCTTCGCGGGGTCGGTGCCGGCGCGGCCGTCCCTGCCGGCCGAGACGGCGTCGAAGCCGCCGTCCGCGCCCGTCGCCACGTACACGCGCATGCTCGCGGCCACCTTGGAGGGGTCGAGCCCCGCGCTCATGGTGTCGACGAACCGCACCGTATAGGTGTCGTAGGCGGTGAGCCCGGCCGGGACCGTGGCAGAGAGGCGCCAGTACAGGTCGTCGGCGACCGTGGCGTCGGCGGCCTTCTGCCAGGCGGCGGTGCTGTCCTCCAGCACGTGCTTGGCGACCTTGGGGGTCGCCGCCTTGGGCTTGACGGTGACGGCGCCGCCGCCCACCAGGGCCATGATCGGCGCGGTGCCGGCCTCGCCCTGGGCGATGGCGTCGTCGTCGGCGACGATGAGCCAGTAGCCGCAGGGCAGCTCGGCCGCCGTGCCCGCGTTAAGGGCCACGGGCACGGCGCCAGAGCTCTGGAGGGAACGAGCGAGCTGTGCTCTCAGCACGCTCGTAAGGTGAGAATCGGTGTTGAGCCACTCGGCAGCTTCCCGCGCGGTGGTCTGGGATTTAGGCATGCCGGCGCTGTGCAGCACAGGCAGCGCGGCGTCGCGCACGGCGTCGCTTGCCCAGGCGAGGTCGGTGGCGATCTTGGCGTCGCTGTCGCCGTCGACGACGTTGGCGCTAAAGATCTGGTAGGCGTCGTAGCTGCTCGCCACGGTGCCGCTCACCGTGATGGAACCGGTCGAGGTCGGCGCGGCCTGCGCGGAAGCGGGGAACACAACCGCGCAGGTGCCGATCACGAGGGCAAGCAGCGCAAACAAGATCGGGAAGGAGCAAACTTTCTTATTCACGACGCTTACCTCCCTTCGCATTCGCCTTGCGACGAATGTGCATCCAGGCCGCAGCAGCGCAAAGCACCGCCGCGCCGGCAAGGTACGTCAGAGTGACGCCCGACATACCAGAAAGGGGCAAAGAGGTGGAGTAGGTGTTGGTGAAGGTGGGGATGGAGGTGTCGGTGGAGTTGGGGGTGGAGGTGTCGATGAACGTCCATTCTTTGGCATTGTCTTCTGCTGTCCAATTGCCTTCGGAGTCAACGGTTCCCTTCTTGTAGGTCACCCTACAGTTGATCTCTCCTTTTTCGGTGTTATACGTTGGCACAACCGTGAACCTATAGACCGAGTGGTCGTACGTGTAGTGCGAGAACTGCGGACCGTCGGTTTTCTCGCGCACATAGTACGTAAAGATCTTGAAAGGGTCACCCGTGGAATCACCCGGGTCGTCGGGATTATTCCTGATATCAGAAAGCGAGTACTTGAGCTCAACCTTTTTATTGTTATCAGTGGTGTCCTTGAACGAAAGCGTCTGCTCCGTATCTTCACCAGCAGAGGTCACGGCAGTACCGATGATGTTGTCAAATTTGCTGTCTTTCGCAAGCTGAAGTGTAAACTCCTTCATCTCGCCACCCTCAACGACCTTAGTCGCCTCAGGAGTCCAAGAAACCTCAGGGTCGTACTTGTTGGTGAAGGTTGCCTTGTTGGTGGAGGTTGCGCTGCTGGAGTCGACGATCGAATAATACCCATTAGCATCTACTGACGCAGTCCTCGGCGAGCTAGCTGAACCCCCAGGATTCTTAGTCACGTCCACACGATCAATCGTGTAGCTATAGACATTAAGATTTTTAAACTCATCCGTCTTTCCCTGTATCGGAACAGACATAAGTACAGTCGACGTGTATTTGACTGTCACCTTAATTTCATATACAGCACGATCGTATATGACACCAGGAAGTTTGCCCGCATCTTCGACCAAGTAGTATGTAATTTCGGCAGCACCATTCGCTAAGAACTGCTTGCGAACGTTTTCGTTATTAAGAAGCTGCTTGCGAACGTCTTCGCTAAGGTCAAAGGCGATGTTGCCGTCAGCGCTATTCGGGACAGATTCGACAGGCTCGCAGTCACCTTTGTCGAATTTATCATTCTTCCAAGAAGGCGCCTTCGCAGTACCGGAGTCCTTGCGATAAACCGTAAAGGTGAACTCCTTATCTTTGAGGCCGCGGCCGTCCAACTCCTTGGTTGCCTTCAACTTAAGGCTCGGGTAGACGTACGTATCCGCAGGCTCGCCTAGGTACAAGTCGCCATTCGACATGATGCCGCCACCATGGTTCCAGGAGTAGTTGTCCGTGATGAAAGTTGTCACTTTATTATTCTGTAATGCCTCAATCACCGCTTTATCCGTGGCGCTAACACCCGAAGTCAGACCGATGCTATTTTTTACCTGAGCAACACCGTTGGCGGGGATGGTAATGGGACCCTTTAGCTCAATGCTTCCCGAATACTTGGCGTCTATATCGCCAAGCATCTTGCCGCTTACCACTGCGACCGGCGTTGTGTGACCTGTCGCTGCGAGGAAGAAATCGGCATGACCGTACGTGCGAAAATCCTTCGAGTTGTATGCCTCTTGATCTTCAGTCTTATTAGTACCATCAGCACCACCAGCTGAAAGATGGGGCGTACCATCATTACCAGTGCCATTTGTCTTATCGTAACCATTGGCACTGTGCTCATCGCGAGCAGACGAATTGCCAAAGATTGCCGTGCCCTCAGTGTTCGTTACCAACGTCTTGCCCGTGGGGCAGACTGCTACGCCGCCGCCATAGCCGCCAGCGGTATTGCTGCTAATGTACGAGTTGTATACAAATAATCTACCAGCGGTCTTTTCCTTACCCTCATCCGAGTTTCCCTGAACAAAGATGCCGCCACCGCCCCAGTCAAAGCGAGACATGCAGTGATTGTTAGTGATATAGACTTTATTGCCTCCAGTGCCGTTAATCATCGCGTCAACCATCTGGCCCACTCGAATGCCGGCACCTTCAGATCGGTAGCTCACGTTAGAGGCAATAATTCCTCCCGTGATTTTCAGCCACGCCATACCCGTACGGGGTTGAGTATTACGGTTGACATCCGTGACATAAACACCGCCGCCGGCTTCCTCGGAGTAGTTGCCGGTAATCTGGCCACCAGAAATAGTGACATTGGCGCCGTTATTGGCAGCAAGCCCAGCGCCGCCATGACAACCCCAGCCATCGTTGCGGCAATACTTAGCGTATTTGTTGTTAGTGATATAGCCACCAGAAACGGTCACACTACCGCCCGAAGCTAAGATGCCACCGCCAAGGCCGTCGACAGAATCGCGTGTGTAGTTGCCGGTAATTATGCCACCAGTCATCTCGACTGTAGGATGACCCCTAGTAAATTCGTTATCTTTATTCGCCTCGGAGGCATTAACGTAGTCCTCTGCAAAAACGCCAGCACCGCTAGAAGCAGTATTGCCGGCGATTACACCGTTGGTCATTTTAAAAGTTGACCGTCCGCCATAACGATTTGACACCTTAATGCCGGCGCCAGCACCCGAGTCTCCCGTATCGGCGCCGCAAATGTAGCCGCCGTTCATGGTAACAGTTGAACCGTTCTCGGCATAGATCAGATTACCGACGTGATTGCCCTGCTTCTGCGTAAGTGTGCCACTCTCGAGGTTGAAGTGACCACCGTCGAAAAGGTTGACAAGCTTCAAACCATTAGCCTTATCGCCGCCGCACGCCACGATGGCACCCTGGATATTAGCCTTATACGCCTTAAGAGTCTCGGTTGTACAGGTTCCGTTTGCAACCGATTCGGTTACGTAGTAGGTAAGGCCAGTCGGAATGTCATTGGAAGTATCGTATTCCATTGAGGCGAGATTACCGCATTTATTTGTTTGAGAAGTCGTAGTCTCTGTCGCGGCAACTTGCCGACCGTCCTTGACAGTCAACGTTGCGCCGCCGGTTATGTTGAATAGGGGCTGGCTCGAACTTGTATGCTTAATTTTGCAGCCGTTTAAATCCAGCGTGATATTGCTGCCGTTGTTGAGCGTAATCGTCTCGCCGGTCTCGACATCATTCATAAGCTTGAAGCCTGCAACACCGCTTGCATTCGCCAACTTGGTTTTTAAATCGTCAACGTTTTTTATCTCGTCGGGCGCCGCTTCGGTTTGCTCGCCTTCCGTGGCCGCCATCACAGCGTTGCCATCTGCCGGCTCGTTATCTTCGACCTGCAGCTTACCTTCAGGTTGATCCCCAGACTGACCCTGCTCAACACCATTTGAAGGGTCGGCTTCGCCACCCTCTGCGTCGTCACTATTCTGGTTTTCGGCGTCCCCGTTGTTGGTGTTTTCTACATCAGTAGACTCACTTGAGGAACCCCCCCCCATCACAGTTTCCTCGGTAGAAACCGCCGGAGCATCGTTGGCAATGGCCTGCGAGATCGGGGGCATGACGAGCGACAGTACCAGGCTCAACACGGAGGCTCCGCACAAAACGCCTGCCAGTACACGGCGCGTCGCTTTTTTACTCTGCTTAGTTTTTTCTGAATTCGCTTTCATCGATGTCTCCTCCCCAAGAGACCGCGATCTTGCTCTTTCACTATCAAACGTATCTGCGCAATCTGTAATTACGCACGCTTGTAGTACATATTGTAACGATTGTTTGAACATCTAAGCAAAAATACCGATAGTTTTGTAGCGAATTCTCAATTCTCTTGACATTTGCTCGGATTAACCTTCGTTTATTCGCTATGAAATAGTTATTTCTACTGGTAATTAAGCTAGTTATCAGTTTTTTAATAGCATTTTATTTATTTGCACAACATTTTGCTCAAGAGCATGCGTCCTGTGAACGGTCGAAAATCGACCGTGAACGGTAGATCATTAACCGGGAGGAATAGACTACCAAATTGATGGGAATACCTTTAACTCATCGGTGGTTAGAAGCGTAATGTTCAGACAACGTTATTTGAATTTTCGCGCAGATTTTAGGCATCAATTCGCCCAAATCGCCTGAGACCACCGCAAAGGAGCCTGTCCCCTTTGCGGTGGTTCTCCCCCGGCGCTACAGCAGATGTTCCTCGATAAAGATCGCGATGCCGTCTTTGTCGTTGCTCGCGGTTACAAAGTCGGCGGCGGCACGGGTGGCGTCGCTGCCGTTTGCCATGGCCACGCCCACGCCGGCGTCGGCCACCATGCAGGTGTCGTTGTCCGCATCGCCAAACACGCAGATGTCCTGGAGCTCCATGTCGTTGAGCTCCGCCACGCGCACAAGGCCGCGCGTCTTGGACACGCGCGGATCCATGAACTCGTAGAGCCGCTGCGTGGTTTGCAGAGCCGCCGCCTTAACAGTGTTATCAGCAAACGTCGATGCCCGCTCAATCACCCGCGGCATTACCTCGGGCGCCATGGTAAACATCACCTTGGGCTGCGGCTCGCGCAACAACTCGGCAAAATCGACCACCTGGTAGGGCACACCGTCGACGCGCGACAGGTGCTCGACGCACGCGTTGCTCTCGGGCACGTAGAACACGCCGTCTCGGGGGCAGACGGGCGTTGCCGGAAGGTCCGCCATGTGCTTGCAGATGCGCGCGATGGTCTCGCCCGGCAGCGGATAGCTCAGCTCGTTGATGTCGTGCGCGCGGTCGATGACCTCGGCGCCACCGCAGCCCACCATCACGTCTACCAGGCCTTCGATGCCCCAGAGCTTGTACATGGCCTCGGTCGCGTGGGCGTCGCGCCCGGTGCACAGGCCAAACAGCACGCCGCGCTCGCGCAGGGCGCGAATCGCCGCCACGGTGCGCGGGGACACCATGTGCTGGCTCGTGAGCAGCGTGCCGTCGATATCGCAGAACACGGCTTTGATGTGGCTGAAGGTGGTGTCCATGGGGGGCCTTTCTGGGTTGTGCGGCGGTGTGGGGTGTATTCGTGAACGGCGTACATGGTATACCAAGGCGTGGGCGCGGCCCGTCAAAGCAAAAACCACCACAAAGGCGCCTAGCCCCTTTGTGGTGGCAGGATCCGCAGGATGGCCTGACCCGCAGCGCAAACCATCACAACATTCGACGTTTTTCGGCAAAATCGCGATTTTCATCGAGTGTTGTGATGGTTTTTACTGCTTTGCGGCACGATCCAAATGCCGGCGTCCAAACAGCAGCAGCGCCGCGGGAACCGCCGTCACGACCATGCCTGCCCCCACGAGTGTCCGTTGTACGCCAAATGTTGCCGCCAGCCACGGTGCAACCGCCAGCGGCGCCACGCCGGCGAACATATTGCCAAAGCCCATGACCGAGTTGATGCGACCGAGCTGCTCGAGCGGAGCCGCCGTTTGCACGATGGTGTTGTGGAGCGGGTTGACGACGCCCCAGGCCACGCCCAGGGCAATCTGGCCGACAAGGGCTATGCCCACGTACGGCGTTCCCACATAGAGCAGGCTTCCCAGACCCACAGACATAAGCGCCATGAGCAGCGTTTTGAGGTTGACCAGGTGCGGCGGCAAGCGGAGCGCGAGCACGGCACCCAGCACCGCGCCCACACCCGAGGCCGACGAGAGCCAGCCCATCCACTCAACACCGACGTGCAGGACATCGCGGTAGAAGAACGACTCCAGCGGATCGAAGGCACCGTAGCCAAAGTTCGAGAGGAAGATGATGCAGAACAGCAGGGCGAGGACGCTGTTGGTGAAGACTGTCTTGATGCTGGTCGCGAAGGTGACGCGGGTGGACGTGCTGGGGTTGGAGCTTTGTCCCGCACGCTCCCCTTCCTCTGCCGAATCGGCATCCGCATGCCCGGCGACATGGCTGGTCTGCGGCCTAAAGCCCCAACCGGCGACGAGCGCCAGTACGGTAAAGAGCATCATGAGCACGAACACCGCGCGCGACGACGCAGCCGCCGCGACAAAGCCGCCCAGCGTGGGGCCAACGATGATACTCACGTTTGAAAACATGGCGATGGCGGAGTTGATGTCTTTGAGCTCGACAGGATCGTCGGTGAGGTAGGCCGGATAGGATGTGGCAATGGGCTGGGCGAATCCCATCGTAAAGCCCAGAAACACCGCGCCGAGCAGGACGACGCCGGTCGCGCTACCAAAGGCGATGATTGCCGTACCAGTTGCGAGAGCGCCGATGATGCTCAGCAAGAAATGACGGCGCGGGCCCCAGGCGTCGAGCGCCGCTCCACCCGCAAAGGATCCCAGAATCACAAATACATTCATAAACAGGACGGCCAGCGATGTCGCGACGACCGAAGCGCCGTCCGCATAGGTGAGTGTTCCGATAACGCCGATAAAGTAGCTGGTCTGAAAACCGGTGTAAATGAGAAAGCGCATGGCCACCAGGCGTTTAGCCTGCGTGGACAGCGATGATTGAGGTTTTGAGAAAAGAGAGACGAGCATGGAGACTCCTTGTTCCATACGAATACGAACGGTGGGCATTCGCCACCGTCTGTCAAATCAATCTATCCGCATGAAACATTAAGGACGCATCAGGACCCTTCTCTCCGTTTTTCGCCCGTCATGAACTACTTGGTAGATTGTAAGGCATGTCCCACACATCTACTAAAGCAAAAACCACCACAAAGGTGCCTGGCCCCTTTGTGGTGGAAATGACGTTTGCCCAGATAAAACCTGCCAAAACAAACCTGTCCCTATTTGGCAGGTTTTAGGCCAGATGGTCTTGGATAAGATCGCAGATGGCTCGGGCGTCGTTGATGTTGATGGCTCGGGTCGCAAAGCCGGCGTCGAAGGCCTGACGCGCCAGGGCCTCGTTGCAGGCAAGGGCCAGCGTGTGACCGTCGACCAGGTCGAGCGAGCTCTTGCCGCGCAGACGGTCAACACCGGAGCGCGCGACCACGATGTTGTCGAAGCCCTCGGTCTTGTAGCCCTCGATGATCACCACATCGACATCGTTGTAACGCGACAGCAGCTCGCGCGCGGGCATCTCGTCCTCCTCGCGCGTGTCGGCGTACTCCGCCCAGCGCGTGGCGCAGATGAGTCCCACGTGCTTGGATCCGGCCTGGTGATGGCGCCAGGTGTCCTTAGCGGGCACGTCGATATCAAAGCCGTGATGCCCATGATGCTTGAGCGAACCCACGCGCAGGCCGCGGCGGGTGAGCTCGGCGATAACCTTCTCGACGAGCGTGGTCTTGCCCGAGTTTTGGTAGCCGATAAACGCGATCGCGGGGACGGCCGGGGCCGGAGCTGCGGGCGCGACGGCGACGGGTGCGCCTGTGGGTGCGTTGCCGTCTGCGGCAGCAGCCTCAACAGCAGCGACCTGACGCTCGGCGCGATCCCACACACCCGAGCGGCCGCCCTCCTTGTGCAGTAGGCGCACGTCGACGATCTCCATGCCGCGATCGACCGCCTTACACATGTCATAGATGGTTAGGCACGCGGCACTCGCGCCGGTCAGAGCCTCCATCTCGATACCCGTCTTGCCCGTCACGCCGGCCGTAACCAGTACGTGAAAGCCAACCTGCCCGTCCGCGCGCGCCGGCGCCCAGCCCTCGGGCACGTCCTCGGCCGGCGTCCCCGCCGGAGCGATGGGCGCAATGTCGCACTTGCTCTTGGTAATGAGCAACGGATGGCACATGGGAATGATATCGCTCGTGCGCTTGATGGCCATGATGCCCGCCACGCGCGCGCAGGCAAGCACGTCGCCCTTTTTGGCGCGGTCCTGCAGCACCATGGCCTGCGTCTCGGGGTGCATGAGGATGGTGCCCTCGGCGATGGCGATGCGATGGGTCTCGGCCTTGTCGGACACGTCGACCATGCGTACCTCGCCCTTGGCGTCCACGTGCGTCAGCTCGTCGCGACGGGCGTCGCGGGCGGGCTCGGCGACAGCGCTGGCAGTCGGCTGTGCGGACGCGTCGGCGTTGCCAGCATTCGCCGCAGCCGTGACTTTGTGGGCAGACATCGCGGCCCTGCGAGCGGCCTTGGTGGCATCGGCGTACCTGCTCTTGGCCATATGATCATCCTCCGATTTGGGACATAAATCGTTGCGTGCCCTCAATTATCGCGTGTTCCTGCGGTTTGTGGGCCACGGCATCGCGCCAAATCGAAAGTACCTGCATATCATCACCACGGCGCAGGGCGTCGCGCACCGAATATTCGGCATCGCTGAACAGGCACGGACGCACGTTGCCATCGGCCGTCAGGCGCAGACGGTTGCAACTCGCGCAAAAATGATTGGACATGGCGCTAATGAAGCCGACCGTTCCCGCCGCGCCCGGAAAGTGCCAATAGCGCGCAGGGCCCGCGCCGGCAGGAGCGTCGTTGATGTCGAGCGGTTCAAGCTCGCCCAGCCCCGTCGCGGCGGCCCCGGCATTGATGCGCACCCGCAGCTCGTCGCTCGGCACGGTATCGCTCGCATCCCACAGCTCAGGATTGAGCGTGGGCGCATGCGGGTCCACAGCGCAATGCGAGCTCGTGTGTTCGTCACCAATGGGCATGTATTCGATAAAGCGCAGGTGGATGGGGCGGTCGAGCGTAAGCCGTGCAAGGGCCGCCACATCCTGGTTGAGCCGGCGCACAACAACGCAGTTGACCTTAACGGGCTCAAAGCCCCAAGCCAGCGCCGCGTCGATGCCAGCCATAGTCTGCTCGAGCCGACCCAGGCGCGTGATCTTTCCAAACAGCGAGGGATCGAGTGTGTCGAGCGAAATGTTGACGCGGTTAAGCCCCGCATCTTTGAGCTGCGGCGCCAGCTTGGGCAGCAGAGCGCCGTTGGTGGTGAGTGAGATGTCCTCGATCTGCGGAATCGCGCGGATGTCGCGAATGAGCGGGATGATACGGCGGCTGACCAGCGGCTCGCCACCCGTCAGGCGCACGCGGCGAATGCCCTCCCCCGCCACCAGGCGCACAAAGCGGGCGATTTCCTCGGCGCTGAGGAGCTCGTCGTGCGCGCGGGGTGCCACGCCATCGGCCGGCATGCAGTAAATGCAGCGGAAATTGCACTTGTCGGTAACGGCAATGCGCACGTAGTTGATATCGCGGCCAAAGCCGTCGTGTTGCACGCGTCCGTCCACGCAGCCCTCCCCTCATGCGGCGTTTTATTCTTCGGAAAACATAATACCCCACGAGAGAATCATGCCGACACCCGTACGACAGGACAGGTCGCTTCGAGCAAGACCGGCTTCCCAAGCCCATCCTCAGCACAGACCATCACAGCATTCGATGCTTTTCCCGTTTTTGGCGAAAAACGTCGAATGTTGTGATGGTCTGCCTGCCCACGGCACACCGTAGAAGGACCAAAGCGCCCCTAAAGGCCGCCGTCCCAGTGCCGAATCACGAATTCTCGCAGGTCGTTTTGACGTTTCTGGAACGCTTCGCTTCGGTCGCACTTAAGGCCCATAGCGAGTGCAATGGCATTCATCGCCCGGTGCAATTGCAGCTGGTGGGCAAACTGAGTCCCGGTGAGGACGATCATCCTAAAGCCCAGCGCGCTCAGCACGGTCATACGCTCCGCATCCGACGCGCTGCGCTGTTTATCAAGATGGTCCGAGCCGTTGTATTCAATCCCCGTACCGCTTGCAGGCGCATATACGTCGATCTCGAAATACCCGGCCTTTGCGAGATATTTGAACTCGTTGGGAACATTGACCCGATGGTTGAGCTCGATCTTGGCGTATCCCAGCCCGCCCTGGGAACGTTTTGCTACAACCATGATTGCGGTGGCCGTCTCCATGGGCGACCGCGCGCCATCGTGCACGCGCTTGAGCACGGCGGCCGCGCGTATAGCCCCCTGACGAGATCGGTTCTCATTGCAATAGGCAATCAAGTCGGCAACGGTATACCTCTGACCCATCTCGATATAATCGCCTGTCGACAGATGATTCAAATGGTATCGGGCGCAGATTTCGTAGCCATATTCCAGCTGCTCGGGCTCGCTCATCCACGAACCCGCTTGGACAAAACACATGACCTCATCAACCACCAGAAGGCCCTCTGCCACCTCGATAAGATGGTCTGAAGGTACCGGCGCTCCAAACACGTGGCACCTGAATCCAGCCGGCGTCGAGCGCTCAAAATCGAAGTTGACGAGCGTGTCGATATGATCGAGCTCTTCTCGTGGAATACCGAGCGAAACTAGATAGTCGGCAACGATCCCAACTGCCGTTGAAGCCCTCAGCCCCTTGGCATCGAGTCCCAATTTGGGCAGGCTCGCGGTCGGTTCCGCCTCGTTAGCAAGCAAGTCCTCATCGTATAGGCTGCTTGCTCGCGAGAGCGGCTCGGACGGGCGCGCCACGTTGTGGTACAGCCAAGCAGTCTTATGGGACAGGACGATCGGCAGGTCCATAAGCCCTCCAATGGAGTCGGATAACCAACCTTATTCCCCTGCCCACGGGTCCGCACACCTTCGTGCGCAAGAAAGCGATTCCACCCGGTCAAGGGGCAGAAAAACCATCACAACATTCGATGCCTTTCCCGTTTTTGGCGAAAAACGTCGAATGTTGTGATGGTTTGAGACGAGGTGAAGGGCACAGAGGGCCAAAGCATCGTGCTCGGAGCGTGACTATTTTTTTCGCCCCGTCGTCATCACAAACCTTGACTCTACAATCGTTGTAGGGTTTTCACTACACTGGTAGCTAAACGAACCAAGCCAGAAAGCCCCGCCCATGGAACACGACCTCACACGCGGCAATGTCCTTAAGACCATCGCGGTCTTTGCCCTGCCCTATATGCTCTCGTACTTTTTGCAGATGCTCTACGGCATGGCCGACCTGTACATGATGGGGCAGTTTAGCGGCGCTGCCGGCATCACCGCCGTGGCAAATGGCGCGCAGACGCTCTATATGATTACCGTGGCGCTCGTGGGCCTGGCCATGGGAACGACGGTGGTCGTCGGCCACGCCGTGGGCTCGCGTCGCTTCGACCGCGCCGAGACCGCCATCGGCAACACCATCACGCTCTTTATGGGCGTCTCGGTGGTGCTGGCCGCCATCCTGCTTGCGCTGTGCCCGCAGATCGTGGCGCTCATTGGCACGCCGGCCGAGGCAGTCGAAGGCACTGCCGCCTACCTGCGTATCTGCTTTATCGGCATTCCCTTTATCGCCGCGTACAACATTCTCTCGGCCATCTTTCGCGGGCTGGGCGATTCGCGCTCGCCTATGTACGTGATCGGCGTGGCATGCATCATCAACATCGCGCTCGACTTTCTGTTTATCGGGCACATGGGGCTCGGCCCCGTGGGCGCGGCACTCGGCACGGTGACCGCCCAGACGGCCAGCGTTGCCCTCGCGCTCGTGTGGCTCAAGAGCCGCCGAACGAATATCCACGTTAAGCGCAGCGACCTGCGCCCCCAGCCCGAGGTGCTCGGCAGCATTCTTAAGATCGGCGTGCCTGTGGCCGTGCAGGACGGCTGCATCCAGGTGGCGTTTATGTTCATCACCGTCATCGCCAACCACCGAGGGCTCGTCGACGCCGCTGCCGTGGGCCTGGTCGAGAAGATGATCAGCTTTTTGTTCATTGTGCCGAGTTCCATGGGCGCCACCGTCAGCGCACTCACGGCCCAAAACGCCGGCGCGGGAAAGGGCGATCGTGCACGCCAGGTGCTCAAGGACGCCATGACGATCTCGGTGGTGTACGGCTGCCTGATCACGGTGCTGATGTGGCTGGTGGCGCCGGCGTTTATCGGCTTTTTTGCCAAGGACCCCGCGGTGGTCGCTGCCGGCACCGGCTATATGCACAGTTATATTTTCGACGCAATCTTTGCCGGCATCCACATTTGCTTTAGCGGCTTTTTCGCTGCGTATGGCAAGAGCTACATCGGCTTTGCGCACAACGTGCTGGCCGTGGCGCTCATTCGCGTGCCGGGCGCGTGGCTGCTGTCGAACGCCTATTCCGACACGCTGTTTCCCATGGGCATCGCTTCGCCGTGCGGATCGATTTTGTCAGCGGTCATTTGCGTGATGGCGTTTACTGTATTCAACCGGCGCGGGGCTTTTGACAAGTTGGCAGCGTAGCGGGGCGACGCGAGCCTGGCGCCTCTCCCCTGCTTTTTACCGAAAGGAGCGGTCCTGTGACCGACACGCCACCTGAACATACCGAGGGCCTGCTCCGCATTGGCGAGGTGGCGCGCCTGTTTAACCTGAGTGTGGGCACGCTACGCCATTACGAACAGATGGGCTTGCTGGACCCGGCGCACATCGATCCGGCGAGCGGGTACCGCTACTACGGATCGCGGCAGCTCTCCACTCTCAACACCATCAGCCACCTGCGTGTTCTCGACTTACCGCTCGCGCAAATCCGCGAGTTTGTGACCACGCGCGACGTGAACCTTATGCAGCGGCAGCTGGCTCAGCAGCAAAAGCTCATCGAGCGCAAGCGACGTGAGCTAGAGCGTGTGTCGCGCAAAATCGATAACCGGCTTGCTCTGCTGCACAATGCCTTGAACATCGAGCTCGATACCATTTGCACAATCGATGCGCCCGAGCTTCGCTGCGCCGTGTTGCGCGAACGCGTCAACCCTACCGACGCCTATGCGCTGGAGTGGCAGATCCGTCAACTGCAGAAGGGCCAGCACGAGACCTTTGTCTTTCTGGGCAACTTGGGCGTTGGGATTAGCGCCAAGCGCTTCGCCACCGGCGACTTTGATGGCTACGACGAGGTCTTTCTGCTGCTCGACGATACCGATGAATACCTGGGCGACGTCGAGGTGCGCCCCGCCGCACGCTGTTTGACCATTAGCTTCCGCGGCACGCACGGGCAAGCGGGTCCGCGCTACGAGCAGCTGCTCGGCTATATGCGCGAGCACGGCCTGACACCCGCCGGCCCCTCGCGCGAAATCGCCCTCATTGACGACATCATCAGCGACGACCCCACAACCTACGTGACGCAGATCACGGTGCCCGTATCGCTAGGCTAGACCGAGCCGCGTCTCTAGCTCGGTCAACGCCTCAAAAGCATCGCGAGACGCACCTGCCGAGCGCTCACGTTCCGCAATGCGAATTCGCGCCATCAGGTGCTCTTTTGCCTGCACTTGGTCGTGCTTCGTGCGCCCTTCCGCCTGCGAGCAATTGCGATTCTCTATATCCATTACGCCTCCGGCACCTGACCAGTCGCCAAGATCTGCTCGAGTGCGTCCTCGTCCAGCACGGGCACACCCAGCTGCTCGGCCTTGGTAAGCTTGGAGCCCGCTTTGGGGCCGGCGACTAGATAGCTCGTCTTCTTTGACACGCTGCCCGAAACCTTGGCGCCGAGCACCTTGAGCGCCGCGCCCGCCTCGTCACGCGTGCGGTTGACGAGCGTGCCGGTGAGCACGAAGGTCAGACCCGCGAGTGGCTGTGCGTCGGCGAGCTCGCCTGCCACGCCAGCGTCGGCTGCGGCTTGCGCGTGAGCGGCGCCCAAGTCGACCTCGAGCGACAGGCCCGCCTGGCGCAGGCGCTCCAGTACGGCAAGGTTCTCGGGCACGGCCAGGAACTGCTTGACGCTTGCCGCAATCTTGGGACCGATGCCCTCGCACTCGGCGATGTCCTCTTCGCTCGCCAAGATGAGCTTGTCAATCGACAGGAATCGCTCGGCGATGACCTCGCCCACGCTCTTACCCACATGGCGGATACCCAGAGCAAACAGCACGCGACCGAGCGGCTGGCTCTTGGACTTGTTGAGCTCGGCGATGATTTTCTCGGCCGTCTTGAGGCCTACCGGAATGGGGTCGCCCTTCTTGACGCCCTTTTTGCTGTTGGAGCTAGCGTACACGCGGCCCGTGTCCAGCCCGGCGATATCGTCGACCGTGAGCTGGTAGAAGTCAGCGACATCGTGAATCAGGCCGGCGGCGATCATCTTGTCGACGATCTCGTCGCCCAGGCCGTCGACGTCCATGCAGCCGCGGCTCACCCAGTGGAGCAGGCGCTCCTTGAGCTGCGCGGGACAGTCGATGGAGACGCAGCGGTAGGCAACCTCGCCGTCCTCGTGGACCACGGGGCTGCCGCACACGGGGCAGACCTCGGGCATGTGCCAGTCGGCCGAATCGGCCGGGCGCTTGTCGAGCACCGGGCCCACGACCTCCGGGATTACGTCGCCTGCCTTATGAACGATGATGGTGTCGCCCTCGCGCACGTTTTTGCGATGGATCTCGTCGATGTTGTGCAGCGTGGCGCGAGCGATGGTGGAGCCGGCGACCGTCACCGGGTCGAACTCGGCGACCGGCGTGAGCACACCGGTGCGGCCCACCTGGATGCGAATCTCGCGCAGGACGGTCTGCTTTTCCTCGGGCGGGAACTTAAAGGCAATGGCCCAGCGCGGCGCGCGGGCGGTAAAGCCCAGGTCGAGCTGCTGCTGAAAGCTGTCGACCTTTACGACCACGCCGTCGATGTCGTAGTCCAGGTCGCCGCGGTGCTCGAGCGCCTGGGCGCAGAACTCGTGGACCTCGGCCGGCGTGGCGCACCGTGCCACGTTGCGATTGACGCTAAAGCCGGCACTGCGCAGCCAATCGAGGAACTCGCGCTGGCTGTGGACGTGCAGCGGGTCGGTATCGGCGATGGCGTAGATAAAGGTGGCCAGGTCGCGGCGCGCCGTAACCTTGGGATCCTTTTGGCGCAGGCTGCCGGCGGCGGCGTTGCGCGGGTTGGCGAAAGGGTCGCGGCCCTCGGCATCGGCCTCTTCATTCAGACGAACAAAGCTGCCCTTGGGCATATAGACCTCGCCGCGTACTTCGATGGTGCGCTCGCGGTCGGCGCCCATGTGGGCGAGCGCCGCCTCGGACAGATGCATGGGCACATCCTTGATGGTGCGCACGTTGAGCGACACGTCCTCACCCGTGGTGCCGTCGCCGCGCGTGGCCGCGCGTACGAAGGTGCCGTTTTGGTAGGTTAGCGCCACGCCCAGACCGTCGATCTTAAGCTCGCAGGTATAGGTGACGCTGCCGGCACCGAGCGCATCCTCGGCGCGCTGGAGCCACGCGTCGAGTTCGTCCAGGTCCATGGCATCATCCATGGAATACATGCGTGCCATGTGCGTTACCGGCGTAAACTGCTCGCTCACGTATCCGCCCACACGCTGGGTATAGCTGTCGGGCGTCACCAGGTCGGGGTAGGTCGACTCGATTTCCTGCAGCTCAACGAGCATTTTGTCAAAGGCGGCGTCCGTGATCTCGGGCGCGTCGAGCATGTAGTAGCGATAGGCGTGGTAATCGAGCTCGTGGCGCAGCTCGGCCGCGCGCGCGGCGGCTTGGGCACGGGCATCGGCGGGTGCGGCGGTGTCCGCGCTCGCGGACGTTTCGGTATCGATGTCCACACCGTCACCAAACAGGCTCGATTGCTCCATAGCGGCACTCCTTCGCTCGATTTCAAACGGATACAAGAGTACCACCGGTCACGATGGGGCCGAATAGCGGTCTCAAACCGCACCGAATCGGCAGCCGCCAGACCAAAGTGGATAGCGCGATCAACTCATGCCCTTGCCATTTCCAAATGATCCGGTTTCCTCCGTCCCCAACGAATCAATAAGAAAAGAGGGGCTGCCCCGCGTTGGCGGGACAGCCCCTCTGGCTTCGGCATGTGCGAAATGGCTCGTTAGTAACCCTGGCCGTAGCCCTGACCCTGGCCCTGCTGGCCCAGCAGCTCCTCCAGGTACTGGCGCAGCTGCTCGTCGGTAATACCGCCGTTGCCGGTGTCGGTCGAACTGTCGTCCTGCTGCTGGTTCTGCAGCTCCTCATCGGAGCCCAGCTCGACGGTGACCTTCTTCTCTTCCTTGCCGCGCATGAGCGTGATCTCGACCTTCTCGCCCACCTCGTGGCTGCGCAGCGCGATGATCAGGCCATCGGCGCTCGTGATCTCGTCGTCGCCCAACTTGGTGATGACGTCGCCCTCCTGAATGCCGGCCTTGGCGGCGGGACCGTCCTCAACGACGCTCGCCACATACGCGCCGCTATCGGTGCTCAGCTTGTTGGTGCGGGCGTTGAGCGCGTTGACGCTCGAAAGCGTAGCGCCCATGTACGGATGCACCGGCGTCTTGCCGTCGATAATCTGGTCGGCAATGTTCTTGGCGTAGTTAACCGGAATGGCAAAGCCCACGCCCGAGCTGGAGCCCGAATAGCTCTCGATAAGCGAGTTGATACCCACGAGCTCGCCGTTGTCGTTGACGAGCGCGCCACCGGAATTGCCCGGGTTGATGGCGGCATCGGTCTGGATCATGTTGGCGTAGATAGTGTTACCGCTGGTAGAGCTCATGGCCGTAGAGCGATACAGCGCCGACACAATGCCCGTGGAGACAGACTGCTCGTTGCCGAACGGCGAGCCGATCGCCATAACCCACTCGCCCACGTTGAGCTTGGAGGAATCACCAATCTCGATCGGCGTGAGCTTGGAGGCGTCGGCGTCCTTGAGCTTGATGACGGCCAGGTCGCTCGAGGCGTCGTTGCCCACGAACTCGGCCTCGTAGGTGGTGCCGTCGTCCATGGTCACCACGTACTGGTCATAGCCATCGACCACATGGTTGTTGGTGAGGATGTGGCCCTCGGTATCGAGCACCACGCCCGAACCGACACTGCCCGAGTTATTCGAATCGTCGGCAGACTGCGAAAGCGAGCCATTCTGACTGCCGCTCGAAGTGGCGGTAATGGAAACCACGGAAGGCAATGCCTTGGCAGAAACGGCCTCGGCCAACGTGGTGTCCTCGGAATCGATCGTGATCTTTTGCGTCGATGAACCCGAAGCGCCCGCCGTCACGGCATTCTTGCCGCCGCCGATATCGAGCGTGCCACTCATAATAAGCGCAATGACCAGCAGGGCGCCGCAGGCACAACCGGCGAGTGCCGTAATAAAGATCGGCAGCTTTTTGGTCTTGGTCTTGACCACCGTGTGCTTGTTCACGACCTGCGCACCGCCCAGCGGCTTGCCAGTCTGTGTGTCGTAGGCCTGCACGTAGGGAATGTTGCTGTCGGCAGGCGTCGACTCCACCTGCACGCGCGGCTGCTGCTGGGTCTCGCCGGCGTTGCCCGCATCCTGGGGACGCTGGGAATCGTACTCGCTCATAGCTGCGATCCTTTCGTCAAATAACCAAAGGCCCGCCAAACATGTGGCGGGCCATCATTGTTCACGTTGAGTTGTACCCCAATATGCGGGCGAACGTGTATGAGAACGCAATCTTTTAGGAAGGCTTAAGTTCTGTTGCAGGCCCGAAAGGAACCCGCACCTGCGTCAATACCACCACAAAGGTGTCTGTCCCCTTTGTGGTGGAAATCTAGTCCTTAAACAGATAGCCCACGCCGCGGACGGTGGTGATGTGTGCCGCGATCTGCGGGCCCACCTTGGAGCGGATGCGTCGAATGTGCACGTCGACGGTGCGCGTGCCGCCGCAGTACTCAAAGCCCCACACGCGGTGCAGCAGCACTTCGCGGCTGTAGGCACGGTTGGGGTGCGTCGCCAAAAAGCTCAGTAGCGAGTACTCCATCAGCGTCAGGTCGATGGGCTCATCATCGAGCGTCACCTGGTAGGTGGCCAGGTTAATCTCGAGGTTATCGATGTTGAGCACATCGTCGGCGGTGACGGTCTCCTCCTCGCCCATTAGGCGCTGCGCACGAGCCTTGAGCTCGTTGGGCGTCGCCATGGGGCATACAAAGTCGACATGCGCGTGATTGGGCAGGCGCAAGGTACCGAGCGCCTCGTCGTCGACGATCACCAGCATGGGGACGCCGCCGCGATCGTCGAGCCACTTGGCAATCTGATCGATACGGTCGCTGCGGATGCCATCGGAATCGAGAATCAGCAGGTCAAAGTCGTGCGCCGCAGTCGGCGAATCGGGGGTTGCCAGGCTCACCTCGACACCCAGGGTGGTCGTCAAGCTGCGGGCAAACTCGTGGAAGCGCGTCGTGCGCGCCATGAACAGGGCACTCTTTTCGGACATATCGGCCTCCAAAGAAATGAGCTCAATCGTACTGGAACAAGCCAGCGCGATTAGGAGTTCGCCAGGTAGTGCTTGATCTCCCACTCGGTGATCGTAGACTCAAACTTATGCCACTCGTCGCGCTTCTTTTTGAGGAAGAAGCTATGGATGTGCTCGCCGAGGGCATCCTTCATAAACTGCGAGTCCTCAAACACGTCGAGCGCCTCTTTGAGCGAGCGCGGCAGCGGCGTGTAGCCGGCCTCGAGCATCTGACGGTCGGTAAGCTTGAGCGTCTCGGCCGTTGCCTCGGGCGGGAGCTCCAGTTTGCGCTCGATGCCGTCCAGACCAGCCGCCAGCGTGACGGCGTTGACCAGGTACGGATTGGCCATGGGATCGGGGCTGCGCAGCTCGATGCGCGTGGACAGCTGCTTGCCGGGCTTGTAGACCGGGATGCGGACCATGCTCGCGCGGTTGCGCAGGCCCCACGTGGCGTACTGCGGCACGGAGTCGCCACCTGTGGTGATGCGCTTGTACGAGTTGACCGTGGGGTTGGTGATGGCGCTGATCTCGCGCGCGTGCGCCAGGATGCCGGCCATATAGTGCTTGGCGATATCGGAGAGATGGTACTTCTCGTCGTCCTCGCCCCAAAAGACGTTGTTGCCGTCGTGGTCGAACAGCGACTGATGCAAAAACATGGCGCTGCCGTCCTCACCCGCCAACGGCTTGGGCATAAAGGATGCGTGGCAACCGCTCTCGTAGGCCTGCTGCTTAATGATGAGTTTGGCCGTGGTGATGGCGTCGGACATGCTAAGGGCCTCGGCGTGGCGCAGGCTCATACCGTGCTGCGAGCGGCCGGCGGCGTGAAAGGTGTACTCCACGGGCACGGACATCTTCTCGAGCGTGAGGACCGTGTTACGACGCAGGTCGCGGGCGGCATCGCTCACCGAAAGATCGAAGTAGCCCACGTTGTCGAGCGGCTCGGGGGTGTGCTCGTCGGGGAAGTAGTAATACTCCAGCTCGGCGCCCACGTTGAGCAGATAGCCGGCCTTCTCGGCCTTGCGGAACATGCGGCGCAGGGCATCGCGCGGGTCGCCAGCAAAGGGCTTGCAATCGGGAGTGCACACGTCGCAGAACACGCGGGCGACGCCGTTGTGGCTCGGGCGCCACGGCAAAATCTGGAAGGTCGAAGCATCGGGAAACGCCAGCATGTCGGCTTCCTCGGGCGTGGCAAAGCCCTCGATGGCGGAGCCGTCAAAGCCAATACCCTCCTCAAAAGCGACCTCGAGGTCCTCGGGGCTAATGGCAAAGTTCTTGAGGCGGCCGAGAATGTCGACAAACCACAGACGCACAAAGCGGATGTCACGCTGCTCTACGGAGCGGAGTACGTAATCGATGTTCTGCTGGTTCATGTCGCTCCCCTTTCTTTCGGGCGGGTTTCGACTGGTCTATATCGCAGATACTATCGCAGAAAAATGTTTCCGCAGGGTTAAAGCGTATCAAGCGCTCAAAAAACGTGCGCGAACAGGCAGTTGCGAACGAGCGGCTAGCGTTCAGATTCGGAGACAATTTGTCTACAGGCTCGTTCCAGCGTAGGGAACTCCATCGTCACTGCATCCCAAACAACCGAGCGGTCGACATTGCCGTAATCATGCGCAAGATAATTTCTCATGCCGATAATTCCACGCCACTCAATTTCGGGATGAAGCCGTTGCGAGCGTTCCGACAACTTGCCCGCTTCTTCCGTCACCCTAAGCGCACACATCAAAAGGGAGTCCGCCAACGCCCTCGTTCGCACGTCATTCGCATGCAGAAACTGGTCCTCGGTGATATCAAAAGCCTTGATGCGCTCGTTCGTTTCGGAGATGGCTTCCAAAACCTCTTGAGCGCGAAGGCTGTCTGACTTACGCGCGATCATAAAGGATCACTCCTTCGCGCTCGATTACCGCGGCAAGATCGTCATCAAGATGATCACTAGAGACGAGATCAACCTGCCTCCCGGTTTCTTTGCGCACCGCCTCGCCAAATGCCGACAGCGCGAAAAGACCAAAGCCCTGCTCGCGATCGACTTCGAGACGCAAGTCAATATCACTATCGACATGCGCCTCGCCCCGGGCATACGAACCAAAAAGAATCACGGTTTTGATGGCGGGAATCGGGTTGGCCGCCTCGCGGATGGCGGACTCAATCTGAGCAATATCTAAAATGTCTGCGGCGACGTTTTCGCTCGCAGAGTTTTTACCAAGTGAAGGAACAAACGGCAGCGAACGCTCGCGCAGCATCTGTCTCATAAACATATTGACCGCAACAGACGAAGTCATGCCAAGTTCTTCGCACAGCTCGGCAAATGAATCTTTAATTGACGAGTCCACTCGCACACTCAGCACAGACGCAGCCATGGATACCTCCTGTATGACATTGTCTATATATTATCACACAGACTAGCGCGAGGTCGAAGCGCGGTGTTCGATGTGACCGGGAATCTCGATGCGCTTGGGGGCGAGCTTTGCGGCCTCGCCCACGGTGGTGGTAACAACGTCGATGCGCTCGGACAGACGCTCGACCACGCGCTCGGCAATGGTGAGGGTGTCCTGCGCGGCCGTGGTCACGCCACCAAAGAGCACATGGTTCCAGGGGTAGTCGTCAAACGTCGCGATCTTGAGCCCCGCCGGCAGCGAGGGTCCCAGCTGCGCTAGCGCCTCGGTCAGACGCAGGAAAACCAAGCCGTTGACAGCAATGAGGCCGAGCTTTTTACCTGCATAGCCGCGGATGGTCTCGTCCAAGCGGCCAACGCCCGTGGCACCGCCGTCGGCCAGGGTGACGACCTCGCCCGCAAGGCCGCGTCGAGAAAGCTCATCGGCAAAGGCCTCGGCGCGCTCGCGACGCACGGGACTATCGTCGCTTGCCTCGGTGAGCAGGCACAGGCGCTCGCTGCCCGCAGCGGCCAAGGAGTCCACCAACCCGGCGACCAGCTCACGGTTGTTAGATGTCACCAGATCGACACCGCCGTCGGCAACATCGCGGTCGAGCAGCACAACGGGCAGACGTCCCGCTGCAGCGGCGATCGCCTCGTCATTGCCTCCACAGGTGTTGACGACCAGGCCGTCCACACCGGCATCGATAAGTCTGGCGAGCGACTCGGCCTCCTTAGCGGGGTCGTTGCCGCTAATGGCCGTCATGAGCGAGCAGCCGCGCGCGGCGGCGCTGGCGGAAAGTCCTTCAAGCATGGCGCTCGAGAACGGGTTGGCGATGTCGGCCAGGATCACACCGATGAGGTTGGTACGCGAGCTGCGCAGATTGCGCGCGGCGGCACGCGGGCGATAGCCAGTGCGCTCGATAACCGCCGCGATGCGAGCACGGGTTTCCTCGGTCATTTGCCCGGGGCGGTTGTTGAGATAGCGCGAGACCGTGGCCGGGCTCACGCCCGCCTCGGCGGCAATGTCCTTGATTCTCATCTGCGCCATAGCGCACCCCGTTTCCCCATTGTCGGCGGTCTGAGCCATTTTAGGCATTATTAAAAATCTCGGTTGCAAAACGCTGTAGGTGAGCAGCATCGTTTTTGCGTCTCGAGCAGATGCGATGATGGGCTAGATAGACGAGTCTTTAGGCAGCTCAAAATAGTCGGGATGCAAGGCGATAACCGGGCCTTGCTCCTCGGGCATCAGGTGCAAGTGCGTCTCTGCCAGATAGCTCGCCGCATCGGTATCGCCCCTCTTAATGGCCTCGAGAATCCGGCGATGCTGCCGACGAATCGGCTCCCAATCCAGATCCTGCGACACCATACGCAGCCAGTTATACCGCTCAAAATGCGTATTGATGCTCTTCATCCAATCCCACAGCATATGGCGGCCGGCAATCACGAAACACGTCTCATGGAACAGGTTGTCCAGGTCAAAGAAACGACGCGTTTCGCTATGGTCGAGCGACTCGGACTCGGCAAGAATCTGCTCAAGCCGATGCTTTTGCTCGGGCGTGGCAGCAGAACAGCATTTAATGAGCACGCTTCTCTCGAGTTTCTCGCGCAAGAAACAAGCGTTCTCGGCGCGCTCCATGCTGATTTTTGAGACATAGGTGCCGCTTTTGGGACGCGTTTCCACCAGTTCCTGCTCACGCAAGCGCACAAAAGACTCGCGAATGGGCGTGCGCCCGATTCCCGTCTCCTTTTCCAGACCAATCGCCGAAAGGCGTGTGCCGGGCCTAAGCTCGGCATAGATGATCTTGGAGCGCAATGCGTTGTATGCCTGATCTTGCAAGCTCTGATAATGCTGGTGCTGTTCCATAAAGCCCTCGGATAAACCCTCGGTTAATCGAATACCACCATGCAATACTATCGCATCCCCCGCCCCCTCATAAGTTGTGGTGGAATAGTTCCTGCTCAAAGCCTTCAGCAGCAAAAACAGGAACTATTCCACCGCAACTTCCAGCAGTCTTTTTGGGACGGGGCTTTTTTGGCTACCCTGAGCCGCAGGTCGGCCCCTTGCCACAAAAGGGGCCCATCTACTACGTTAACGCGGAGAGCCCAGACCATGCTGAAAAGTGCAAAAACAAAACCGCTGGTAGAGAGCTTATCGATTTTCAAAATAGCCGGCTATGGTTGACCTCTGCGGCTTAAACGTAGTAGATAGGCCCTATTCGTGGCACAGCACTACTCCATCCCAAATTGGCACCCCGAGCCCTCGTGAGTTGCCAACAAGCTGTTCGCCCAGCGCTTTATCCGCGCGGCATTTGGAAAATAGCACCACCGCAAAACCCGCGAGTAGCGCTTACTTTGCTATATCTCACTATACTTTGCTATATCTTGCTATACTTTGCTATATCTTGCTATATCTTGAGCAAAGGTGGCTCACATGCAAACAAACCCTTTTAAGCCCACAGCAGGTAAAACACCTCCCACGATTATCGGCCGCGAGGACGTGCTTGAAGAATTTAACGAGGGGCTCGTCAACGGACCTGGTGCCCCGGGGCGTCTTATGCGCATATCCGGCGTCCGCGGAACGGGCAAGACGGTCCTCCTTGACGAGTGCTCACGTTTGGCGCAAAGCCGTGGCTGGACGGTCATAAAAGAGGTCGCAACCGAGGGACTTTGCCAGCGCATTCTCGAACAGCTGCAACCCAAATTCCAGGCCAAACACGCCAGATTTGAGCCCACCGTAGCTGGCATATCCATCGGCAGCATAGATATTGAGCGAATCGGCCCATCGCTACGCGACGCCATGAGACAGACAATATCCAAGAATGGAAATGGCCTGCTCATCACTCTCGACGAGGTTCAAGACGCAGAGCTCGATGAGGTCCGAACGCTCTCCATTGCGATTCAGCAGGTTATCGGCGAAGACCTTGATATCGCCTTTGTTTTTGCTGGGCTGCCTTCGATGATTGAAAGCATCATCAACGGAAAGACACTTACGTTTTTGCGCCGTGCCCTCCCCTTTGATCTGAAGGCCGTGGCAGTAACCGAAGTGTCGTACTCCCTCGAGGAAACCATTGAAGCGTCTGGCATGGAGTTGCAGCCAGGTATTGCCGGCCAACTTGCCGAGGCAACGCAAGGCTATCCTTTCATGATCCAACTCGTTGGATACTACGCATGGCAGCTGGCAAGACGCGCACATACAGCGATTATTGGAGAAGAAGAATCCGAGCGTGGCATTGCAACGGCACGCGAACGCTTCTGCGCCATGGTGATTGAGCCCGCGCTGCAGCGCATTCCGCCCACGTGCATCGCTTATCTGCTGAGCATGGCGTCTTTGGGGCAGACGAGCTCGACCAGCATGGTTGCCGATGCCCTAAACAAAACGCCTCAACAGGTGAGCTCCGTCCGCAGCCGCCTGTTAAGAGAATCGATTATCGAGGCTCCTTCGTACGGCAAGGTCTCATTTGCCATCCCCTACATGCGCGACTACCTCTACGAACACAAAGCCGAACTGGAAGTTGAACTGTAGAAACGGCAACTGCCCTGCAAGACGAAAACCGTTTTCATACGGATTTAAAGCAGACGTAAACGGTTTTCGCCTTAATTTGTGTACAGAATTAAGACGCATAATTTCGCTTTCGTATGGCTCAATACCGGACGCAGACTGTTTTCGTCTGTCAATACGTCTGTAATCCAAACGAAAAGAGCCCCGAGCTCGTATGAACTCGGGGCTCTTTGTGCCGCACATCTATGAGAGGAGAATTTCGATGCGTACGGGCGCTACTCCATGAAGCCGCCCTGGGATGGCGGCAACCTCGTCAATGGGGTCAGGTTTACATGCATCAACTTAGCGCAAAGTAACCTGGCCCCCATGCACCAAGGGGTTGACTAGAGCTCGCAGGCAACCTTGTAGCCATCGCCGATGGCATCGCGGATGTTGCCGCACTTGTTGGCATCGCCCAGCACGTGGGTGGCAACACCGGCTGCAGCCAAGTCGTCGGCCAGCTTGGTATTGGGACGATAGCCCATGGCAAGCACCAGCGTATCGGCACCGGTGATGATGTGGACCTCGCCGTCCTTCTCGTAACTGATGGTGTCCTCGGTGATCTCGGTCACCTTGGCCTCGGTCAGCACGTGAACGCCCTTGGAGAGCATGCGCGTGATGAGCACCGCGCGGCCGGCACCGCCCTCGTTGGCGGCGAGCGTCTTGGTCATCTCGATGACGGTGACGTCGCGATTGGCCGGCGACAGGTCGTTAACCAGCGGGGCCAGGTAATCGGCCGTCTCGCAACCGACGGTGCCGCCGCCCACGATGACGATCTTCTTGCCCGGGAAAGCCTTGCCGCCCAGCAGGTCGTCAGCCGTCATAACCTGCTTAAAGCCCTGCATGAAGGCCGGGGCGATGGGCTCGGCACCATAAGCCAAGACGACCTCGTAGCCCGCGTAGTCACGCTGAATGTCCTCGGCCGAAAGCTCGGTGCCAAATACGCACTTCACGCCGGCCTCGGCCAGGCGACGGTACTGATACTTTATCACGCGGGTGAGTTCCTGCTTTGCCGGCGGAACGGCTGCGATGCGCATCTCGCCGCCCGGTTCGTCCTGCTTGTCCACGAGCACCACGTTGTGGCCGCGCTTGGCGGCAATGAACGCCACCTCCATGCCCGCAGGACCAGCGCCCACAACCAGTACGTTCTTAGCCTCGTCGGCAGGCTCGTAGCCGGCCTCGTCGCGCTCCACGTCCGGGTTGACGGTGCAGGAGATGCGCTTGCCAAACATGATGCCGTTCAAGCAGCGCAGGCAGCCAATGCAGGGGCGGATGTCATCGGCGTTGCCGGCAGCGGCCTTGTTGCAGAACTCGGCATCGCACAGATTGGCGCGGCCCATCATGCAGATGTCGGCAGCGCCGTCCTCGATCAGCTCCTCGGCGATCCAGGCCTCGTTGATGCGTCCAACGGTGGCGACGGGAATGTTGACGTGCTTTTTGATCTCGCGCGAGCAGGCGGCATGCGAGGCCTGCTGCGTGCCGGCGGCGGGAATGGCGGAGCCGCGCTTGATGGTGGTGCCGCCCGACACATGAATCATGTCGACGCCGGCCTTCTCCAGGCGACGCGAGACGTAGATCATGTCGTTGAGGGTCAGGCCGCCATCGGTGTACTCATCGCCCGAGATGCGAACGTCGATGATAAAGTCCTTGCCGCAGCGCTCGCGAATCTCGGCGATGACCTCAAGCAGGAAGCGCATACGGGCGTCGAGCGAGCCGCCGTACTCATCGGTACGCTTGTTATAGAGCGGGGTCAAAAAGCCGCCGAGCATGCCGTGGGCGTGTGCCGCATGGACCTCGACGCCATCGACACCGGCCTTCTGCATACGAACGGCAGCGTCACCGAACTGATGCGTAAGCTCGTGGATCTCGTCGACCGTGATGGGGCGCGGCGCCTCGCGGGCATAGGACGGGCCCACAAAGGACGGAGCGATCAGACGCGGCGTGCCCGGAATGTTAAAGGCCATGTAGGCGGGGTGGAAGAGCTGCGGCATGATCTTGCAGCCGTACTCGTGGACGGCCGCGGCGAGCTTTTCCCAGCCGGGGATAAACGTGTCGTCGTAGCAGCACATGTCACCCGGCAGATAGGTATAGGTGGGCTCGACCGTCACGACCTCGGTAATGATGAGGCCAACGCCGCCCTTGGCACGGGCACGGTAATGATCGACCAAGTCGTCGGTCACATAGCCATGATCGGCCAGGTTGGTGGACACCGGCGGCATAAAGACGCGGTTCTTGACCTCGGTCGTACCGACCTTGATCGGGCTAAAGAGCATCGGATAGGCAGAGGACTCCATACAGGCTTCCTTTCGTTTGAGCCGCTCGGCGGCAGTTGCTAACGTACCTATCGTATCAGTATCCGCCGCATTCGCACTCGCTCGTACTCCCCACCTTCAATCCCGACCCTCACAAAAAAGTTGCGGTGGAATACGGAGTAGATAAGACTTTTGACAGGCAAAACAGTCCGTATTCCACCGCAACTGATGGGCGGAGTGGAATTGAGGGCTCAGATAGTCAGTCATGCCCTCATCCGCCACTCCCTCACCTACAGTGCGCCGTCCAGCATAAGGTTCACCTTGAGCACGTTGACCGTGGGCTCGCCGAACACGCCCAGGAATCGGCCCTTGGTGCACTGGTCGATGATCTCGCGCACCTCGCCTTCGCTCTTGCCCGTGGCCTTCGCAAGGCGCGGGACCTGGTACTCGGCGGCATCCGGAGAAATCTCCGGGTCGAGGCCGGACCCCGAACACGTCACCAGGTCGACGGGCACAGCGTCCATATCGGCATCGGGGTTGGAGGCGCGAATCTTCTCGACGCGCGCGTCCACAAGCTGCCGGTACTCCTCACTCGCCGGGGACAGGTTGGACGGGGCACCATACGCCATGAGCTCACCGTCTTCGCCTTCGACGATTGACACGTTCTGGATACGACCCCACATGTGGGCTTCGTCATCGAAGTTCTGGCCGATCAGCTCGGAGCCCACAATCTTGTCGTCGACCTTGATGAGCGAACCGTTCGCCTGATACGGGAACGCAACCTGGGCGATGCCGGTCACGACGAGCGTATAGCCCAGGCCGCAGACAACGGTAAACAGCGCGAACACGCCCAGTGCGCGCGATGCAACACCTTTGAACATACAAACCTCCACTTACATAATGCCGCAAGACGCGAGCAGCATGTCGATGAGCTTGATGAATACGAACGGGGCAACGATGCCGCCTAGACCCCACACGAGCAGGTTGTGGGTCAGCAGCTGTCCGGACGGGACCTCGCGGTACTTAACGCCCTTCAGCGCGGCCGGGATCAGCGCGACGATAACGAGCGCGTTATAGATGATGGCCGAAAGAACCGCGGACAGCGGGCTTGCCAGACCGAGGATGTTGAGCGCGCCAAGGCCCGGGTAGATCGGTGAGAACAGGGCCGGGATGATAGCGAAGTACTTTGCCACGTCGTTGGCGACCGAGAAGGTCGTGAGCGAACCGCGGGTCATGAGCAGCTGCTTGCCGATACGCACGACCTCGATGAGCTTGGTGGGGCTGGAGTCGAGGTCGACCATGTTGCCGGCCTCCTTGGCGGCCTGGGTGCCCGTGTTCATGGCCACGGCGACGTCGGCCTGGGCCAGAGCGGGCGCGTCGTTGGTGCCGTCGCCGGTCATGGCGACCAGGTGCCCCTCACGCTGGAACTCGCGGATCTTCTCGAGCTTGCCTTCAGGGGTGGCCTCGGCCAGGAAGTCGTCAACGCCGGCCTCGGCGGCGATTGCCGCGGCGGTGAGCGGGTTGTCGCCCGTCACCATGATGGTCTTGATGCCCATCTTGCGCAGGTCGGCGAACTTCTCCTTAACGCCGGACTTGATGATGTCCTTGAGGTACACAACGCCCAGCACGCGGCAGTTCTTGGTCACGACCAGCGGGGTGCCGCCGGCCTTGGCGATGCGCTCGACGGCCTCGTCGCACTCCTGGGAGAACACGCCGCCGGCTGCCTCCACATAGGTGCGCACGGAATCGGCAGCGCCCTTGCGGATCTCATTGCCCTCGTAGTTCACACCGGACATGCGGGTCGCCGCGGTGAAGGGGATGAACTCCATACCCTTATCCTCGAGCGTGCGGCCGCGCAGACCGAACTGCTCCTTGGCGAGCACGACGATGGAACGGCCTTCGGGGGTCTCGTCGGCCAGCGAGGAAAGCTGGGCGGCATCGGCCAGCTCCGCGGGATCGATGCCGTCGACCGGGATGAACTCGGCGGCTTGGCGGTTACCCAGGGTGATGGTACCGGTCTTGTCGAGCATGAGGATGTCGACGTCGCCGGCGGCCTCGATGGCGCGGCCGGACATGGCCAGCACGTTGGCCTCGTTCAGACGGCTCATACCGGCGATGCCAATGGCGGACAGAAGGGCGCCGATGGTAGTGGGAGCCAGACACACGAGCAGCGCCACGAGCGTGGTCACGGCCGTGGGGTTGACCATGTCGTTAAGACCGACCGAGAAGCAGGAGTAACAATACAGGGCCAGCGTGACCAGGATAAAGACGATGGAGAGGGCCACCAGGAAGATCTCCAGAGCGATCTCGTTAGGGGTCTTCTTGCGCGCGGCACCCTCGACCATCGCGATCATCTTGTCCAGGAAGCTTTGGCCGGGCTCACTGGAGATCTTGACGATGATCCAGTCGGACAGCACCGTGGTACCGCCGGTAACGGCAGAGCGGTCGCCGCCGGCCTCGCGGACCACGGGGGCGGACTCGCCGGTGATGGCGGACTCGTCAACGGAGGCAGCGCCCTCGATGACGTCGCCATCGCCGGGAATCTGCTCGCCGGCGCGTACGATCACCAGGTCGCCGCGCGTGAGCTCGGTGCCGGGAACGACGTTGAAGTGCTCCTTGTCCTTAACGGACTCGATGCGATGGGCCTCGACATCCTTCTTGGCCGCACGCAGGGAATCGGCCTGAGCCTTACCGCGGCCCTCGGCAAGCGCCTCGGCGAAGTTCGAGAACAGGTCGGTGAGCCACAGGATGACCGCGATGGCGACCACATAGTAGGTGGGCACACCCGCGTCCTGCACACCGAAGATGGAAGCGACGGCCAGGACGGAGGTCATGACGGCGGAAAGCCACACCAGGAACATGACCGGGTTTTGAATCTGGACGCGAGGATCCAGCTTGGCAAACGAGTCGCGGACCGCGCGGCTCATCATGTCTTTTTGCATAGCCATAAATCTGCGCCCTCTTTTACGCAATCATCTGGAAGAACTCGGCAACGGGGCCAAGCGCCAGGGCCGGGAAGAAGCTCAGGGCACCGATCAGCAGAACGATGAACACGAGCAGGAATACGAACATGCCGTTGGTGGTAGACAGGGTACCGGCGCTCTCGGCGACCTTACCCTTCTTGGCCAGCGAGCCGGCGATAGCCAGCGTACCGATGATGGGCATGAAGCGGGCGAACAGCATCTCGAGGCCGAGCATGACGTTGATCCAGGGAATGTTGCAGTTCATGCCTGCAAACGCCGAGCCGTTGTTGCCGCCGCATGAGGTGAAGGCATACAGCGCCTCGGAGAAGCCGTGCGCGCCACCATTGTTGAGCTGGTCGGCAAGACCGGGCACCATGCAGGCGATGGCCGAGCACACCAGAATGGCAAACGGAGTTGCCAAGCACAGGACAACTGCCCAGCGCATCTCGCCCGGCTCGATCTTCTTGCCCAGGAACTCAGGCGTGCGTCCGACCATGAGGCCGGCGATGAACACTGTGAGGATGGCGAAGCCGATCATGCCGTACAGGCCGCAGCCCACGCCGCCGAAGACGACCTCGCCCAGAGCAATCTGGAGCATCTGGACAAAACCGCCCAGCGGGGTGTAGGAGTCGTGCATGGAGTTAACCGAGCCGTTGGAAGCAGCCGTCGTGAAAGCGGACCAGGTGGAAGAGGAGGCGATACCGAAGCGGCTCTCCTTGCCCTCCATGTTGCCGCCGGCCTGGCCGTCGGTCATCTCGATATTGACCGCTCCGCCATCGGCCAGCTGCGAGGTGCCCGCATGCTCGTTGACGGCGATGATGCCGGTGAAGATCACCAGCAGGATGAACATGGCGGCAAAGATAGCCTTGCCCTGCTTGGTGTTCTTGACGCCGATACCGAAGGTGAAGCAACAGGCGGCCGGGATCAGCAGCAGGCTGGTCATCTCGATGATGTTGGTGAAAGCACTGGGGTTCTCATACGGATGGGCGGAGTTCACGCCGAAGAAGCCGCCGCCGTTGGTGCCGGACTGCTTGATGGCGACCTGAGGAGCCGCGGGACCCTGGGGCAGGAACTGCTCGGTGACCACGCGCGCGCCCTCGACAACCCTGCCGTCGACCTTGACCGTGTCGCCCTCGATCTGGGCGCCGTCGATGACGCTCCAGCCGCCGTCTGCATTAGGCTGGACAGCGACGGGCTCTACGAGCTCAGCCTTCTGAGCCGGCTGGAAGTTGGAGATGACGCCACCGGCAGCCAGGCAGATGCCGAACACGAGGTTCAGCGGGATGAGCACATACAGGACGGTGCGGGTGAGGTCAACCCAGAAGGAACCCAGACCCTGCTCCTTGACCTGACGGAAGCCGCGGATCAGCGCGAACATGACCGCAATACCGGTGCCGGCGGACAAGAAGTTTTGCACGGTGAGGCCCATGAACTGCACAAAGTAGGACAGGGTGGTCTCACCGGAATAGGACTGCCAGTTGGTGTTGGTTATGAAGGAAGCAGCCGTATTGAACGACAGGTCCCATGACACACCCGGCAGGTGCTGGGGATTGCCTGGCAAGAAGGACTGAAACACCTGGAGTGCCACAAGAGCCACGAGGCCGATCCCCGAAAAGACCAGCACGCTCGCCAGATAGCGCCTACACCCCATCTGCTCTGCCGCGTCGATGCGAAGCAGACGATAGACGCCACGCTCCACGGGAGCAATCACAGGCGACAGGAACGTATGCTCACCATCCATGATATGGGCCATGAACCGACCGAGCGGAACGGCCAGGACGACGAGCACGGCAAAGTACAAGATGTACTGAATCGCAGCGTCCATAGTTTACGAATCACTCCTCATCAGAATGTAGATGTAATAGATAAGGAGTCCAATGCAGACGACTCCGATGATGGGAATGAGGATGTCCATTTACCGCCCCTTTCACGCGCGGTCCGATGTCTCTGACGCCTGCTCTCGCAAGCGTCTGGGGACAGTAAACGCTTCTAGGGATTAAAGAGGCGTGAGGGCCGGGGCTCACGTCCTTAAGATGCCGTAAAGATGCAGGTAGAAAGCACTATTGCGGCTGCAGTGCGCCTATACTCGACCTCGCGAGCATACAGTGGCCTCCTCACCGCGTATGCACGCATGGACAACGTTTCAGAAAGGCTACGCTATGCAGCGCGACGCATCGGACACTCGCGTCAATCCAGACCTCATCCTCAAGGCAATTGAGAAAGACGAGGCCGCCGATGACGCTCGAACCAGCCGGGGACACCTCAAGATTTTCTTTGGCTACGCTGCTGGCGCAGGCAAAACCTATGCGATGCTTCAAGCCGCCCACGCCGCCAAGCGACGAGGTATCGACGTCGTCGCGGGATACATCGAGCCGCACGAACGTCCGGCAACTGCCCATCTTGCACAAGGGCTTGAGAACGTGCCCTGTAAACTCATCGAGCACAACGGCATTGCGCTCAGCGAGTTCGATCTAGATGTGGCTATCGAGCGCGCCCCTCAGCTCATCCTTGTCGACGAGCTCGCCCATACGAATGCGCCGGGGTCTCGCCACGACAAACGCTATCAAGACGTCGAGGAACTTCTACATGCGGGCATCGACGTCTATACGACCGTAAACGTTCAGCATATCGAGAGCCTAAACGACATGGTTGCATCCATCACCGGCGTTGTCGTGAGCGAACGAATCCCCGACCGTATCTTCGATGATGCCGACCAGGTCGAGCTCGTCGACATAGAGCCCGAAGACCTACTTGAGCGCCTTCGCGCCGGCCTCGTCTACCGTCCCGCACAAGCCGACCGAGCGCAACAGCATTTTTTTACCGTCGAAAACCTCACCGCACTCCGGGAAATCGCGCTGCGCCGCTGCGCCGATCGCACCGGCCACCTCACAGACGCCGCACGCGTGCTGGGAAACCGTGACTACTACACCAAGGAGCGTATCTTAGTCTGTGTCTCCCCGGCGCCGACCAATCCCCGCATCGTTCGTGCCGCCGCACGCATGGCGAAAGCGTTTCGCAGCGAGCTCGTCGCCCTGTTCGTAGAGAGCCCGCGCACGCAAGCCATGAGCGATGATGAGCGCGCCAAGCTTGCAGCCAATATCGCCCTAGCCGAGCAGCTCGGAGCACATATGGAAACCGTCTATGGCGACGACGTCGCGTTTCAGATCTCCGAGTTCGCGCGCCTGTCGGGTATTTCGAAGATCGTCATGGGACGCACGGGCGAGCACAGCAGCGTCCGTCAGGCCCTCTTTGGCCGCAAATCTCTCGTAGAACAGCTCATAGCATTCGCCCCGAACCTCGACATTTACATCATTCCAGACCAGTCGACTCCGCCCTCCCGGCCCAAAGGACGCCGGCATGCGCTCGCCCTGCAGCCGCCCAGCAGCCGAAACGTGCTTCGCACGCTGGCCCTCTCTCTTGTCGCCACGGCGATCGGCACGGCTTTCCGCCATCTGGGATTTGCCGATTCCAGCATCATATCCCTCTATATCCTCACGGCCCTGCTGACCGCCGTCACCACGACGGGGCGTATCTGCACGATCGTATCGAGCGTGCTCTCTGTAGTGCTTTACAACTTCTGCTTCGTCACGCCTCTGTTTTCGCTCGCCAGCTACGACCGAAGCTATCTGGTCACGTTCGGCATCATGTTCGCTACCGCTATGGTCGCCGGCGAGTTAACTGCGCGCATCGCCGACAATGCCCGTACCTCCGCCGAGAACGCATTCAAAACGCGCGTACTCCTCGAAACGAACCAGCTCTTACAGCAAGCCCATAGCGCGGAGGAATGCGCCCGCGTCGCCATGAACCAACTCGTCAAACTGCTAAAACTCGACGTGGTCTTCTACCCCGCCGAACACGGCACGCTCGGCAAGGCGCTCTATGAGTCCGCTGGCACCGAAAACCGATCCGCGTCGCTGCTCACCGACTACGAGCGCGCCGTTGCAACCTGGACCTTCACCAACAACAAGCGCGCGGGCGCAAGCACGCGGACCCTGCCTGAGGCACGCTGTCTCTACCTCGCGGTTCGCACCGGCGACAAGGTATTCGGTGTCATCGGCATCGCCCTGGAGGGACGCGAGATCGAAGCCTTCGAGCATTCGATCGTCCTATCTATCGTAGGCGAATGCGCCTTGGCGCTCGAAAGCGACCGGGCGGCGCAAGAGCGCGAAGAGGCTGCGGTCTTGGCGAAAAACGAGCAGCTGCGCGCCAACCTTTTGCGCTCCATCGGCCACGATTTGAGGACACCCCTCACGGCTATATCCGGATCTGCGGCAATCCTTCGGAAGAGCGACGAGAAACTCAGCCTCGAACAACGCTGCGATCTTGCCGATGCCATCTACGATGACTCCCTCTGGCTTATCGATACCGTGGAAAACCTCCTCGCCATCACACGCGTCGAGGACGGCACCATTCGCCTCAACCTCACATCCGAGCTCATCGACGAGGTCATCGAGGCCGCCCTCAGCCATGTCGCCCAAGCATCGCATGGACATGCCGTCACCATCGAGCACACTGACGACATCCTGCTGGTACGCGTCGACGTCCATCTCATCATGCAAGTGCTTACGAATCTCATCATGAACGCCTTCAAATACACGCCCGAGGACTCGACTGTCACCGTCAGCGTACGTCGCGAGGGCGCGTTCGTCGTGGTGGACGTCGCAGACGATGGGCCGGGTGTGGCAGACTGCGACAAGCCTCATATCTTTGAGCGCTTCTTTACCTCAGGCAATACGCGACCCGTGGATTCGCGTCGAAGCATCGGCCTTGGGCTGTCGCTCTGCCGCTCCATCGTGGAGGCGCATGGCGGCGTCATCGAAGTTCGCGACAACCACCCCCATGGGGCCGTCTTCCGTTTTACCCTGCCCGCTGAGGAGATCGAGATTCATGAATAATGCCGCTAAGCCACGCATCCTCCTGGTCGAAGATGACCTGACCGTTCAAAACCTCGTTTCGACCGCGCTTGACCTCCACGGCTATGTCGTGAGCAAGGTTTGCAACGGCCAGGCCGCCATCATGGATGCGGTGTCGCACGGCCCCAGCCTCATCATGCTCGACCTTGGCCTTCCCGACATTGACGGTATCGAGGTCATCACGAAGATCCGAAGCTGGTCGGCAGTCCCCATTATCGTCATTTCGGCGCGCACCGAAGATTCCGACAAGATTGCAGCACTTGACGCAGGGGCAGACGACTACCTCACCAAGCCCTTTTCTGTGGATGAGTTGCTCGCGCGCGTCCGCACGAATTTGAGGCGTTCCTCGATGGCGTCGAGCGAGTCGACAGAAGCGAGCACGTTCGACAACGGTCCGCTGCATATCGACTACGCCGCGGGATACGCGACGAAAGACGGACGCGAGCTCTCGCTCACCCCAACCGAGTACAAATTGCTCGTCCTTCTGGCGAAAAACGTCGACAAGGTGCTCACCCACACCTTCATCACCCGCGAGATATGGGGCACGAGCTGGGACAGCGACCTGGCGAGCCTGCGCGTGTTCATGCGCACCCTGCGCAAGAAGATCGAGGCAGACCCCTCTCACCCCAAGATGATTCAGACGCACATGGGTGTCGGGTACCGCATGCAGCGTCTCTAGCCCACCCACAAAAAGTTGCGGTGGAATACGGAGTAGATGAGGCTTTTGACAGCCAAATCAGTCCGTATTCCACCGCAACTGATTTAACGATACCCCAAAATCACTCTTCAACTCGCCGCGCTCGCCCCCAAATGTGCAAAGCGCCTCGCGAACGGATGCTCGCGAGGCGCTTAGATGTCTGGACCTTATTTGATACCGCGGCCCAAGTCTTCGGCGATTTTGTCCACGCCCTTAAGTGCGGCGCACGTCTTTTTGTTGGAGCAATGCCCGGTGCAAACGCCACCCTGAGCGCAGTCGGCGCAGGTGCCCTTGCGGTAGATGCGCACGCACACGGCGACAAACGCAATACCGATAACAGCCAGTACAACAACATCGATAGGTGCCATAGCAAGCCTCCTCTAGTTAACCATCACTTACTTTACCCCATTCTCCACCTACCAAAAAGGGACAGGTTTATTTTGGTCGGTTTTATCTGCGGAAACGCCACATCCCCCCACCAAAAAGCCCGAGTGTCGCTGGGACACCCGGGCTCGTGGAAAGGGGTTAATCCTTATTCGGACTTAAGCGGAAACTGCGGCGGAAGCGGTGTTGGTCTCGTCCTCGTCGGTCCATGCGTGTTTGGGCATGGGACGGAAGATCTGGAAGAGCATCGCAACCAGCAGCACGATGGCCACAACCGTCCAGATACCAAACTGTCCCAACACAAGCAGGTTATAGAACTGGTTGATGAACAGGCCGATCACCCAAGCAAAGGCGCACTCGTAACCGATGGCAATCGCGAACCACTTGCCGGAATCCATCTGGTTGCGGATGGCACCCATGGCAGCAAAGCACGGAGCGCACAGCAGGTTGAACGCGCCAAAGGCGACGCAAGCGCCCATGGTGGGGAACATGCCGGCAAACGCGGTCCACAGGCTCGGGTCGGTCTCGGCGGCATCAGCCACGGACAGCAGCGAGCCGGCGGTGGCGACGACGTTCTCCTTGGCGACAAGGCCCGAGACGGACAGCGCGGTGGCCTGCCAGGTGCTAAAGCCAAGCGGGGCGAAGATCCAGGAGACCAGGTTGCCGAGCATGGCAAGCACGGAGTAGTCCATGAACTCCTCGGAGATGCCGTCCATCGCGGGCAGGTAGCCAAAGGAACCGTTGTAGCTACCAAAGTTGGACAGGAACCAAACCACGACAGTGGACGCGAAGATGACCGTGCCGGCCTTCTTGATAAAGGCCCAGCAGCGCTCCCACACGTGCAGCGCCCAAGAACGGATCGCCGGGAAGTGGTAGGCAGGAAGCTCCATAACAAACGGCGTCGGGCGTCCGGCGAAGAGCTTGGTCTTTTTGAGCATGAGGCCCGAGGCGACGACGGCAAAGACGCCCAGGAAGTAGAAGAGCGGACTGATCCACGCGGCGGTGGTGGAAGAATCGCCGATGATGGAACCCATGAGCAGGGCGATGATCGGCAGCTTGGCGCCACAGGGAATAAACGTGGTGGTCATGACCGTCATGCGGCGGTCCTTCTCGTTCTCGATAGTCTTGGTGGCCATGACGCCGGGGACGCCGCAGCCCGAGGTCACGAGCATGGGGATAAAGGACTTACCGGACAGGCCAAAGCGGCGGAACACGCGGTCCATGATGAAGGCGACGCGGGCCATGTAGCCGCAGTCCTCCAGGAAGGACAGCATCACGAACAGCAAGAACATCTGCGGGACAAAGCCCATGATGGCGCCGATGCCGGCCACGATACCGTCGCAGACCAGCGAATCGACAAGACCGCCGTCCTCGGTGCCACCCGCCACAAGAGCGTTATGCACCGCGGTGGTGATACCCGGGACATAGGGACCGTACTGTGCCGGGTCGACCGAGTCGGCATTGTCGCCCGCAGCCTCGACAGCTGTGTCGTAGGCGTCGCGACCCTGGCCGAGCACATACCAGCCGTCGGTGCCGAAGAGCTGGTCATTGGTGAAGTCGGTCACCGTGCCGCCCAAGGTAGAAACGGCGATGTAGTACACGCAGAACATGATGACCACAAAGATCGGCAGGCCCAGGATACGGTTGGTAACCACACGGTCGATCTTCTCGGAGGTGCTCATCTTGGCCGGGGCCTTGGTGAGGCACTCGTCGATGATGTGCGCGATGACGCCGTAGCGCTCGCCGGTGATGATGGACTCAGCGTCATCGTCGCAGTCCTGCTCGCACTGAGCGACCAGCTCCTCCACGCGAGCGGCCTTCTCCTTGGTGAGGTTGATGAGCTTGCAGGCGTCCGCATCGCGCTCGAACAGCTTGACGGCATAGTAGCGGCGCTTGTTGGCGGGAACGCTCGCAGGCAGGTTATTCTCGATGTGGTCCAGAACGTCCTCGATGGAGGAATCGAACTTGTGCTCCGGCACCTGGCCCTTGGAAGCAGCGGACTTCTTGACCTGCTCGAAGAGCTCCTTGATGCCCCTGTTCCTAAGGGCCGAGATCATCATGACCGGACAACCGAGCTTCTTGGAGAGCTTGTCCGTGTCGATCTTATCGCCGTTCTTCTCGACCAAGTCGGCCATGTTGAGGGCAACGACCACGGGCAGGCCGGTCTCGATAACCTGAAGCGCCAGGTACAGGTTACGCTCGAGGTTGGTGGCGTCGACCACTTGGACGACAACATCGGGCTCGCCGCTCATGAGGTAATCGCGCGAGCACTGCTCCTCGGGGCTGTAGGGGGAAAGCGAGTAGATGCCGGGGAGGTCCGTGATGGTAACGTTCTTGTCGCTTAGGAGCTTGGCTTCCTTTTTCTCAACCGTGACGCCGGGCCAGTTGCCAACGTAGCCGTTGGCGCCGGTGATCAGGTTGAAAAGCGTGGTCTTGCCGCAGTTGGGGTTACCCGCCAGCGCGACATGGATCTGAGAATCCGCCATTCAATCCTTCTTCCTTGTGTGCCCGCGCTGCTTTCTCCGCGCGGGCTGGATAATGTGCTTCAAAGTTGCTGCATTTAGTTAGAATTACCTAACTTTACCTGCAGAAATACACGCCGCGAGTCCTTACTGGACCTCGACGACGGCAGCCTCCTCCTTGCGGATGGAAAGCTCGTAGCCGCGCACGTTGATCTCAACCGGATCACCGAGCGGCGCGACCTTCACGACCTTGAACGAAGTGCCCTTGATGAGCCCCAGGTCCATAAGGTGGCGGCGAAGCGCACCCTCACCGTGAAGCTTGACGATGGTGGAGCTCTCGCCCACCTTAACGTCACCCAACGTCTTCATTTACTTGTCCCCCTTTCAGTGCGTACAGAAATACCGTCGACTAACCGACGGTCATGATGTGCATGGCAACCTTGGAATCGATGCCAAAGCGTGCGCCCAGCACAGTGACGATGATATTGGCGCCACTCGAGCTCACCACGTGGATTTCGTTGCCCTCGACAAAGCCGAGGTCCTTGAGGTGGTGCTTCATATCCTCATTGCCCTTTACACGAGACACGCGCACGGTTTCGCCCGCTTTTACCATCGAAAGCGGCATTGCCGGCATCTGCGGTCCGCAAGACATGAGTGGCTCCTAACGTCAGTTCGTCCTCAACATCGACGCGGTAAAAGTTAACCACGCCTATGTTCGCTATAGTAAACTAACACGTGGTTAACTTTTTGGAAAGGGTCCCCATTCAGATTTCGAAAAAGTTTCCTATACGAAACAAAAGAGGCACCGCAAAGACCATCTCTTTGCGGTGCCTTTTGATACCAATTTATGCAACAGAGGGGACTGCCCCTTTGTCACATTGTTGAGGTTAAAGCGAGAGGTTTCTGATCGACGTGACGCAGGAGGCCTCATCCACGCCCGAAACGCGGAACACGACGTCTTCGCCACATTCGCCGCAGAGTGCCATGAGCCCTATAACGTCGCGGCCATCCGCGTGGCGATCGCCGATACTGACTGACACGTCGCTACGATGCTTGGCAATGATGTCATAAAGCAGCGCAACCGGGCGGGCATGTAATCCCAACGGATCTTTAATCGTCTTTGTAAACTCGACCATGTCCCCTCCCACGGCATCGCACATTCGGCCGGCAAACCCAGCCACGTGGTAGTTATTGTACGTTACCGGCGCACCCCCGTCCCATAAAAAACGAGGGAAGGCATGCGTCCTTCCCTCGCAACGGGCAATATGTAGCCGCTTGCCTACATCAGGCGCAGGCTGACGTCCTTGAGCTGGGCGCCGCTAACGGCACTCGGAGCACCCGACATAAGGTCGGAGCCGCTAGCCGTCTTGGGGAACGCCATGACGTCGCGGATGGAGTCGGAACCGGTGAGCAGCATGCACACGCGGTCCAGGCCCAGAGCGAAACCGCCCATCGGGGGCGCACCAAACTTGAGTGCCTCCATGAGGAAGCCGAACTGCGACTCGGCGCGCTCCTCGGTAAAGCCCAGGAGCTTGAGCATGGACATCTGCATCTCGGCGTTGTGGATACGCATACCGCCGCCGCCGGCCTCAAAGCCGTCCATGACAAAGTCGTAGGTGCAAGAACCGGCTGCCAACGGATCGGCCTCGATCTTGGCGATGTCGGTCTCGGTCGGCAGGGTGAAGGGCTGGTGCTCGGCAGCGTAAGCCTTGCGGTCCTCATCCCAGTGGAACAGCGGGAAGTTGACGACCCACAGGAAGTCGTGGCCCTCGCGCTTGATCTCGAGCGCGTTGGCCATGTGGGAACGCATGCCGCCCAGGATCTCGTCAGAGAGCAGGCGCGGGCCGGCGGCAAACATCACAAGGTCGCCGGGCTCGACGTCCATGCGCTCGCGCAGAGCGGCCATCTCCTCGTCCGAGAAGAACTTGACGATGGGACTGTTGATGGAGCCATCCTCGCGGAAAGCAATCCAAGCCAGGCCCTTGGCGCCAAACGTGGAGGCCACGCCGGCGAGCTTATCGATCTTGGCACGTGCCCAGGCACCGGCGCCCTTGGCGTTAATGGCCTTGACGACAGAACCCTCCTCGTTTGCGGCAGTCGCAAAGACCTTGAACTTGGAGTTGGCAAAGATGTCGGTCAGGTCGACCAGATGCATGCCATAGCGGGTATCGGGCTTGTCGGAGCCATAGGTGTCCATGGCCTCCCAGTAGTCCATGCGACGCAGCGGCGTGGGCATCTCGACACCCATGCGGCCGAAGGCATCGGCCAGGACCTCTTCGAGCGCGCTCATAACGTCGTTCTGGTCCACGAAGGACATCTCGATATCGACCTGAGTGAACTCGGGCTGACGGTCGGCACGCAGGTCCTCGTCGCGGAAGCACTTGGCGACCTGGTAGTAGCGCTCGACGCCACCGACCATGAGCAGCTGCTTTAGGAGCTGCGGGGACTGCGGCAGGGCGTAGAAGTTACCCGGCTGAATACGGCTGGGAACGATGAAGTCGCGGGCGCCCTCGGGCGTGGACTTAAACAGGGAGGGCGTCTCGACCTCCATGAACTCACGGTTGTGCAGCGCCTCGCGAATGGCAAAGGTAAAGTCGGAGCGCAGCTTGAGGTTGGCCATCATCTCGGGACGACGGAGGTCCAGATAGCGATAGCGCAGGCGGGTGTCCTCGCTGGTCTCGATGCCGTCCTCGATCTGGAACGGCGGGGTGACGGACGTGTTGAGCACCTCGGCGTGGTCGGTCAGGACCTCGATCTCGCCGGTCGCGAGCTTGGTGTTGGTGGTCTCCTCGCCACGAGCGCGCACGACGCCGTGAATCTTGATGGGCCACTCGGGACGCATGGTCTCGGCGATCTTAAAGGCATCGCCGTCGGAGTGCTCGGGGTCGAAAGTGAGCTGCGTGATGCCCTCGCGGTCGCGAAGGTCGCAGAAGATAAGGCCGCCGTGGTCGCGGCGACGGCTCACCCAACCGGTGAGGGTGACCTCTTCGCCCACGTTCTCGAAGCGAAGCTCGCCGCAGGTACGGGTGTGCATGGAATGCTCGTCAATGGGACGGGTCTGGCTCATACCAGTGATCCTCCTTTATGGATCTGTGCCGCCCCGTGTCGTTCCGGGCGGCGTCGTACAGATTTGCCCAGCCTGCGTAAACCGCGCAGCCGGACATGGCGTTCTATCTTATCGCACCTGTGTCGATGTGCCGCGGAAAAGTAGCTCATGCCCAAAGACTTGACGGAGACGAAACAATTGGTGCACCGCGGCCGTCGCCAAGGCGTGCGGCGTGCGACAATGTGCCCCAATACAACTGCACTCGGAAAGGCCCGCCATGACTGCACGCCTCATCGTTATGGATATCGACTCCACACTCATCAACCAGGAGGTCATCGACCTGTTGGGCGAGGAGGCCGGCGTAGGCGAGCAAGTGGCAAGGATCACTGAGCGCGCCATGCGCGGCGAGCTCGACTTTAAGCAGGCGCTCGAGGAACGCGTGGGGCTGCTTGCCGGCTTGGATGAGAGCGTGTTCGAGCGCACTTTTGAGCGTGTGACGTTTACCCCCGGCGCGCTGGAGCTTGTGCGCTCAGCGCACAGCAAGGGCTGGAAGGTCGGCGTGGTAAGCGGCGGCTTCCATGAGGTGGCCGACAAAATCGTGGCCGCCGCGGGCATCGATTTTTGCCTGGCTAACCGCCTGGAGGTCGTGGACGGCAAGCTCACCGGCAAGCTGGCGGCAGACATTGTGACCAAGGAGTCCAAGCTTATCCAGCTGTTGGATTGGGCGGTTGGGTGCGGCGTCGACATAGCCCATACCGTCGCGATCGGCGACGGCGCCAACGACATCCCCATGATTCAGGCCGCGGGCACGGGCATCGCGTTTTGCGCCAAGCCCAAGACGCGCGAGGCAGCCCCGTTTACCATCGACGAACGCAACCTGATGCTCGCCATGGACATCATCCTGCGTGACTAGTCGATCAGTCTAACAATTGAATCAGTCTGTCCTATAGTTTCCGAACAATTTTGTCTTAGTGTTCGGAAACATACCCTTTGAGTGCTAGACTTTGCGCCGTCGAAGGGAACATATATGGATAAGCGAGATTTAGAGCAGCTGCTGAGCGATGTTGCCGGCGGATCAGTCACCCCGGCCGTCGCCCTCACGCGCATCCAGACGGCGCCAACCGCTGATCTGGGTTTTGCACAGCTCGATCTTTCGCGCGGGGTACGCCAGGGAGCCGGCGAGGTTGTCTACGGTGCCGGTAAAACCGCCGAGCAGATCGCCGCCATTATCGAGGCGCTGCGCGATGCCGGCCAGGAGCGCATCCTGGTCACGCGCCTGGATGCCGAAAAAGCAGCCCGTACCTCGGAGCTCCTCGACAACGGCATCGACCTGGGATATGTCCCGGACGCACAGCTCGCCCTCGTGGGCGGCAAGCCCTCCCCTACCGGCAACGGACGCATCGTCGTCGCCTGCGCCGGCACGAGCGACCTGCCCGTCGCCGAGGAAGCCGCATTGACGGCCGAGTTCTATGGCAACGAGGTCGACCGCCTCTACGACGTAGGCGTCGCCGGCCTGCACCGCCTGCTCGCGCATGCCGAGGAACTTGCTCAGGCGCAGGTGGTCATCGCCATCGCCGGCATGGAGGGCGCGTTGGCGAGCGTTGTCGGCGGCCTGGTGAGCTGTCCGGTCATCGCCGTTCCCACCAGCGTGGGCTACGGCGCAAGTTTTGGTGGCGTAGCCGCACTGCTCGCCATGCTCAACTCCTGCGCCAGCGGCGTTTCGGTCGTCAATATCGACAACGGCTTTGGTGCCGCCTATCAGGCAAGTCTTATCAATCATCTGAGCGCCGGCACACCCCGCGCCCGTTAAGGAGCATTCCATGTCCAACCATCAGCACACGCTTATCATCGACGGCACCTCGGGCATCAGCGGCGATATGACCGTCGCAGCCCTGCTCGACCTGGGCGCCAACGAGGAGCACCTGCGCGAACAGCTCGCCACGCTGCCGGTCGACGGCTTTACGATCGCTGTCACGCGCGTAAACAAGCATGGCATCGACGCCTGCGACTTTGACGTCCAGCTTTCAGAGGGACTCGAGAACCACGATCACGATATGGCCTGGCTCTACGGCAACGAAGCGGCTGCCGAGCATATGCACGAGCACCACCCTCATGACCATAGGGAGCACGAACACGAACACTGCCGTGAGCATGACCAAGAGGCCCACAGCAACGGCCATGACCACGAGGGTCATCATCACGCCCACCACCATCACCATCGTTCTTTGGCGGACGTCACCGCCATCATCGATGGCTCGAAGCTAAGCGATGGCGCCAAGCGTCGTGCGCTCGCCATCTTTACCGCACTCGCCGCCGCCGAGGCCAAGGCTCACGGCAAAACGCCCGAGACCGTCATGTTCCACGAGGTAGGCGCCGTCGATTCCATCGTTGACATCTGCTCGGTCGCCATCTGCCTCGATGACCTGGGCATCGAGGATATTGTCGTCGAGTCGCTCTCCGAGGGCCACGGCACCATCCACTGTGCCCACGGCCTCATGCCCATTCCCGTCCCCGCTGTCGTCAACCTGTGCCAGGCGGGCAATATCGCCCTCACGCCTGCACCGGTCGCCGGCGAGCTCGTGACGCCCACGGGCGCCGCCATCGTCACCGCGCTGCGTACGTCCGACCAACTGCCCTCACGCTACCGCATCGAAGCCGTCGGCTACGGCGCCGGTAAGCGCCCCTACGAGGGTTGCTCCGGTACGCTTCGCTGCCTGCTCGTTCACGCGGACGCATAGCCATGGATGCCCGCAAAACCAAAAGCCGCGCCGCTATTGTCACGGCGTTTTCCGAGCTCCTTCGCGAGGAAGACTACGGCAAGATCACCGTCGGCGACATCATAGCGCGCGCTCACGTAGGCCGCGCGACATTCTACGGCCTCTTTAAGAGCAAAGACGACCTACTGTCCGAGCTCGTGAGCGACATCTGCACCCACGCCCTCGACGACGATGGCACACCGCTCGACGACCCACTCGTGCAAGTCGAGCATATTCTCAACAACCTCTGGGATCGTCGTCAGGGTGTACGGGCACTGGTAGCCGGCGCCGGCTCACGCGTCTTCGCCGACTGTTTACGCAAGACCATCATGTCACGAGCAGCCGAAACCGTCCCCGCCGACCCCGCAGGCCCCGCCGGCACCATGGACCGCAGCTTCCTACTACACCACATAGCCTCAAGCTTCGTAGGAATGGTCCAATGGTGGGCCTGGCACAACTTCGAAGCAAACAAAGCCGACGTAGCCAAAGACTACCTCTCAGCCATAAAACCCCTCTTCAACTAAGTAAACCCCTCATCCCAAAGTTCCGCCCTCATCTCAAAGACCCGAACCCAAAGCACAATCCATCCCAAAGTGTCGACAGCAGCCCAACGCCCCTACCAGCAACAAGCCCCTCCCATCCAAATTCAGATATATATGTTGGGTTGCTTGTACGAACGCAACAAAGACCCCGCAGCTGTCCGCATGAGGTAACTTCCCAGCGCACTCCGCAGGACGCAAAAAGGCTCGCCGCACGAAGTGCGCAGCGAGCCTTTTTGCATGTCCGAGGACGCGCTGGGAAGTTACCTCATGCGGACAGCGGACAACTATGTAGCCTCAGACTAGAACATGCCCAAGAAACCGTGCACAAACAGCGCGGCCAGAGCGGCACCGATAAACGGAGCGATGCCAGGAACAAGCAGGCCGTACTTCCAGTTGTTGTCAGCCTTGTTCTTGATCGGCAGCACCTGATAGGCCATGCGAGGACCAAGGTCACGAGCCTGGTTCATGGCGAAGCCGGTGATGCCGCCCATGCCCATGCCAACAGCCCAAACGATCAGGCCGACGCAGATGGCGAGCATCAGAACGTTCTCGCCGGCGCGGCTAGCGGCAGCAAGGATGGCGCTGATGAACACGAAGGTGCAGATAGCCTCACAGAAGAAGTTGCGAACATAGTTCGTGCCCTCGGTGGTGGGGTTGGTCGAGAAGATGTTGCGCTGGGCAATAGGGTCGACGACGCCCTCGGAAGCCTTGAACTCATCGGCATACATCAACCAAGCGATTACGGCGCCCACAAAGCCACCGAGCATATCGGCAAGCATGAAGGGGATACAGCTGCTCCACGGCACCAGACCTACGATGCACTGGGCAAGCACCATGGCCGGGTTCATGCACACGGCGCCGCCAAAGACAAACAGGCAGACCGAGATGCCAAAAGACCAAGTGGTGATGGCAAACATATGGCCGGAGCCCTGATACTTGGTGCCCTTGAGCACGGTATCGCAGTGCACGCCCACGCCAAAGATGATCATGAGGGCCGTTGCGCCGAATTCGCAGAGGAGTTTGGTAAGCATAAAACCTTATCTTTCTTGTCGGTTATAAACGATTCGTTTAGGCCGCGCACTAGTGCTGCGCGACGACAACGCCCAGGCCATCGGGAATGACGGCAACCTTGGCATCGGCACCCTTCATCTCAAAGGCGAGCTTGAGCGCCTCCTCGATAGTGTTGACCGGCGTCATGTGCATATCCTTGAGCATCTGGTGATCGCACAGGTCGGTGACCATGATCACGGGGTGATGCGCCAGGATGCGGGCAAAGATCTGGCTCGTCCACTGGTCGGGCAGGGTCTCGTCCTTAGGACGGTCGATGCAGGCGCGCTCAAACTCTGCCGGATCATTGTCGGCGATGTTGTAATAGAAGCCCTCGCCACCGTGACCGTCGGCACAGCCGGCGACGTCGATGATCACGCCGCCCTCGGGAAGCGTGGCCTCGGCAGAGCACATGCCCTTCACGGCCTGGTAGATGTTCTGGTCGAGCGGGTAGCCGCCGTTGGTGGTGATGGCAATCTCGCACTCGACGGGCTCAACGCCGGCAAGGCTCTTCACGAACTCGCAGCCAGCCTCGTGCGCCTTGTGGATATCGCCGGCAAAGGAGCCGATGACCTCGTGCTTGCCGTTGAGCACCACGTTAAGCACAAAGGCAAGGTGAGCCATCTCGGCGGCAGCAAACATGTCCTCGCTCACGTGGTTGTGGCACAGGTTGCCGGCACGCGAGTGGGAATCATTCACAAACTGACCGTTGTGGTTGTACATGATGGTCTTGTAGCTGGCGATGCCAGGCAGGACGGACTTGCGGCTACCAGAGAAACCGGCAAAGAAGTGCGGCTCAATAAAGCCCTCGGCAAGCAGCAGATCGCAATCGGCGGCAATCTTGTTGATGATGCACTTGCCACCAGAAGGCAGGGTGCCGATCTTTTTCATCATGCTGTCGTCAGTCGCGACGTGCATAACGATTTCCTCGTTGGCAACGATCTCCTCGCCGTACTTGTTGACGAGTTCCTCATGCGTCGACGGACGATGCATACCCGTAGCAACCAAAATGCGCACGCGAGCCTCGGGCGCAGCGGAATGGATGTGATGCAGCAGAATAGGCATCGTCACACGCGAGGGAACGGGACGCGTATGATCGGAGCTAATAATGACAATATCCTTCTTGCCAGCACAAAGCTCCTCGAGCGACGGCGAGCCATAAGGGTTGGCAAGCGACTCCTCTACCAGCTCTTCCTGCGATTTCGTGGTCTTAAACTCGTTTTGATGACCTTCCATCACACCCGCGAAGTTCTTATCCTCGAGCTCCAAATGCAACGTCTTGTGGTCAAACGGCAGTTCACATTCAAACAATGACGAGCGCCCTCTTCCTTTTCAACTGACACACTAGATAAACCGTTGGAAGGATACGCCGCTCACCGAAAAACACCACCGTCCACCGACTCATTAACACAACGTTCATATTTGACCCACAACAAAACGGCCGCGATCCCAAAGGGAACCGCGGCCGCTACAGTCGTAAGGCGAGAAGCGCCAAATGCGCCACCGAGATAGACCCCATCCAAAACGCGCGAAGCGCGCCTAATTCTCTTCAGCCCCAATCCCAGAAGACCGAGGACGAAGGGACCCGACGGGTTTCCCTCTGAATGCATTCCGCAGCACGAAGCCCCCTTATCCACAGCTCCAGAGGAGCAGGATAAGGGGGCTTCAAGTGCGAGGACGCATTCAGAGGGAAACCCGTCGGGTCCCGGTGAGAGCCACAGGGCTATCGATTACCCCGTGTTCTGCAGTCCTGCCGAGACGCCGGTCACAGTCGAAAGAATCAGGCTCATGTACTCGGCCTTCTTCTCCTCGGCCATCTCGTCCTGGTTCATACGCACCTCGCGAAGGGCGCGGACCTGGGCAATGGACAGAGCGTCGACGTAGGGGTTGCGCACGCGGACGGCGCAACCGAGCACGCGGCGGCGCTGCAGCGGCCACTCGTCACCGACGATGGCAAGGACCCACTTACGCGTGAGCTGCATCTCGGTAAAGACCTTCTCGGACAGATCCTGGCGATCGCCCAGGTGCAGATACATCTTGGCGATACGCTGATCGGTCTTAGCAATCGACATCTCGATGTTGTCGATAAAGGTGCGGAAGAACGGCCACTCCTGGTAGGCAGCCTTGAGCTGGTCAAGATCGCCCAGCTGCTCGCAGGCGGTGCCCAGGCCGTACCAAGCGGCCAGGTTAATGCGCGCCTGGCTCCAGCTGAAGATCCACGGAATGGTACGCAGGTCATCGAGCGACTTGGCGCCCAGGCCGCGCTTGGCGGGACGCGAGCCGATCGGCAGCAGACCGACCTCGGTCAGCGGCGTCACGGTCGAGAACCACGGTGTAAAGTCCTCGGTGTTCAGCAGGTCCAGATAACGCTCGTGGCTTGCGGTGTTGAGCTTCTCGGCCATATCCCAGAACTTCTGAGTGGTCTCGGTGTTGGTCTTCTCGACACTCGGGGCCGACTGCAAAAGCGTCGCGGCGGCAACGGACTCAACATGGCGCTGAGCCAGCGTGCGGTTGCCGTAACGGGCAAAGATGACCTCGCCCTGCTCGGTGAGCTTAAAGAAGCAGTTAACCGAACCCTTGGGCTGCGCCAGCACGGCCTTGTTGGCCGGGCCGCCGCCACGGCCCACGGCACCGCCGCGACCGTGCATGAGCACCAGGTCGATATCGTTCTTCTCGGCCCACTTGGCGATGCGCTCCTGCGCGGAGTGCAGCGCGAGCATGGCCGTGGTAGGACCGGCGTCCTTAGAGGAGTCGGAATAGCCCAGCATAACCTCCATGCGGCGGTTGGTCTGGGCAAGGCGCTTCTGCACCACGGGCAGCGTAAGCATCTGGTCGAGCACGTCGACGCAGCCCTCGAGGTCCTCGAGCTGCTCGAACAGCGGGATCACGTCGAGCTCGGGGACATCCTCCTCGTGTGCAAAGGACAGGTGGGCAAGCTCAAAGACGTCGGCCACATGCTGGGCGCTCTTGGTAAACGAGATGATGTAGCGGTGCGCCATCTTCTTGCCGTAGCGCTTTTGGATGGAGCCGATAGCGCGGAAGGTATCGATGACCTCGCGCGTCATGGGCTGCAGGTCGCCATGGATACCGTTCTCGTGGATATCCTTAAGGGCGCGGGCATGCACCACGGAGTGCTGACGGAACTCCATCTCGACCATGTGGAAGCCGAAGGACTCGACCTGCCAGATGATGGTTTGGACCGGGCCGTAGGCAGCACGGACGGCACCGCAGGCGGCCAGCGAACGCTGGACGACGCGCAGGTCATCCAGGAACTCGTCGGCGCTGTGGTACATGGTGTCGGTGATACGACGGACGGTGGCGTTCAGGCGGTCGGCCATGACGAGCATGACGGCGCGATGCGGCTCGTGCTCGGAGATCAGCTCGGCGCGGGCCGTGTAACGAGGGCTCATCTCGACCTGATGGTTCCACAGGTTAATGAGCTCGGCCGACGGCTTGCTGTAGGTAGCCTCGAGCGTGAGGTTGCGGCCGATGTGGCGGCACTTGTCCTCGAGCTTGAGCACCATGTGCGTAAAGTACTTGGCGGCGACCTCACGGCTCACCTTGGCGGTGACGTTGGGGTTACCGTCGCGGTCGGAACCGATCCAGCTGCCGGGATGGAAGAACGCCGGGCACAGCGGCGGCACAGTACCGGCCTTGTCGCCCAGCACCCAATCGTCAAAACGACGATAGATAACGGGGATAACGTCGAACAGCGTGTTATCGAAGATGTCGATGATGGTATCGGCTTCCTCGACCGGCGTGGGCTTCTTGAGCGCGATGGGACTCGTACGCACCAGGGCGTCGATCTCCTGCAGCATATGGCGCTCGTTCTCCACCAGGTCGGAGCCGCCCAGACGCGGACGCTCCTCCAGCAGGTTGGAGATACGGCGGATCTTGCCCTCGACGGCCTTACGACGGGCCTCGGTGGGATGTGCGGTAAAGACAGGGTGGAACTCGAGCTTGTCGAGCAGCTCGTTGGCACCCTCGACACCCAGCTCATTCACCAGCTGGTGATAGGCAACGGTAAGCTCGTTGGCAGGATCGACCTCGGTATCGGTCGACGCACCGGCCTCGCGCTCGCGCAGCTGCGCCACACGGTAGTTCTCCTCCGACAGGTTTGCCAGATGGAAAAAGCTCGTAAAGGCGCGAACGATGACCTGCTGCTTATCGAGCGGCAGGCTGTCGATCAAATCGACGACCTCACGAAATGCCACGGCAGTGGGCTCGTCGGCGGTGGGCACGCCCTGCTCGTCGACGGCTTCGTCGGCAGCGCAGGTACCGGGGTTGCCGGCATTGACCACAATCTCGGCTGTCAAAATCTTGTCGAACAGGTCCGCGATCTCGGGATCATACTCGCTAAGCACACGGCGCTCCAGGCGCAAGAACAGCGCCAGATTGTCGCGCAGCTCCTCGGGAATCTCGATCTCGGCGAGACGCTCCCTGGACTCGGCATTCGAGCCGATTCGGTTAACGAGGCGGTTGACCACGGCAGCGACGCGCGCCGCGGCTTCGGGTACAGACTGGTTGCTTAGGTTCTCAGCCACGTTTCCTCCCATTCCTCCTTCTATGCACGTAACATGCGGTATTCATTATAGGCGCTTGAGAAATACTTTCGACACTGATTGCGCTTTACCACACAAAAGTATTTTCTGCATTGCAAAGGTTTTTGCCCTAAATGGTCGTATTTCTCGGTGGGCGGCATACGTAAACGGGGGCATTCCGCATAAAAGCGAAACACCCCCGTAACAATCGCTCTCCATGAGCAGGGCACGTTAGCAGGCCCGAAGCTCAAAAAGATGCGCTACAGGCGCTCGCGAACCGCCTCGACGACGTTGTCCAGATCGGCGAGCACCTCGTCATGGCTCTGCATGTCGCGCACTTTGACCTTGCCGGCGGCAAGCTCGTCGCCACCCAGGACCAAGATGAGCTTGGCGCCTACCTTATCGGCTTGCTTAAACTGGGCCTTGAGCGAACGACCCTGATAGTCGGCCTCGGTCACGATACCTGCGGCGCGAAGCTCCTGCGTAATGGCAAAGACGTTCTGACGCAGCTCCTTGCCGGCGTTGGCGACATAGACGCACGGGGCCTCATCGGCACCCAAATCGCTGCCAAAGGCCTGCAGGGCCAGCAGGGCGCGCTCAAAACCGACAGCAAAGCCGACGCCCGCCGTGGGCTTGCCACCCTCGAGCTCGACCAGGCCATCGTAGCGGCCGCCGCCGCCGATGGAGCCGACGCCGGCGCCAGGGGCCTCGACCTCAAAGACAGTACGGGTGTAGTAGTCCAGGCCGCGCACCAAGGTGGGATCCTCGACATACTCGATACCGGCGGCATCCAGATAGCGCTTGACCCGCTCGTAGTGCTCGCGGCACTCATCGCACAGGTTGTCACCCATCAGCGGAGCCTCGGCCATGATCTCGCGGCAGTGGTCGTTCTTGCAGTCGAAGGCACGCAGCGGGTTGAGCTCGGCGCGCTCGCGGCACTCATCGCACATCTCGTCGGCGTGATCGAGGATGAACTGCTTAACCTGCTCGCGATAAGCCGGACGGCACTGGGCGTCACCCATCGAGTTGATGAGCAGACGAAGCTTGGAAAGATCGAAGCCCAGGCGCTTGTAGAACTCCATGAGCATGATGATGCACTCGGCGTCTGCCGCCGGATCGGGAGCGCCGAGCCACTCGATGCCCACCTGGTGGAACTGGCGCAGGCGGCCCTTCTGGGGACGCTCGCCGCGGAACATGGCCTCGGCGTAGTAAGCCTTAAACGGCGTGGAGCCCTGGGGCACCAGATTGTTCTCGACGACGGCGCGCACCACGCCGGCCGTGCCCTCGGGGCGAAGTGCCAGGCGCTGCTTGGGCTTGAGTTTGGTGTCGGTGCCCTCGGTAAAGACGCGCTCCAGGTTGGCACCGCTGAACACGCGGAACATTTCCTTGCGCACGACGTCGGTCGACTGGCCGATACCGTGGACAAACACGTCAACCTGCTCGATCGCGGGCGTCTCGATGGGTTTAAAACCAAACGGCTCGAACACGCCGGCCGCAATCTGCTGCATCTTTTGCCAGGCGCGCATCTCGGCGCCGATAAGGTCGCGGGTTCCCTCCGCCTTCTGTGCCTGCATGGGCAAACACCTTTCTTTTGTATCGCGTCATAGGTAGTGGACATTATACGGCACAAAGCAGCAACGCGGCGGCGCGCCTGACCGAACGAGGGTATGGGGACTCGTTCGGCCAGACGCGCCGCCGCGGACGAAGCGGACAAGCGGCGATGCGCTTTGGCCTACCTACTCCCCCGCCACGCTCGCGCGCAGCTTGGCGGCGATGGGCTCGGATGCCAGCAGGAACACGAGCATGACCACGGAGCACGCCAGGCACACGATCCAGGTGCTCGCAAAGGAGCCCGTGGCATCGAACAGCACGCCCGAGACAATGGCGCCCACGGTGCCGCCGACCATCTCGAGCGAGGTAATGGTGCCCGTGACCTTACCGAGGTCGGCCATGCCAAACTGCTCGGACGCGGCGATGGTAGGCGTGATGGTGCCCATGCACGTTCCGATACCAAAGCTCACGGCAGCCACGATGGGACCAAGATCGGTCGCGGGGAAGCACAGGGCGACGCAGGCGATAATGCACGCAATGGAGCCAAGGATATTGCCAAAGCGCAGGCCAAAGCGGTCATAGATCGCACCGAGCGAAATCTTGGCGATAACGACGGTGACCATGTAGGCCGAAAGCACGGTACCTGCCCACATGGGATCGTGGCCGCCCGTGACGATCTTGGCGCCGTTGACGGTAACACTCGTCATGTTGGTGACCTGGTTGGGCAAGATGGCGCCGTTAACGAGACCCATAAAGAGGAAGGCGACGACGAGCAGCCAAAACGCCGGGCTCTTCTTGATACGAGACCAGCCGACGCTAACCTCGGGCGCCGTGTGCTCGTCCTTATCGCCAGCCGTCGAGACGGACGGATCGCCCGGGTTCTCGCCGAGCGGCTTAAGGCCGATCTCGGAAGGCTTGGTGCGGAAGGAGTAAGCCGTGATGGGCAGTGCCGCCACCATGCAGACGGCAGCGAGTACCAGGAACGCAGAGCGCCAGCCCACACTCACGATAAGAGAGCTCACGATCGGCGAGAGAATGGCTCCGCCAAAGCCCGAGCCCGAAAGTGCGATGGAAATGGCAAGGCCGCGTTTAGCGGTAAACCAGTTGGCGGTCACAAGGCTAATGAGCAGACGGGTCGAGGCCACAGCGAAGCAGCCCGAAACGGCAAAGAGCACGTAGACCTGCCACAGCTCACCGACAAAGCTCATGCCGGCAAGCACCGCCGAGGTAGCGATAACGGTAAGCGAGCCCAATACGCGGCCACTCACCTTATCGGCAACATGACCGATAACGAGCGAACCCACGACACTCACCACGGTGGAGATGGCATTGGAGACGTTGTACTGCGCAAGGGAAATACCCAGGTCGCTGACGATCAGCGGCTGGAACAGGCTCATGCAGTTGACAAAAATCGTGTAACACGTGGCCATGATCACGAAGCCGGAGGCCACCACGAGCCAGCCGGGGAAGAACTTACGCTGCTGGGGCATACTGCTCCTTTTAGACAAACGAATAGCCTGCGCCGGGCGCCGGTAGTGCCCAAGATTGCCTTGAAAGACAAGGGCATAGGCCTTACGGCCATGCCCGCAGGCTTGAAA
>DBFADZ010000011.1:0-100334 GCA_048195375.1 Collinsella sp.
AATCAGAACCACCCTTAAAAAGGGTGGTTTGCTCTTAGGGTATAACCCACGGGCCCCGGGCTCGCGTCTAAAGGCGCGGGCCCGGACTTCGTCCAGGCCTAGTGCATCTTGACCCGTGGCGCGCCGGTCGAACCGGCGGGATCACCCCCTCTTGAAGGGGTCCTCGTACTCCTTCACGCTCAGCTTGTCCAGCGCGATGTCGTGGGACTCCTGCTCCCTGATGTACTTGGCGATCGTCGCCTCGTTCAGGCCGACGGTGGACACGTAGTAGCCCTCCGCCCAGAACTTCCTGTTGCCGAACTTGTACTTGAGGTTGGCGTGCCTGTCGAATATCATCAGCGAGCTCTTCCCCTTCAGGTAGCCCATGACGCTCGCGACGCTGTACTTCGGCGGGATCGCCAGCAGCACGTGCACGTGGTCTGGCATCAGGTGCCCCTCGATTATCTCGATCCCCTTGTACTCGCACAGCTTCCTGAGGATCTCCCCTATGTCGCTCCTGATTTGGTTGTAGATCACTTTGCGCCTATACTTCGGCGTGAACACGATGTGGTACTTGCACATCCACTTCGTGTGGGAAAGGCTGTAGGCCTTCTGGGCCATGGCGACCACCCCTTCGACTCGAATTCTTGACGGCCTGAACAATCGTCAATATCGGTCGGAGGGGTGGCTTTGTAAAGCCGTTCGTCTCCACCCGCGTAGCGGGTGGTTTAAAGCTGGCCGCTGCGCGGCCAGCAGACTAAAGTCTTGAATAAAAAAACCGCCCCGTATGGAGCGGTTTTGCCCTTTATATATCGAGCGCCTCGGCCATCGCTGCCGTAGTGATTGCCGTGGTTCCGCAGCAACTGCCCACCATTGCGGCACCGGCATGTCTCCATTCGATGCATGCGCGCGCGAAAGCTTCGGGGTTCTCGTGCCATACGGGGCCATCCTGAGTCTGGACCGGATCGCCTACGTTGGGACGCACCGTGACGGGAGTAGTCGCCGATGCAACCATCCTGGGCACCGCCGCGTTCGCGGCCGCAAGCGAACAGCAATTAACACCAATCGAGTTTGCGCCGTGTTTTTCGGCGTACAAAACGGCTGCCTCGATGTTGAGGCCATCGCCCAACAGGTCGCCTTTATCGTCAACGACAAAACTCACCAGAACAGGCATACCGTCGGCGGCATCTCGGGCACCGGCAAGCATGGGCTGCAAATTACGGATAGACGTCACCGTCTCGATCAGCAGACCGTCAACGCCGGCATTGAGCAAGGCGTGCGCCTGTTCGCGCGCAATGCCTCGGATTTCACGATACTCGGCAGAGTCCTCGGCAAACCACTCAATACCGATCGGGCCCATCGAGCCCAGCAGCAGCTGAGGGTGCGCCTGGCGGGCATCGTCGACGGCCCCGCGATTGACCTCCGCCACGGACGGCGAAATCTGGTCGTGCTTGAGGGCATAGCTCGATGCCTGAAAGGTGTTGGTAATGAGCACCTGCGCGCCGGCGGCGACATACAAGCGATGGATACGAGAAACGGTCTGCGGCTCTGCCAGATTCCAAAACGCTGGTGGAATGTCGGCGGCATCGTACTCACTCAACAGAACACTGCCCATGGGGCCCTGCGCCAACAAGGTCTCGCTCGACAAGCGGCGCGTAAGTTCCTCGGCACCAAAGCGGTTGTAATAACTCGTATCCATATATATCCCGCTATTCCTCGACGCTGATTCCCTGCTTTTCGAGATAGGCGAGCCAGCGGCTCATCGTGTCCTCGGATAGCGCATGCTCCATCATGCAGGCCTCGGAATCGGCTCGCTCAAATTCGACGCCGAGCTCCTGAACCAAAAACGTGCGGATGAGGCGATGACGGTACCAGATAGCCGTGCCAACCTCGCGGCCGCGATCGGTCAGGACTACCTTGCCGTAGTGCGATTGCTCGACAAGCTCGGATGCCTTGAGCGCCGAAACCGCTTTATTGACCGATGCCTTGGAGACGCCAAGGCGCTGCGCGATGTCGACCGATCGAACGCCGTTGGTTTCCCCCTCTTCGCTTTCAATGCGAACCATGCACTCCAAGTAGTCTTCGTTCGCCACCGTCAGATGTAGTTCGCGCGAGCTATTTGTCGTATCCATGATCTTCCGTCCCTTCTGCATTCAATGGCTGATTCTACCCCATCCAAGCGTCGCGGTATGCCGTGGCATACCGTGCTAGAGTTCTTGTTGCACACGACGACCAAGATTGGAGCGGTCTTTATGGAAAACACCACCACGAACCCCGATGTCCTCGAGCGCTTTTTGCGCTACGTCCAGATCAACACGCAGTCCGAGGATGCAAACTGCGACCAGGTACCCTCGAGCGCCGTTCAGTTTGACCTTGCCAACGTGCTGGCTGAAGAGCTGCGCGAGCTTGGTGCGGAAGATGCCCACGTGACCGAGCACGCCTATGTCTGCGCGCATATCCCCGCAAGTGCGGGCGCTGAGGACAAGCCCGCCCTGGGCCTGATCGCCCATCTCGACACCACCGAAGTTGCACCGGGCGCCGGCGTGAAACCGCACATCGTACACTACGAAGGCGGCGACCTGGTCTGCGGCACGGTTGACGGTAAGCCCGTTGCCATGAGTACCGCCAAGCTTCCCGCCCTGAACGACCTCGCGGGTGAGGACCTGGTCTGCAGCGATGGCACCACGCTGCTGGGCGCAGACGACAAGGCAGGCGTCGCCGAGATCATGTCGCTTGTCTCGCGTATCGCTCAGGACCCTTCTCTGCCCCATCCCGCACTCGGCATTTGCTTCTGCCCTGACGAGGAGATCGGCCACGGAGCCGAGCTGCTGGATATCGATACCTTTGGCTGCAAGTACGCCTACACGGTCGACGGCGGCCCCATCGGCGAGCTGGAGTGGGAGTGCTTCAATGCCGCCGAGGTGACCGTCCGCTTTGAGGGCCAGTCCATCCACCCGGGCGACGCCAAGGGCCGTATGGTCAACGCAGGCAATCTGTTCTGCGACTTCAACGCGTTGCTCCCCTACGTGCAGCGCCCGGAGTATACGGAAGGCTACGAGGGCTTTTATCACCTTGAGGGTGTATCTGCGACCGTCGATCACGCTACGGCGCGCTATATCGTCCGCGACCATGACGCCGCCAAGTTCCAGCAGAAACTCGACCTTATTGATGCCGCCGCCTCGATGCTCAACCAGCGTCTGGGTGAGGAGCGCGTGACGGTCGAGATTAAGCAGCAGTATCGAAATATGGCCGAGATCGTTCGTGACTATCCCGAGCTTATTGATGTTGCCAAGGAAGCCTACCTTGCCTGCGGCGTTGAGCCCCAAGTGCTGCCGATTCGCGGCGGCACCGACGGCGCGCAGCTGTCGTTCCGCGGTCTGCCCTGCCCCAACCTTTCCACCGGCGGGTATTGCTACCACGGCGTCAACGAGTTCGTCCCGGTTAGTTCGCTCGTCAAGATGACCGACGTGCTCCAGGAGCTCGTCGCCCGCTTTGCATAGGGAACTCGAACAATCTAGGTAAGCAAAACCGCCCCGTCCTCAAAACCGAGAACGGGGCGGTTTTTGGTGCAAGGGGAGTAGTCAGCACCGCAGGTTGAGCCAATGTCAGCGAGCGCCGTCCAAGGCGAACAAGTTGGCATGAAAAAGGCAGGGCATTGACCTTCTGGTCATGCCCTGCCTTTTGAATGACAAATTGTCGCCTTGGGCGGCGCGCAGCGTCGAGCCGTTACGGCGTTTGGTAAAACGCCGTAACTTAGTAGTTGGCTTCGTAGCCGTTGCCGTCGCCGGTCGGCTCTTCGTAGTAGTCCGAATCGCTCGAATCGCTTGAGTCATCGGAATCGTCAGAGCTGACCGATGAGGTTGCGGTACCGTTTGCGTAGTCGTCAGACGTGTTGTTGTTCAGGTCGCCGATTGTAGAGCTGGAACCGTCGGAAAGACCCATGGTGTTGGGACCCTTGGGGTCCTTGCCGGCATCGACGCGCTCCATCATTTCCTTGAGCTCGTCCTCGTAGACAAAGACGTAGCTCACACCGTCGATCATGGTACTGTCGTCGGCGTACGAGGGCAGGTTGGCCGAGTAGATACCGTCGACATCCATACCGCGCATGGCGTTGACCGTAGCCACGATATCCTGAACGCTCATATCGGTTACAAGCATATCGGACAGCGAATTAACCAGGCCAAAGATCTTCGTGGCATCGAAGTTATTGAGAATCTGGTTGGCAAGGGCGCCAAGCACCTGACGCTGGTGGCGCATGCGCGTGTAATCGCCGTCGGCATAGGTGTAGCGGCAGCGGGCATAGGTAAGGGCGGTGGCACCGTCCATATGCTGCTGGCCAGCGGTAATCTTAATATCCAGGTGCTCGGGGTCGTCAACATCATCGGTTGCGTTAATGTCGATACCGCCAACCGAATCAATCAGCGCCTGCATACCGTCGAAGCTGACCTCGGCATAGTGGGAAATCTGAACACCGCACAGCTCGTTGACCGCCTCGACCATGGCCTCGGCGCCGCCAACGGTATGGCAGGCGTTGATCTTCATGGTCTCGCCCTTGTACTCGACCTTGGTGTCGCGCGGAACGGAAATGAGCGTCGCCTGCTTTTGCGTGGGGTCGATGCGTGCCAGGATAATCGAGTCGGCACGGTACGTATCCTCGCCCGGACGGCCGTCGGTGCCAAGAAGCAGCACGTAGAACGGATCCTTTGCCTCATCGGTGTCAACCAGAACCCGACGCAGATTGTCGGTAATGACATTGGAATCGCCGAGCTTGCCCATAATGGTGGCAAACCACAGGCCGGCAGCGGTAGTGGCACTCAGCAGCACGCCAAGCACGACAATGAGCGCGACGTGACGAATCGTGTGGCTACGACGACGTTGACGAGCGCGCTCGGAATAGCGAGCCACGTTATCGCGACTGTAGATCTTGGCCTGCGCACCAGTTGAGGGTCTTCGGGCGGTGATATCCGCGAGGGGCTTTTTATTAAACATAGGCAACCTGTATTAGTAGATGACGGGATCGGGGACGGTAGCATGCTCGACATGCGCGCCGAGCGCCTGCAGCTTTTCGACAAACTGCTCGTAGCCGCGCTTGATGTGATGAATAGCCGAAACCTCGGTCGTCCCGTCAGCGATCAAGCCCGCTACGACGAGGGCCGCTCCGCCACGCAGATCGGGCGAGGTAACCTGTGCACCCGAGAAGCCCTTGACGCCATGAATCATGGCATGATGACTCTCGATACGAATGTCGGCACCCATGCGCACCAGCTCAGAGGCAAACATAAAGCGATTCTCGAAGATGTTCTCGGTGATAACGGAACTGCCGTCGGCGAGAGCGGAGAGCACCATAATCTGCGCCTGCATGTCCGTCGGGAAGCCGGGGAACGGAAGCGTTTGGATGTCGACCGGCTTGATACGCTCGGCACGGTTCACATGGACGCCATCCTCGACGCGCTCGCAGTCGATACCCATGAGCTCCATCTTCTTGAGCACCATGCCCAAGTGAATGGGGCAAAAGCCCGTGACATCGACACCGCGATCGTCGGCCATCAACGCACCGGCAACGATAAAGGTACCGGCCTCGATGCGGTCGCCCACCACGCGATGGGTAACAGGATGCAGCTCTTCCACGCCCTCGATGGTCACGACAGGCGTACCGGCGCCAACAATCTTGGCGCCCATCTCGTTGAGCATGTTGGCGAGATCGACGATCTCGGGCTCGCGGGCGGCATTGTCGATAACCGTGGTGCCCTGCGCGCGCACGGATGCCATGATGAGGTTCTCGGTCGCACCGACGCTGGCGAACTCGAGCGTGACGGTGGTACCGCGCAGACCTTGGGGCGCATTAGCGTTGATGTAGCCGTGGGCGGTATCGAACTCAACGCCCAGGGCCTCAAGACCAAGAATGTGCATATCGATCTTGCGAGCACCCAGGTTGCAGCCGCCCGGCATGGCGATCTTGGCGCGATGGAAGCGACCCAGCAGGGGTCCCATCACGGCTGTGGAAGCACGCATCTTGGCAACGAGCTCGTAGGGGGCCTCCCAAGAATCAACCTGAGAGGTATCAATCTCGAGCGTGTGCTCGTCGAGAACATCGATCGTAGCGCCCATGCCCTTGAGCACCTTGCCCATCACGTGAACATCGGAAATATCGGGCACGTTCTGCAGCGTCGTCTTGCCCGGCGCCAGAAGCGTTGCCGCCATGAGTTTGAGCGCGGAGTTCTTGGCACCCGAAACGGGCACGGAGCCTCCGATGGCGTGGCCACCCTCAACGCGGATAATATCCAAGGTCTACCCTTTCAAAAAGCATGCCCGGGGTGGCTGGGCCATCCCGGGCATGATGTGTTCGCAAATGGTCGAACGTAAATCGTTTGACTATTGGGCAAGCTTGAGCTTACACCATGCGATTTCATTATAGAGGTAGGCGCGGCGTGCATCATCCTCCGACAAATTACCCAGCTTCTCTTCAAAACCTTGAATATCAGCTTTAAGCTTGTCGGCATCGACGGTCGCCAAATCGCAAGCGCGCTCGGCGAGAACGGTCACGACATCGTCCGCAACCTGGGCATAGCCGCCGGCCACGGCAAACGTGTGGTCGACAGTGCCCATGGCCTTATCGGAAACGCGAACGTAACCGCGGTCGATCGTGCAGATCTCGCTGGAGTGAGCAGGCAGAACGCCAAACTCGCCATCCGTGGACGGAATCGACACAAACGCAGCGTCGCCCTCATAGGCGCAGCTCACGGGGCACACGATGCGGATACGCATAACCTACTTCTCCCCCATCTTGCGGGCGCGCTCGCGCACGTCCTCAATCGTGGAAGCATAGCGGAAAGCCTGCTCGGGCAGGTCGTCGGCCTTGCCGTCGACAATCTCGGCGAAAGAGCGGACGGTATCCTCGACGCGGACGTAGACACCGGGGTTGCCGGTGAACTTCTCGGCGACGTGGAAGGACTGCGAGAGGAACTGCTGAATCTTACGGGCACGGTTGACCGTAAGGCGCTGCTCCTCGGACAGCTCGTCCATACCCAGAATGGCGATGATGTCCTGAAGGTCGGAGTACTCCTGCAGGAGCTCCTGGACCTTGACGGCGACACGGTAGTGCTCCTCGCCGACGATCGAGGGATCGAGAGCGTCGGAGGAAGACGCGAGCGGGTCGATAGCCGGGAACAGGCCGAGCGACGAAATGCTACGCGAAAGAACCGTGGTGGCGTCGAGGTGCGTAAACGTCGTGGCAGGCGCCGGGTCGGTCAGGTCGTCTGCGGGGACGTAGACAGCCTGGACGGAGGTAATGGAGCCCGTCTTGGTCGAGGTAATGCGCTCCTGGAGGTCGCCCATCTCGGTTGCCAGCGTGGGCTGGTAACCAACGGCGGACGGCATACGGCCCAGCAGTGCGGAAACCTCGGAACCTGCCTGGGAGAAGCGGAAGATGTTGTCGATGAACAGCAGAACGTCCTGGCCGCGATCACGGAAATACTCAGCGGTGGTAAGGCCGGCCAGACCGATGCGCAGACGCGCTCCGGGCGGCTCGTTCATCTGACCATAGACCAAGCAGGTCTTGTCGATAACGCCAGACTCGCTCATCTCGAGGAACAGGTCGGTGCCCTCGCGGGTACGCTCGCCGACGCCGGTGAACACCGAGGTGCCACCGTGCTCCTGGGCGAGGTTGTTGATGAGCTCCTGAATCAGAACGGTCTTGCCGACGCCGGCGCCGCCGAACAGGCCTGTCTTGCCGCCACGGATGTAGGGCTCGAGCAGGTCGACGGCCTTGATGCCGGTCTCGAAGATCTCGGTCTTGGTGGTGAGCTCGTCGAAACGGGGCGCGGCATGGTGGATGGGGTAGAACTCCTCCACCTCGGGCATGGGCTTGCCGTCGACGGGCTTGCCCATGACGTTCCAAATACGGCCGAGCGTCTTGGGGCCGACGGGCATCTTCATGGGCTCACCGGTATCGGTGGCGATGAGGCCGCGCTGCAGGCCGTCGGTCGAGGACATGGCGACCGTGCGGACGACGCCGCCCGGAAGCTGGCTCTCGACCTCGAGGATCGTGCTCAGATGACCGATCGGGGTCTCGGCCTCGACCGTGAGCGCGTTGTAGATCGGGGGCACCGCACCGTCAAACTTGACGTCGACGACAGGACCGATGATTCGCACGATGCGACCATCACCGGCAGTCGTCTTCTTGGTGGCTTCCTCGACCGCAAGCTTTACGGTGTTATTAGCCATTACTGTTCCTCCAATGCTGAGGCTCCGCCGACGATCTCGTTAATCTCGGTCGTGATCGAAGCCTGGCGCACGCGACTATACGTGCGGGTAAGGGTCGAGATGATCGCGGTGGCGTTTTCCGTCGCGGAGTGCATGGCCTTGCGGCGTGCACCCTGCTCGGCAGCCGCCGAATCGATCAGGGCCTGGTAGATGACCGTCAGGATATAAGACGGCACAAGCTTGCCGAGAACATGCTCGGGAGAGGGCACGAACTCGAACGTGGACGAGATGCGCTTAGGGGCGTCGGTCTCGTTCTTACGCGGACCGTGGGCCATAGCGATCATCTCGGGGTCGAGCGGCAACAGATGCTCGACGCGAAGCTCCTGATCCACGCGGTTCTTGGCGTGGTGGTAGACAAGCTCGACACGGTCAAGCTCACCGGCACGATACGCATCGCAGATATGAGAGGAGATCATGCGGGCCTGATTGAAATCGGGCTCGGAGGAATTGCCCTCAAAGTGCATGACGACGTTTGCGCGGTCGCGGAAATACGTGGCCGGCTTGCGTCCGCACGCGATGATCTCGCACTCGATGCCGTCGTTCGCCCAAGAAGCGGCGAGCTTTTCGGCCGTGCGCTCCACCGTCGTATTGAAACCGCCGGCAAGGCCGCGGTCCGAGGCAATAACGACAATCAGGCCATGCTTGACGCTCTCATGCTTCTGCAGCATGGGATCGGTGCCCGAACAGGAGGCGTCGCCGGCGACCGTCAACATGACGTCGGTCAGCGCCTCCTTATAGGGCTCGGCCTGCTTGGAGCGATCGAGGGCACGACGGATCTTGGCCGTAGAGACCATCTCCATCGTGCGCGTGATCTGCTTGGTCGTGGTAACCGAGGAGATTCGCTTCTTAATGTCGCGAAGGTTGGCCATGGGGCTTAGTTCTCCTCTGATCCAGAAACATCCGAATGGTGCTTGGCCATGAACTGCTGCTTGAAGTCGCCGATGACGCGCAAAAGCTCAGCCTTGGTGTCATCATCGATCTTCTTGGCGCGAACCTTGTCGAGCAGCGAGCCAAAGCCATTGTCCATGTACTCGATGAGCTCGGCACGGAAAGGCAGCACGTCGGCGATCTCCAGGTCATCCAGGAAGCCCTCGTTGCCAGCGAACAGCGTAACGATCTGCTCGCCAACCTCAAACGGCTTGTAGCGCGGCTGCTTAAGGAGCTCAGTCATGCGAGCTCCGTGGGTAAGCTGCTTTTGCGTGGCCTCGTCGAGGTCGGAGCCGAACTGCGTAAAGCCGGCGAGCTCCTGGTACGAAGCGAGGTCAAGACGAAGGTTGCCGGCAACCTGCTTCATGGCCTTGGTCTGTGCGTCGCCACCGACGCGGGACACGGAGATACCCACGTCGACTGCCGGGCGCTGGCCCTGGAAGAAGAGCTCGGACTGCAGATAGATCTGACCATCGGTAATAGAAATGACGTTGGTCGGAATGTAGGCCGAGACGTCGCCGTCCTGGGTCTCGATGATCGGCAGAGCCGTCATGGAGCCGTAACCGTTCTTCTTGGACATCTTGACGGCACGCTCGAGCAGACGAGAGTGCAGGTAGAAGATGTCGCCAGGATAGGCCTCGCGTCCGGGCGGACGATGCAGCGTCAACGACATCTGACGGTAGGCCACGGCCTGTTTGGACAGGTCGTCGTAGATGACGAGCACGTGGCCGCCGGGGTTGGTCTCGCTGGCGGGCTTACCGTCCTCGCCGTTGTACATGAAGAACTCGCCGATAGCGGCACCGGCCATAGGCGCGATGTACTGCATAGGGGCGGAATCGGCAGCGGTTGCCGAAACGATGATGGTGTAGTCGAGCGCACCGTGCTGGGCGAGGGTCTCACGGATGTTGGCAACCGTGGAGGCCTTCTGGCCGATGGCGACATAGATGCAGACCATGCCCTTGCCACGCTGGTTGAGGATAGCGTCGATGGCGATGGCGGTCTTACCGGTCTTACGGTCGCCGATGATAAGCTCGCGCTGGCCGCGGCCGATAGGCACCATGGAGTCGATGGCGAGCAGGCCAGTCTGAACCGGCTCGCACACCGGTGTACGGTCGATGACGCCGGGGGCCTTGAACTCGATGGGACGACGGTGCGTGGCGACAATGTCACCCAAACCGTCGATGGGCTGGCCGAGCGGATTGACGACGCGGCCGAGCATGGCACGGCTCACGGGGATATCCATAATGCGGCCAGTGGTGCGGCACTCGTCGCCTTCCTTGATGGAGTCGACGGCACCAAACAGAACGGCGCCGACCTCGTCACGGTCAAGGTTCTGGGCAAGGCCGAAAACGGTCTCACCGGTATCGGAGCTCTTGAACTCCAGAAGCTCGCCTGCCATGGCGCTCTTGAGGCCGGTGACGCGCGCGATGCCGTCGCCTACCTCGTCGACCGTTGAAACCTCATGCGTATCGACCGTCGCGGAGAGGTTCGTGAGCTGCTCCTGCAGTTTCTTGGCGATATCCTGGGCATTGAGGGTTTCGGACATTAGGCTTCACCTCCGTACGAATTAGCAGAGTTTGCGAGGGTCTCCTGCGCGATGCGCAGCTGCGTCTTGACGGAAATGTCACGACGCTCGCCGCGGGCCTCGAGCACCAGGCCGCCCACGATAGACGGGTCGACCTGCTCGATAAGGAATACCTTGCGGCCGAAGTCCTGCTCGCATTTCTTAGTGATGGTTTGACGCAGCTCGTCGTCGAGCGGGATCGCCGTGGTGACGGTCACGCCCACTACATCCTCGTCTTCCTCGGCAACATACTTAAAGGCAGCTGCCACCTTGGGAAGAAGGTCGAGCTGGTCGCGCTTGGACATGGTGTCGAGCACGGCGATGATCTCGGGGCTGGCGCTAGCCAAACGCTCGATCATCTCGAGGTCCTCGAACACATGGTTCTCGGCCTTAGCGGCTTCCAGAAGGGAGCGCGCGTAGGTCTCGAGCACCTTGTCCTGATAGCGGCTAGTCGGCATTCAGGCTACCTGCTTCCTGGATGTAGCGCTCGATGAGCTTCTTCTGCTCGGCCTCGTCCTCGAGTGCCTCGCCCACGATCTTGGTGGCGACGGCAACGGACAGGTCGGCGATGGAGCTCGCGGCACCGGCGTAGATGGACTTGCGCTCGTCCTCGACGGTCGTATGGGCCTTGGCGATGATCTCCTCGGCCTCCTTGTGAGCAGCCTCGATGATACGAGCGCGCTCGGACTCGGCGTCCTTGCGGGCCTCGAGAACGATGTCGGCAGCCTGACGACGGGCATCGGTGACGATCGAGTCGGACTCAGCGCGCTTGGCGATAGCCTCCTGCTTGGTCTTCTCGGCCTCGTCGAGGCTCTCCTCGATCTTCTTGCCGCGCTCCTCCATGGTTTTCATGATGCCCGGCAGGGCGACCTTGGCCAGCACGATCCAGATAATCAGGAAGGCGATAAGCGCCGGGATGAACTCCGCCATCTTAGGGATGAGGATGTCCGCACCGGCAGCGCCGTCCTCAGCGAACGCGGAAACCGGCATGAGCAGCGCGGCCGCGGACGCGGAGAGTGCGATCGCGCTCTTCTGGGATGAAAGATTCATACTTGACGCTCCGTGCTATTTAACGATCAGCGCGACAACGAAGCCGATCAGAGCCAGAGCCTCGCCGAAGGCGGAGCCCATGATGAAGACGGTGAACACGCGGCCCTGGACCTCAGGCTGACGGGCCATAGCACCCGTAGCACCCAGAGCAGACAGGCCGATAGCAAGACCAGCGCCGATAACACCGAGACCGTAACCGATAACTCCCACGATTCCTCCTTTGTCGTGCGTGTCTTATTTCACGCAGGATAACCTTTTTATAACTGCCGGGCTCCATGGGTACGGGCACCGGCGGTTTAACGAATTGCCTTACCTTTAAGGCGCGAACGGAAGACTACTCCTCCTCCGCGACCTCCTCTGCCTCGGAGACATACACGGCGGTAAGAACCGTAAAGACGTAAGCCTGAATGGCGCCGACCACAAGCTCGATCGCATAGATCAGGATGAGGATGGCAAGCCAGGCAAGCGAAGGCAGGGCGCCGACGGCGTGGGCCGCGGAAACCTGCTGAAGCAGCGGCTGCATGAACATGCTCGCCATAATGGCGAACGAGCCCATGACCACGTGTCCTGCGAACATGTTGCAGAACAGACGGACGGCGAGCGTGATGAGGCGCAGGAAGGTCGAGAAAAGCTCGACGACCCACACGAGCACGTTCATCGGGAAGCTCACGCCCTGCGGGGCGAGGCTCTTGATGTAGCCGATCACGCCGTGAGCCTTGCATCCGTAGTAGATGAAGTACACAAAGGCGAAGATGGCGAGCGCGGCGGTGGAGCCGATTGCACCGGTGCCGGGCTTCATTCCCGGGATCAGGCCGATCATGTTATTGATCAGGATGAACAGGAAAAGCGAGCACAGGAACGGGAAGTGCTTCTTCCAGTTCTCACCCACGACGCCCTTGCCGATATCGTTCTCGACGTACTCGATGATGTACTCGAAACCGTTGACGAAGAAGCCCTTGGGGACCAGGGTCTGCTTCTTCTTGAACACGGCCAGGACGATCAGGAGCACGATCGTGGAGACGATCAGCCAAAACGAGTACTGCGTGATGCCGCAGCTCAGATCGCCCACGACAGGGGTGGAGCTGAACTCGCTGACCAGATGATTAATCTCATCAGGCAGCTTTTCAAAAATTTCCACGACTTACCTTTCGACCTCATGAGGATCTCGCAGCGCCTTGGCGACGCGAACCGTGCAGGCGGCCATAAAGGCCACGAAGCCGATCGCCTCGCCCAGGAGGAACATGCGAAATGCCTCTCCGAACAACACAAACACAACCAAGGTAAAGACGAGCAGGGCGATTGCCGAGACCGCCAGACTCACCATACCCTTGAGCATGTCCGCATTCTGTTTATCGTCAAGAACCGGCTTGAGCGTAAAGACAAAGGGAAGGAAGGCAATTGCGCCCGCGATGGCGCCTGCAACGATAGCGAGCAGATCGACTATCTGAAACACTGGCGTCCTCACTTTCCTTTTTAACGCTTCACAGAACAGTTCCCGCCAAACATTGGTGACTATTGTACGAGCCAATCGCTAAAGTACAACCGAAAAAGCATCGGTTAATACGCACCTGTTCGTTTTCTTAAGACCTTCTTTATGCCGCAGGTACGGTAATACGTTTTTCTCGAACCCTGCAGGGCAAAACGTCCGTTAACAGGAGTGCGCGCGGTCGCCTTTTGTTCGTCCGCGCGCACCGTTTCTTCGTATTTGCAGCCGCGGCCGTCTTAGCCCAGCGACTAGAGCGTGCCGTAGATGCGGTCGCCGGCGTCGCCGAGGCCGGGAACGATGTAGGCAGCCTCGTTGAGATGGTCGTCGATGGCGCAGGTATAGATATGCACATCAGGGTCCTTCTCAGTCAGCGACTTGATGCCCTCGGGGGCCGCGACGATGCACAGCATGCGGATGTCCTTGACACCGCGCTCGCGCAGGTAGCTGATGGCCATCTCGGCCGAACCGCCCGTGGCAAGCATGGGGTCGACGACCAGGCAGATGCGCTGGTCGATATCCTTGGGCATCTTGCAGTAATACTCGTGCGGCTCGTGGGTGACCTCGTCGCGCTCCATGCCGATGTGGCCCACGCGAGCGGAGGGCACCAGGTCGAGGATGCCGTCGACCATGCCAAGGCCCGCACGTAGGATGGGCACGATGGCGAGTTTCTTGCCGGCAAGCTGTTTGAACGTGGCGGTAGTGATGGGGGTCTCGACCTCGACGTCTTCCATAGGCAGGTCTCGCATGGCCTCGTAGCCGTCAAAAAGTGCGAGTTCGCGCACGAGCTGGCGGAACTGGTTGGTGCCGGTGTTTTTGTCGCGCAGGATCGACAGCTTGTGCTGGACGAGCGGGTGGTCGACAAGCGTCACACGGGACGCATCGTAGGTGACGGTCATGGATTGATTGCCCCTTTCGTTGCGGCCGCAAAACGGCCTTGCTGACAAGGCGTGCAGCAATGTTGCCGCCGCACGCCATGCATTAGTTTAGCGGTTTGTTGTATCGAGCAGCCCATCGCAGCCCTACTGTGCGGTACTGAGCGAGCGCCTGACTGCATCACGCCAGCCCGCAAGGTTTTGCTCGCGGCGCTCGGCGGACATGTGGGGAAGGAAGGTCCTAACGATCTGGGCATTTTGCTCCAGCTCTTCCAGGTCTTCCCAATAGCCGACGGCAAGACCCGCCAAGTACGCGGCACCGATTGCCGTGGTCTCCACCGTCTCGCATTGCAACACGGGGATATCCAGCAGGTCGGCCTGGAATTGCATGATGAACTCGTTGCGCGAGGCACCGCCATCGACAGACAGGCGCTCGATCGAAAGCCCCACGTCCTGCTCCATGGCGCGCAGCACGTCGTAGCTCTGATATGCCATGGATTCGCAGGCGGCACGTACGATGGTCGCACGGCTCGAGGCGCCGGTCAGACCGCACACGATACCGCGGGCATGCGGGTCCCACCAGGGAGCACCCAAACCCGCAAAGGCGGGAACGAAGTAGCAGCCCTCGTTGTCGCTAATCGAAGCGGCGAGTTGTGCCGACTCGCTCACGCTCGAGATGATGCCCATGTTGTTGCGAAGCCAGTTCATCGTTGAGCCGGCGGCAAAAATAGAGCCCTCGAGCGCATAGCTGACTTTGCCGTCCGCAGCGATACCGATGGTGGAGACCAGGCCATTCTTGGATTCGACGATCTCGTCGCCGGTGTTCATGAGCATAAAGCAGCCCGTGCCATAGGTGTTTTTGGTCTGGCCGGGATAGAAGCAGCAGTGACCGAACAGCGATGCCTGCTGGTCGCCCGCCACACCCATGATGGGCGGCATGTTGGTCATGATGTCGCTCGCGACGCGGCCGTAGTCGCCCGAGCTCCAGCGAACCTCGGGCATCATGGAACGTGGAACGTCAAAGAGCGCCAGCAGGTCGTCGTCCCAATCGAGCGTATGGATATTAAAGAGTGCCGTGCGGCTGGCATTGGTGTAGTCGGTGGCAAAGACCTGGCCGCCGGTGAGGTTGTAGATGAGCCAGGTGTCGATGGTGCCAAACATGAGGTCGCCCGCCGCCGCGCTCTCGCGTGCGCCGTCGACGTTGTCGAGAATCCACTGCACCTTGGAGGCCGAGAAATACGGGTCAAGCGTAAGTCCCGTGCGGGAGCGCACCAGCTCCTCGCAACCCTGTTCAACCAACGCGTCGATCGCCGGCGCGGTACGACGGCACTGCCATACGATGGCGTTATAGATGGGCTGGCCGCTCACGCGGTCCCAGACCACCGTGGTCTCGCGCTGGTTGGAGATGCCGATGGCGGCGATGCGATCGGAATGGATGCCGCTCTTAAACTGAACCTCCATCATGACGGCAATCTGGCTGGCAAGGACCGTCATGGGGTCTTGCTCTACCCAACCGGGACGCGGAAAACTCGTTTTGACGCTGCGACGTGCCTGCGCGACGATGCAGCCGTACTCGTCGACGATGGTCGCAAGTACCGAGGTGGTGCCGCAGTCGAGCGCCATGATGTAGGAACCGCCAAAGTTAAACGAGGCATCTTCCATGCCCAGGCTGCCCAGATTCAACGACATCGCTTACACCTTTCTATTGCATCGGGTCGGACAGGACCCGTTCGATCTCTGATGCGGGAAGTGCGCCTTGGCGCAGGATCTGGAGCCCGCCGTGCTGGAACGACACGATGGTCGAGGCGTCGCGACACGGGGTCTCACCGGCGTCGATGGCCACATCGACCCCCTCCAGGATGCGCTCCTCCACCGTGACAAAACTTGCCGGCGCGGGCGCGCCATGCGTGTTAGCGCTGGTGCAGGCAAGAGGGCTGCCGCAAGCGCGGATGAGCGCTTGCACCACGGGCGAAGCCGAAGCGCGAAGTGCCACCGTGTCGTCGGCGGCGCGCATAAAGGTCGGCACGCAGGGGGCCGCCTTGACCACGATAGTCAGGGCTCCCGGCCAGCATCGTCGCGCAAGTACGCGGGCATCTTCCGGGATATCCACGCCATAGCGGTCGAGTGCCTCGACGCCATCGACCAGCCAGGCGACCGTTTGGGTGAGTTCACGTTGCTTGAGAGTGAAGATACGGCGGTAGCCGGTACCGAGCGCAGGGACTGCGGCACCGTTGACGGCAGCCTGCGGATCGCGCGGCCACGATGGGAATTCGCTTGTATCTTGGGGCACGGCGTCCGAGAAGGCGTTGACTGCCACGGCGACACCGTAGACGGTCTCGGTCGGAATCAAGGCCAGGCCGCCGCGGCCGAGCACCTCGGCCGTGCGCTCGACGGCAAGCCGATGCGGCTCGCGCGTTCCCTCGTATACCCGATAGACCGTCTGCATGTGTATGCCAGCCCCTTACGCTCCGGTGCAAGTTTGTTTACTGTGGGGCATTCTCGCACGAAACATTCAACCTATTTGCCCAGAGCGCATGTTGGTTTGGTGAGCGGCTCTAGTAGTCGGTGAAAGTGAGGGGGTTAATTGAAGATTTTTAGCGCGCAAGCGTAACGGTACGATCGGGAAACTCGATGCTTGCAACCAGTTTTCCGCCGAGGCTCTCTGCGTACCTGCTCAGCGTGTCGAGCCTCATCGAACCCAACTCCCCACGCTCGAGCTCGGATACACGTTTTTGAGAAACGCCCATCGACTGGGCGACCGACGCCTGTGTTAGATCTTTTAACCTGCGAATCTGAGCAAGCTTATAGGCTTCGATACGATCGCGAGTCCTCTCCTGCTCGGCGGTAATGGAGTCGCGTGTTATCCCGCGAGATTCCATATACTCATGCAGTTCCATCTCGATCGAGCCTCCTTACGTGGCGACGGTATATTTGCTCGGCCCTTGGAATGTTGATCGCATACCAACCGTTCCATTTTGCCCTTGACGATCCCGCTCGCGACTTATCACCCGCCAATAGCAATACCGCCTGGCGCTTGGGGTCAAAGGCGAAGAGGATGCGAATCACCTGCCCACCACACGACGTCACTCTCAGCTCCTTTAAATGATGAAGCTTCGAGCCCTTTACGCGGTCAACCAGCGGACGACCAAGGCTGGGACCTTCCTTCTCGAGCACCAAAAGGTCTGCATAAATCTGCTTCAGCGTAGCTTCATCCTGCTCATCAAGCCAAGGTTCAATGTAATCAAGCACGATACGGTACCGATACAGCTGATTTGACATACCTTTCTCCTTCTATAGTAGAAGTTTTACGGTATATTGCAAGGACAAATTTGCGCAAATGTCTATTTGTTCAGCTTAAATACGCTGTTTGGGCTCGGTGACGATGGCTCGGACGATGCGGGGGCGATCGGTGAGGTCGTGGACGATGCGCACGTCCGAAAGGCCTGCCTGGCGACAGAGCTCGGCCGCGGCGTCGAGCGCGCCCTCGTAGAGCTCGCAGGCAAACAGGCCGCCGGCACGCAGCATGTAGGGCGCCGCGTTGAGCAGGCGGCGGAAGATATCGAGACCGTCGGCACCGCCCTCGAGCGCCAGATCGGGCTCAAAGTCCTTGACCTCATGCGGCAGCGAGCGCATGACATCGGTGGGGATGTAGGGCGGGTTGGAGACGAGTACGTCAAAGGTGCCCCACTCTTCGCGGGGAATGGAGCTCACCAGGTTTGTGAGGCTGAAGGCGACCTCGTCGGACGTGAGGCCAAGCGCATCGCGGTTTTTGGTAGCAAGGTCGATGGCGCGCGGCTCGATATCGGTAGCAGTGCAGGTAACGTGCCCGCGGCGCTCCCAGGCAAGGGAGAGCGAAATGCAGCCCGTGCCGCAGCCGACCTCGAGAACGCGGGCAGTGCGGGGCTCGGCTGGGGCAGATACGTTGGCCTCGGCGGCATCTTGCGCGGGAGTCGCCTGTTGGTCGTTGTCCTCAATGGCGATGCCGTATTCGTCGAGCTCGGGCTCGGGGGTTTCCATGGCCTCTGCTTCTGCCGCTTCGGCTTCTGCTGCCTGCGCGGCGGCTTCCTCGGCCTCGCGGTCGGCCAGTTCCTCGGCATAGGCGCGGCTACCGAGCACGTCGCTACCCAGCGCAGCCTCATCGGCGGCCGTCAGGTTGGCGGCACGGCGCTCGGCGGCCGCGCGTTCGTCAGCCAGCGCCGCCTCGGCTTTGCGGGCCTGCTCGACCTCATCGTTCCAAGGCAGCTCCACGCGCTGGCGGGCAGCGGCCTCGGGGCTCAGCACCTCGGCATCCAGATAGTTCAGAACTTCTTCGACGAGCATCTCGGTCTCGGGGCGCGGGATGAGCACACCGGGGGCGCACGCGACGTCGATCATGCGAAACTGCGTGCTACCGGTGATGTACTGCAGCGGCTCGCCCTTCGCGCGACGGACGACCGCCGCGTGCATGGTCTCGAGCTGCGCTGCGTCGAGCGTCTCGTCCATGCGCATATATAAGTCGATACGCGCCAGACCCGTAGCTGCGCACAGCAGCCACTCGGCAGAAAGACGGGGGTGCCCCTCGCCGCGCTCGGCCAGGTACTCCTTGGTCCACTCGAGACAACGCTTGATGGTCCAGATCTCGTTTGCCATGGGGCCCTCCCCTCTTAAGCGCCGGACGGCGCGCGAATGTCGGAGCAGATTGTAAGCGAGGCTAGCGCTTGGCAAGGGGCGATTGAAGGCGATTATCGAGAATCAGCCCAGAATTTTGCACCGGGCTCGCTCAAAGTGTTCATTCGCCGACGTCCAGATTTGCATTCGTCAAGCTTTTGGCAAGGTTGCCCAAAAACTGACCAATATCTAACCAAGAACATGCCAAATCACTTGACGAACAACGCGGTAAAAATCACCCCGCGACTTCTCGGACGATTTTTCGAGCAATATTTTCAATAGCAGATGAAAGCTGTTAATTACTTTGAGCAGGTAGGCAGCTTAATTTCTAACAAAACAGATTAAATAAACTCGAAAAGTAATTTACCCAACCTAGTCATTTAAGAACGTCCCCAATGACTACCTAGGAACACCCAATGGCTACATCTAAGGCGCCGCAGGTTGAGCATAAGTCAGCGAAAACGCCCCTAAGCGAGCAAGGTGACGTGAAAGAGGAGGGAAGCGTACTTCGGTACGCGACCGACGATTGAACGTCAGATTGCCGCTTAGGGGCGTTTGCAGCGTCGAGCAGTTACGGCGTTTGGTAAAACGCCGTAACCCACTACACAGCCTGTGCCAGCTTCTCGGCTCGCTCGGCGGCGGCGAGCGCCTCGATGACGGTGCCGAGCTGATCGCCCAGAAGGACGCCGTTGTAGGTGGAGTTGAAACCGATGCGGTGATCGGTCACGCGGTCCTGGGGCTGGTTGTAGGTACGGATCTTCTCGGAACGGTTGCCGTGGCCGATCTGGCTTTGGCGCTCGGCACCGAGCTCTGCCTGCTGCTTCTCGAGCTCCATCTCGTACAGACGGGCACGCAGCATCTGCATGCAGACCTCGCGGTTCTGGATCTGGGAACGCTGCTCCTGTGACTGCACCACGGTGTTGGTGGGCAGGTGGGTGATTCGCACAGCGGAGTAGGTAGTGTTAACGCACTGACCGCCAGGGCCGGAGGCGCAGTAGGTGTCGATGCGCAGGTCGGACTGGTTGATCTGGACGTCGATCTCCTCGGCCTCGGGAAGTACGGCGACGGTAGCCGTGGAGGTCTGAATGCGGCCCTGGGACTCGGTCTTGGGGACGCGCTGGACACGGTGCACGCCGGACTCGTACTTCATAACGGAGTAGACGCGGTCGCCCTCGACCTTGAACTCGATGGACTTGAAGCCGCCGGCCTCGCTGGGGCTGGAATCGAGCACGGTGGTCTTCCAGCCGCGCGACTCGCAAAAGCGCTGATACATCTTGTACAGGTCGCCGGCGAAGATGGCCGCCTCGTCGCCACCGGCGGCGGAGCGGATCTCGACGATGGTGTTCTTGTCGTCGTTGGGGTCGCTCGGGATGAGCATGTACTTGATGTCTTCCTCGAGCTGGGGGAGCTTGGCCTCGTTGTCGGAGATGTCCATCTGGAGCATCTCCTTCTCATCGGCATCGGTGGTATCGTGCAGCATTTCCTTGGCAGCCTCGATGTCATCGAGCGCGCCGATGTACTCGCGCGAGGCGGCAATGAGGTCGGACTGGTGCGCGTACTCCTTGTTGAGACGCGTGAACTCCTTGATATCGGAGGCGACGGCCGGGTCGGAAAGCTTCTTCTCGAGCTCCTCGTAGGCCTTGATGATCTTTTCGAGCTTGTCGCGCATGGCAGGACTCCTTTAGATGCGTGAAGGTGAAAATCGGCAGAATTGATGGGGCGCGGGGCGCCGCTGCGGGGGTAAGCCCGGCTAGAACATGTCGATCTTCAGATACATGCGCATCCCTTCGCGTATGGGGTACATAGTTGCGGTCTAACCCATACATGATAGCGTGCGCAGGCAAACCTGCATATAACCCGCACGGAATCTGACAAAGGGACAGTCCCTTTGTCGGATTCTAGAGCGTATGGAGCAGGGCGATGAGGAAGCGGACACCCTGGAGGTAGGCGCGGCGGGTGATGCGCTCGTTGGTGCCGTGGACGCCGCGATCGCACTCGTCATCGTCGACCACAAAGGCCGAGAAGCGAATGCATTCAGGGCAAATGCGCTGGTAGTTGGCAGCGTCGGTCGCACCGATCACGGTCGAGGGCACAATTGCCACTGGCTCGAATGATCCGTTTTCCTCCGCCCCCTTTGGATCACGGAAATAGTGGGCGGCGATGGAACGAACCGCCTCGAGGCCGGGACCACCGACACGCGGGGACGGCGAGGGCTCGGAGCTGCCGGGGCCCAGCTCCACTTCGACACGTCCGGCAAGGCCCGCCGCGGCAACCGCCTCGCGACAGCGCGCCACAACGTCGGCCACGCTCGTGCCCTCGAGCATGCGGAAGTTGATGTTGGCCCACATATCCTGCGGCATTACGTTGGCGCCGGTGCTGCCACCCTCGATTTGCGTGGGCGCGCAGGTGGTCGTCACCAGCGGATAGAGCTTCTTGCTGGCAAGGCAATCGCGGACGATGGCACCCCCGTTGGTGGCAATTTCATCAGCCGTGTAGAGCCCCAACTCGACGAGCTGGGCGGCAAGCAAGTCGGTCACGCGCGTCGGCCACTCGATATCGCAGATTGCGGTGATGGCACGGCTGAGCACCTCGAGCGACGTGCCGTCGTAGGGGTTGGAAGAATGTCCACCCGCGCTCTTTGTCTTGAGCACAATGTCGGCATAGCCTTTCTCAGCCAGGTCGGCGTGCATGAGCCAACCCTCGCCCGCGCTGTACTCGGCAGCCGAAACGATGCGGTAGTCGCCCTCGTCGATCAGGTACTCAAGCTCAATGCCGCGCTCCTCGAGCGCGCGGCCGATGGCGCCTGCGCCGTACTGCGTGGTTTCTTCGTCCTGACCAAAGGCGAGCAGCAGGGAACGCTTGTGCTCCCAGCCGTGCGCGAGCGCATACTCAACCGCCTCGAGAATGCCTGCGACCTGGTCTTTCATATCGATGGCGCCGCGACCCCAAATGTAGATGTCGTCCACATGTCCGCTAAAGGGGGCATGCGTCCAGTCAGCCTCGGTGCCGGGTACCACGGGAACCACGTCTATGTGGCCCATGAGCATAATGGGCTTGAGGGCGGGGTCGGAACCGCTAAGCGTCACCAATATCGAATGGTCGATAAGCTCGACCTTACCCGCCGTAAATACGTGCGGCCAAGCCTGCTGCATATACGCGCGCAGGTCGTCGAACGGCCGCCAGTCCACCGCCTCGGCATCCATACTCGAGATGGTCGGAAACGACAGCACACGGCCCAGGCGCTCGCACGCGCCGGCCTCGTCTATATCGGCAAAATCATCCTCATGCGCAAAAATGCGCCAAACCTCGGCCATGACATCCTTTCGATTGTGACGACAAGGGCCGCCCCACCGGAGCGGCCCTGCCACATAAGCGCTTGCGGTTGGTTATTTGTCCTCGAGATAACGCGAGAGGAACTCGCGGGTACGCTGGTGCTTGGGGTTGCCAAAGAGCTCTGCCGGCGCGGCGTCCTCGAGCACTACGCCCTTGTCCATAAAGACCACGCGATCGGACACGGTGCGGGCAAAGGCCATCTCGTGCGTGACGACGACCATGGTCATGCCGTCGGCAGCAAGTTTGCGCATGACCTCGAGCACCTCTCCCACGATCTCGGGGTCGAGTGCGGAGGTCGGCTCGTCGAACAGCATGATCTGCGGATTCATACATAGGGCACGAGCGATGGCCACGCGCTGTTTTTGACCACCGGACAGGCGACCCACGGCGGCGTGCGCGAACTTTTCGAGCCCCGCGCTCGTCAGATGCTCCATCGCGACCTTCTCGGCCTCGGCCTTGCTCATCTTTTTGAGCGTGACGGGCGCGAGCGTGCAGTTGTCGAGCACGTCCATGTTGTTGAACAGGTTAAAGCCCTGGAACACCATGCCGATGTCCTCACGCAGCTTGTTGATGTTGCAGCGCTCGGCCGTGAGGTCCTGACCGTGGAACCAGATGTGGCCCGCGTCCGGGGTCTCGAGCAGGTTGAGGCAGCGCAGGAAGGTCGACTTGCCCGAACCCGAGGCGCCGATAATGGTGACGACTTCGCCGGGGTTAACGGACAGGTCGATGCCCTTGAGTACCTCGAGCGAGCCAAAGCTCTTGCGCAGGCCCTCAACGCGGATGAGCGGCTCATTGGTCTGTGCGGCGGCCGCAACGCCGGTAATGGCGGTATCTGCCATGATAATTCTCCTCGTCTTGAGCCTAGTTGGAGCTGGGCAGCGTGACCGGAGCCTCGGCGCCGAGCTTTTTGCCAAAGGCCTCGAGCAGGCGGCTCGCCACGAGCGTCAGGATCAGGTAGACCACGAGCGCCACGCAGTAGACCTCCATCTGGCGGTAGTACACGCCGGCGACGGTGGTGGTGGCGTACATGAGGTCAAACACGCCGATGACCGAGAGCACCGACGAATCCTTGATGTTGATGATGAGCTCGTTGGTGAGCGCCGGAATCGCGTTTTTAATGCCCTGGGGGAACACGACCTTGCGCATAGCCTGCCACTGCGAAAGGCCCAGCGAGCGCGCCGCCTCGGCCTGGCCGGGATCGATGGACTCGATGCCGCCGCGCAGGACCTCCATCATGTAGGCGGTGGAGTTGAGCGAGATGGTAACGAGGCCGGCGGTGAAGGTGCTCCAAATCTGGTTGGCCTGAGCGGTCTCGAAGCCCATGCCGCGCAAAACGGTGAAGCCCGCGTAATAGATGAGCAGGCCCTGGACCATCATGGGCGTGCCGCGCACGATGGTGGAGTAGATGGTCGCAAAGCCGCGGCCGATACTCTTAAAGAAGCGCACCAGGTCGTTATCCACGCGGTCGAAGGTCTGAATACGCAGGAACACAAAGAGCAGTGCCAGGAAGAATGCGATGACGGTGCCGAAGGTGGCAAGCGCGATGGTGATCTCGATACCGCGAATGAAGAAGTCGCCGCTCTTGTAGGTCATGTAGACCAGGCTCGACAAAAAGTCGCTGGGGTTGGAATCCGAGACAATGCTCACCTGCACCAGGTCGATAAACGACATGACGCAGCGGTCGATAAAGAAAACTGCCGCGATGGCGACCACGACGTAGCTGCCTAAACGTGCTCCACGACGGAAACGCTCGGATGCGAACGGCGACTTTTCGCGATAGTCGCTCCAGTGCATAAGCTTGGTGACCAGCGCCGCCGCCGACACGACGAGCCACGCCCACAGGATTGCCCAAAGGCAATCTTGAAACACGCCCGTGGGGGCCAAGAAGCTCAGCGGCGTGGGGTTGCGCTGGCTAAACGCCAGGCCGAGCGCCGCGATAACGCTCGTGCCCAGGTATACATAACGGTGGTCGGCCTTGATAAAGGAGGCCAGGCGATTAATGGTTTTCATGCTGCCTCCCTATGCCGGCTGACGGTCGAGGCACGCGTCCCACATTTGGTCGCGCTCCTCTTGGCTAATGCCCTTGAGTGTCTTGTCGATGAGCTTAAGCAGCTTGTCCGAGCCCTTGCGGCAGCCGACGTTTGCCGCGACCTCCTGCTTAAAGCCCTCGCCCTCGGCAAAATGGATCGGCACGATACCCGGGTTTTGGGCCATATAGCCCTTCTCGTTCTCAGTGTTGTAGGTCACGGCGTCGCAGGTGCCCTGCAGCAGGTTCGAAAACACCGTGGGGACCGAATCGACCGGGTTCTTGTGGACAACGCCCGGAATCTCGTCGATGACGGTGTCGAGCATGGTGTCCTTTTGGCCGAGTACCGTGGCACCGCTAAAGTCGCTAAGCTTGGTGGCGTTTTGGTAGGGAGAGCCCTCTTTTACGAACAGGCCAAAGTAGCCAATGAAGTACGGGTCGGAGAAGCCGACCGACTCCTCACGCTCGGGCGTGGCGCTCATACCGGCGATGATGAGGTCGATCTGGCCGTTGTTGAGCGAATCGATGAGACCCGAGAAGCTCTGTTTGACGGCAACGGGCTCGCCGCCGAGGGCCTTGCAGACGATCTTGGCGATTTGCACGTCGTAGCCATCGGCATAGGCGCCCTGCACGTTGTCGATGGGGATGGTGTACTCGCTGGCCTCGGAGACCTGCCAGTTGTACGGGGCGTAGGCTGCCTCCATACCGATGCGGATCTTGTCCTTGCCGATCACGGAATCGGACAGGTCGTCGCGACCGCCGCCCGTCGTGGGCTGAACTACTTCCAGCGTGGAGGGGCGCTGGCAACCGGCAAGTGTGCCGGCGACGACAGAAGCGCTCGCAGCGAGAGCGCTACCCAAAAAGATGCGACGGCTGCATATCGGCTGGGTATGCGCGCCGCATTGATGGGGAGAATGCATAATCTGCCTTCCCTGTTGAATCGTATGCTAACGACGTAACAGGATATACGCCAGCGACCAGCGGCGCAGCACAAGCTCGAAAAATTAATAGACACACGGTAGTCATTGGGGACGTCGATGTTTTGGCAATGCCGGCGAGCGACGTCCAGAGCGAACAAGTGGCATGAAAAAGGCAAGGCATGACCAGAAGGTCTATGCCTTGCCTTATGAATGACAAATTATCGCTCTGGACGGCGCGCGGCATCGACCGAGCGGCGGAACCTCTAGAGCAAGGTGACGCTAAAGCTGCGTTTATCGGTAGCGCCGGGGGCCAGGGTGATGGTGTTGGCCTTGTGCTCAAAGACATCGTCCTCGGTGTCCATGGTGGTGTGACCGGTCCAGGGCTCGAGCGCCACAAACGGAGCGTCGTTGGCGGCAGACCACACGCCAATGTACTTAAAGCCCTCAAAGTCGATCTTGACGCCGTGGCCCGACTTGCGACCGCGCAGCGTAAGCGTGGAGCCCGGGGTATCGGTGAACATGATGGCATCGTTATCGAAGCTGCGATGCGTGATGGGCAGCACGTCCGAGTTATTGGGAGCCTTGTAGCTGCCCTCGAACGTCATAAGACCGTCGGGCGTGATGATGGGAGCCTCGTTAGTCCAAGCCTCGGTAAACGCCAGCTCGTAATCCTCGAATGCCTCGTCCTCGGCACCGGGAGCCGGTACGTTAAACGCGGGGTGGCCGCCCACCGAGAACGGCAGGTCCACGTCGCCGGTATTGGTGACGGCAAAGGTCTGCGTGAGGATGGCGTCGCCGGTCAGGGCATAGGTCATGTTGAGCTTAAAGTGGAACGGAAAGGCCTTGAGCGACTCGGGCGCATCGGTGATCTCGTACGTTACCGAGGAGCCGTCCTCCGAAACCTCGACTAGCTTGTGCTCGACGATGCGCGCGAGGCCGTGGCGCGGCATCTCGCAGGTGCCAGCCGCAGACGTTGCCGTGTTGTTGCGCAGTGAGCCCACGATGGGGAACAGAATGGGCGCGTGCTTACCCCAAAAGGCGGGGTCGCCCTGCCACAGATACTCGTTGCCGTTGAGAGCAAGGCTCGTGAGCTGGGCGCCCATGGAATCGATGGCCGCGGTGAGGCCGCCGCGCTTGATGGTAGTGACGGTAGACATGCTACTTCCTCCAAAAGTAAACAATAGTGTCGAGGGCTATTGTCCCACTCTTGGCGGTGGGACGGGACGGCAGGCGATTATTGAGTAGCCATAGCGGAATGAGCGGCGAGCGCCTACTGGGTATCTACGTAAAGGTCGAACCCGCCCTGCGGTGTGGTGTCGACCGTGTCGGGCGCCTGTGAGTTAAAGGTCACGGGAACCATGCGCTTTGAGGCGCGGAAGCGCGTGCCGTCGGTGGCGACGGGCGGTTCATCGACCGTGAGCTCGTAGTCGCCAGGCTTGAGCTCGATGCCGTCACCAGCGGAATTGACGTATTGATACTCGTCAATCGTCTGCCCTTTGAGCGTGCGCCCCACGATGTGGATGAGCATTTGGCTGTCGCCGCGCGCGGTGTCCCACGTCGCGCCGTCCTTGACCTCGACCGACACATGTACCGAGCGCGTGCGGCCGAGCGATTGCTCGACAGACATCTCGACCTTGGCGGCGTCTTTTCGCTGCTGCTCGACATGGCTCCAGACGTTTCCAATTACCGAGCAGGCGATAACGCCGGCCATAAAGGCGATAAGGATGGGGCCGAGCGGCGAGCGGCGTCCTGCATCTTCCTCGCGAGACAGATTGGGGCGACGTGTGGGTGCGGGCGCCTGAGCGCCCTGCGAGGGCACGTCGAGAATGCTGAAGGATGCCGTGCTGTCGGGATCGATAGTGTGGCGCGGCTGCGGGGTCTTTGCCGGCGAGATCGACATGTCGGCTGGCTCGCCGAGCGTGGCCGTAGCGTCGGCCTTGGCCTCGTCTGCCTCGGCCTGGGCCCAAGCTTGTTCGAAGGTCAGGGGCTCGACGGGATCGAGGGCGGCGTCCGAGTCGGCGGCGACGTCGTTGCCGGTCTCGTCCTCGTCGCTCGACACGCCACGCGGCGCGGGCTCGTCCCACTCCTCGTCCGGAGCCTCACCCTCGCTATACCACCATTCAAAGTTATCGATATCCATACGGGGCGCCCCTTAGGCCTCGCAAATAAACACTTGCTAGCTTTATACCCCCAGACGGCGCTGGAGCTCGCCGGCACAGACAGGAAAACCGTCACAACATTCGACGCTTTTCTTCGATTTCGAGATTTTCATCGAATGTTGTGACGGTTTGGGCGACTGGCCGGCAGCGCAATGTGACAAAGGGACTGCCCCTTTGTCGCATTCTGTTAGAGTTGCAGGGATTGAATCCCGCTTATCAATGCGACATTGGAGTGACAACCTTGACCGCCGCAACCACGCCTAAAAGTAAGTCAACCGCCGCCGCGCTCTCCCCCGCGCGCACCAAGCTCTGCCTGGCGTTGCTCGTGCTGTTGGGCTTCTCGCTCGGCTGCTCGGAGTTTGTGGTCATCGGCATCGAAAGCGACTTGGCAACGGAACTCGGCATCTCGCTTGCCACCGCGGGCCAGCTCATCAGCGTGTTCGCGCTCGTCTACGCTATCGCCACGCCGGTGCTTGCGCTCAGCACGGGGCGATTCCGCCGCTACCAGCTGCTCGTGTGCTACAGCATCGTCTTTGTGCTCGGCAACCTGGTGATGGCGTTGGCGCCCAACTTCCAGGTGCTGTTTATCTCGCGCATTGTCCTGGGCTCCGTCTCGGGCGCACTGCTCGCCGTGGGCGTGACGTACATCCCCGAGCTGCTGTCTCCGCAGCAAACTTCGCTTGCCATCTCGGTGGTATATGGTGCGTTTTCCGTGGCAATGGTCTTTGTCACTTCGATCGGCAAGTTTGTGGCCGACACGCTCGATTGGCACGTGGCCATGTACGGCACGCTGACCTTTGCCGTTCTGATCTGCGGAGCGCTTGTGGCGTTTATGCCGCGCGCTGGGCAAACCGACGAGCCTGCCACCTTTCGCGAGCAGGCGGGTCTGCTACGCGAGCCGAGCATCATCACCGGCATGCTCATCTTTTTGTTTGGCGTGGGGTCGGTCTATGTGTTCTACGGCTACGTGACGCCTTATCTTGAGCAGGTGCTGGGCATGGGCACGGTCGAAGCCAGTACCACGCTTATGGCCTACGGCGTGTTCTGCCTGATCTCGAACATCCTGGGTGGATGGATTGACGCGCGCTTTGGCATGAAGGCGCTGCTTGTGACGTTTGTGCTGCAGGCTGCGGCGCTACTCGGACTGTTTGCTGTGGGCGGCACCATGCCGCTCGCGCTGGTCTTTGTCTTTAGCTTGGCGCTGCTCATGTACCTGTTCTCGGTGTCGTGCATCACGCACTTTATGGACGTGGCACGCAGCCGCCATCCCAAGTCGATGGTACTCGCAAGTTCGGTTGAGCCCATGGCGTTTAACGTTGGCATCTCGTTTGGCACCGCAGTAGGCGGCGCCGTGGTAAGCAGCGTTGGCATTGCGTACGTGGGCGCAGTGGGAGCCGCGTTCTCGCTTGTGGCCTGGGTGCTCACGCTGGTGACGATTAAGCTGGCTCGCTGGGAGCGCAAGCGGGCGAGGGTGCAGGCGTAGATGCGATACTCGAGCTCGATGATGGCGATCGAAAGGAAACCGCATATGCAACGCGTACTGTTTATCTGTCATGGGAACATCTGCCGCTCGACGATGGCTGAGTCCGTGTTTACCGAGCTGGTGCGCCGCGCTGGACGCGAGACGGAGTTTGTCATTGATTCCGCTGCAACGTCGACCGAGGAGATCGGCAACCCGCCACACCACGGTACCGTTGCCAAGCTGCGCGAGGTCGGGATTCCCGTCGTCGTACATCGTGCACGTCAGGTGCGTCGCGCGGAGTATGGTGACTGGGACCACATTGTCTATATGGATGCCGAGAACGCGCGCGGTCTGCGTCGCATTTTTGGCAGCGATCCCGATAGCAAGATCTCGCGCCTGCTCGATTGGACCGATCGTCCCGGCGACGTGGCCGATCCCTGGTACACCGGCAACTTCGATGCCACCTACCGCGATGTGCTCGCCGGCTGCACCGCTATGCTCGAGCAGTTATAGGCAAGCGAGCACGCGGACGCACGTGCCACGCCATCGGCATAAAACGAGCGTGGATGATCTCCCACTTTGAGCGTTCAAGCGCGCTCTAAACGGGAGAAAATCCACGCTCGTTATTATTGAGGGAGAAAAACCTCGCTCGATTGATTCGCTCGATTACTCGTCGACAACCTCGGCGAGCCAGACGTTCAGCGTATCGACCTCGGGGCAGCAGAACTTTGCCGTACCAGGCTCGTTGCCAGGCACGGTTCCGCCATAGCGCAGGATATCGATATAGGGAAAGCCCACATGGCAGGCCATGGCGCACATCTTGCCGCGATCGCGGTCGAAGTCGAAGACGTCACCCGGCTTGTGCCCGTGATGGCAGCGGCATGTGCCCAGCTGGTCCACGCAGCTAATGCGAATACGTGGGCGCTTGCCGCGCGGGGCACCGAGCGGCTTGTTCTCGCCCGCTGCCTCGGTGCCGCTCTCGTCGGCGTTACTCATGGTCAATCACATCCAGGCAGGCCTCGATGGGCAGGCCGGCGGACTTGTCCTCTTGGTCGGCATTGCGCTCGATAAGCTCGGCTACCACGCGCATGGCATCGCTCGTCGCGCGCTGCAGGCTCCAACCGGCCATAACGCGGCCGACGAGCACCGCCGAGAACGTGTCGCCCGTGCCCGGGAAGTAGACCGGGATCAGGTCGAAGGGAATCGTAAAGTACTCCCCCGCCACATGGTCGTAACCGATGACGGCATTCGCACCGTCGACCACAGCGCTCGTAATGACCACCGACTTGGCGCCCAGGGCACGCACGGCATCCACGAGAGCGCGGCCCTCATCGGGCGTGATTTGCTCGGCAATGGGCGTATCGGTGAGCAGGCACGCCTCGGTGTAGTTTGGCACCGCATAGTCGGCGCACTCGAGTAGGCTGCGCATGAGACCGATCGTGGACTCGGGCACGCCGGCGTAGAGCTTGCCGTTGTCGCCCATGATGGGGTCGACGAACACCTTGGTGCCCTTTTGCGCACGGCGGTGGCAAAAGTCCGAGATGATGCGCGTCTCTTCCTCGGTCACGATAAAGCCGGTGGAGATGGCGTCGAACTCAAACCCGAGCTCCTCCCAGATAGCGAGGCTCTGGCGCACGTACTCGGTGGTGTCATGGATGTAGAACTTGGGATAGTTGAGCGTATCGGACACCAGCGCCGTCGGCAGGTTGTGGATGCGATAGCCCATGTGCGACAGCACCGGCAGCATGGCGGAGAGCGCGACCTTGCCGTAGCCGCACATATCGTTGATCAGCAGCAGCTGAGTGTTCTTCATGAGAGTCTCCCTTGGTTCGGGCACGGCGCAACAGCGTCACAGTGCGACTAAGTGTAGCGCAGGGGACGTTGTGAACGGGCGCTGGCGCCGCGGAGGCCACATTGTTGCGGAAAGGTTACGGGAAGGAGGAAGTTAGTCATTGGGGACGTTCTTAAATGACTAGTCAAACAAGAACGTCCCCAACGACTAACCCAACAAGGGCAACGCCGATGTTTTGGCAGCGACAGCGAGCGGGTCGCATTTGAGACAAGGTGACGTGAAACGAAAGGGCGCTGACCTTCTGGTCGCGCCCTTGAAGTTGAACGTCAGATTGTCCAAATGCGGCCCGCGCAGCGTCGGCTGGTCCGCCGTTCGTTAGAACGGCGGAACCAATAGGTTTGGTAAAACCGCGTAACCACTAGTTTGGTACCTTGACATTGATTTCTCACGCTCCTAAATTGGTTAGGCACAAAACAATTCCACTACGTAACTAAAGAAAGGAGCGAAGCTTAGATATGTGTGTTGAACCACTCGCCTATCCGCATGAACCCGGCGGCGACCCCTCACGGCCAGCAGACGAGCCCGAGACCCAGTCCGACAAAGACCGTCTCGCCAAGCGAATCCTCAATGGGCTGGGGTTTTGCGGCCATTACATGCATTTTCACGGCGGCGGCATATCTGGCAAGGCGCCTATTGTCTGCTTACTCGCCAAGCAGCCGACCGGCGAGCTGTCCCAACAGGAGCTCGGCATGCACTTCGATCTCAAGCCGGGGTCCCTTTCCGAGATTCTGTCCAAGCTCGAACTGGGCGGTCTTATCGAGCGCAGTCGCAATCCCAAAGACCGTCGGCAGCTCACCATCCGCTTGACCGATGCGGGATGGGAAAAGGCCCGCGTTGAGCAGGCAGCCCGCATCCGCTTTAGAGAGCAGGCCTTTAGCGCGCTCACCCACGACGAGCGCGAGCAGCTCGCCGAAATGCTCGAGAAAATCCGTGTAACCTGGGAGGAACTGGATGATTAAAACCCTCATGGGAAGCATCCGCGACTATATGAAGGTCACCGTTGCCACGCCGCTGCTCGTGCTTGGCGAGGTGCTCTGCGAGATGCTGATTCCATTTATCACCGCCAACCTGATCGACGCCATCAAAGACGGCGCTACCGTAGCCGAGATGCTTCCCACCGCAGGCTTTTTGGTGCTCATCGCGCTGACGTCGCTTGCTTTTGGCGCCGCGGCCGGCGTCACCTGCAGCCATGCGAGCTGCGGGTTCGCCAAGAACCTGCGTCACGACCTGTTCTACAAAATCCAGACGTTCAGCTTTGCCAACATCGATGAGTTCTCGAGCTCCTCGCTCGTCACGCGCCTGACCACCGATATCAACAACGTGCAGCAGGCCTTTATGATGATCATCCGTATCGCCGTGCGCGCGCCGCTGGTATTGATCTTCGCCTTTACCATGGCATTTATCATGGGCGGCAGCGTCGCCATGGTCTACCTGGTCATCATTCCGCTGCTGGGCTTTGGGCTGTTCTTTATCATCTTTAAGGTGCGCCCCATCTTCTCGCGCGTGTTCCACAAGTACGACGCCCTTAACGAGTCCGTCGAGGAAAACGTCACCGGCATGCGCGTAGTTAAGAGCTATGTGCGCGAAGACTTTGAGAAGGAGAAGTTCGCGACCGCCGCGCGCGACGTCCAAATGGACTTCACCCGCGCCGAGAAGCTGCTTGCCTTTAACAACCCCATGATGAACATCTGCGTCAACGGCGCGTTTGTCGTCATCATCTACCTGGGCTCCAAGCTCATCATCACGAGCCAGGGCACCCTGTTCGACGTGGGCCAGCTCTCCTCGATCTTTACCTATGGCTTCCAGATCCTTATGAGCCTGATGCAGCTGTCGATGATCTTTGTCATGGTGACCATGGCCGACGAATCGGCACACCGCATTACCGAGGTGCTGGCCGCCGAGCCCACGATCGCCGATCCCGCCGAGCCCGTGCTCGAGGTTGCCGACGGTTCCATCGACTTTGACCACGTGAGCTTTAAGTATTCCGCGCATGCGAAACGCCAGGCACTCGACAATATCGACCTGCACATTAAGAGCGGCGAGACCATCGGCATCATCGGCGGCACCGGCTCGGCCAAGTCCACGCTTGTAAACCTCATCGCCCGCCTGTACGACGCCACCGAAGGCACCGTGCGCGTGGGCGGCGTGGATGTGCGCGACTACGACTTGGACGCTCTGCGCCACCAAGTGGCCATGGTATTGCAGAAAAACGTGCTGTTTAGCGGCACGATTGCCGAGAACCTGCGTTGGGGCGACCCGAACGCCACCGACGAAGAGGTCCGCGAGGCGGCACATCTGGCCTGCGCCGACGAGTTTGTCGATGGCTTCCCCAAGGGCTATGACACCTGGATCGAGCAGGGCGGCTCCAACGTCTCGGGCGGTCAGAAGCAGCGCCTGTGCATTGCGCGTGCCCTGCTGCGTCGCCCCAAGATCTTGATCTTGGACGACTCCACCAGCGCCGTCGACACCAAGACCGACGCCAAGATCCGCGCAGGGTTGGCAAGCTATCTGCCCAACACGACCAAGCTCATCATCGCCCAGCGCATTAGCTCCGTGCAGGACGCAGACCGCATCATCGTCATGGAGGGCGGCCGTATCGCGCAGATCGGTAACCACGACGAGCTGCTCAAGACGAGCGAGATCTACCGCGAGACCTTTACCTCGCAAAACAAGATGTCTGCCGAGGGCGAAGGGGCCGTCGAGGCCAATACCGAGGCATCCGCAACGCAAGCCCAGACCCAGGAAGGAGGCGAGGCACATGAGTAAGGCAACTACTGCCGAGCGCGCGCTCAACCGCAAGGGCGGCACCATGTCGCGCCTCATCAAGACGCTCTTTGGCTTCTACCCCGTGCTTTTGCCCCTCGTCGTCGTCGGCGTGGTGCTCTGCGCCATCATCAACTCCATCGGCGCGACCTTCCTTCAGAGCGCCCTGCAGATTATTAGCGAATCGTGGCAGTCGGGCGATTGGGAAGCCGCAGAGCCCAAGATTGCACAGCTCGTGACCACCCTCGCCTGCATCTACGGCGTCGGCATCCTGTCCTCGCTGTTCTGGAACCGCGCCATGGCCATCGTCACGCAGGGCTCGCTCGAGAAGCTGCGCGAGAAGATGTTCAACCGCATGCAGGACCTGCCGATTCGCTACTTCGACACGCACCAGCGCGGCGACATCATGAGCCACTACACCAACGACATCGACACGCTGCGCCAGATGATCAGCCAGTCGCTGCCCAACCTGCTCATGACGACCATCGTCATCGTCACGGTGTTCTTTATCATGCTGTACTACAGCGTGTGGATGTGCCTGGTCATCGTGGCCGGCGTCGTCTTTATGACCTTTATGACCAAGCTGCTCGGCTCCAACTCCGCGCGCTTCTTTATTGCGCAGCAGACCGAGCTCGGCGTGGTCGAGGGCCATATCGAGGAAGTCATGAACGGCCAGAAGGTCGTCAAGGCATTCTGCCACGAGTCTGCCGCCGAAGCCGATTTTGACGAGCGCAACGAAAAGCTCTTCGAGGTCTCGCAGAAGGCCAACATGTACGCCAACATCCTCATGCCCATCCTTATGAACCTGGGAAACCTGCTCTACGTGCTGGTCGCACTGGCAGGCGGCATTTTCCTGGCGCTGGGCGTGCCCAACCTGAGCATCTCGGGCATGGCACTGTCCATCGCCGTCGTGGTGCCGTTCCTCAACATGACCAAGCAGTTCTGCGGACAGATCGGCCAGATCTCGCAGCAGATCAACGCCGTGGTCATGGGCCTCGCCGGCGCCGACCGTATCTTTGAGCTCATCGACGAGGAGCCCGAAGCCGACGAAGGCTATGTGACGCTCGTCAACGCTCAGGTGAACCCCGACACCTGGCAGCTCGAGGAGGCCGACCACCACACCGGCATGTGGGCGTGGAAACATCCGCACCGCGCAACCGGCGAGATCGAGTACGTGCCGCTGCGCGGCGACCTGGTCATGGACAACGTCGACTTTGGCTACACGCCCGACCACGAGGTGCTGCACGGCGTGTCCGTGTTTGCCAAGCCGGGCCAGAAGGTCGCGTTTGTCGGCGCCACCGGTGCCGGCAAGACGACCATCACCAACCTCATCAACCGCTTCTACGACATCGCCGACGGCAAGATCCGCTACGACGGCATCAACGTCAACAAGATCCGCAAGGCCGATCTGCGCCGCTCGCTGGGCGTTGTGCTGCAGGACGTGAACCTGTTCACCGGCACCGTGATGGACAACATCCGCTACGGCAACCTGGACGCCACCGACGAGGAGTGCATCGCGGCGGCCAAGCTCGCGGGCGCGAACGACTTTATCACCCGCCTGCCCGACGGCTACGACACCATGCTCACCGGCAACGGCGCGCAGCTGTCGCAGGGCCAGCGCCAGTTGATCTCGATCGCACGCGCCGCCGTCGCCGATCCGCCGGCGATGATCCTGGACGAGGCCACGTCGAGCATTGATACCCGCACCGAGGCCATCGTGCAAGCCGGCATGGACAAGCTCATGGAGGGCCGCACGACGTTTGTCATCGCGCACCGCCTGTCCACCGTGCGCAACTCCGACGCGATCATCTGTCTGGATCACGGCCGCATCATCGAGCGCGGCAACCACGACGAGCTGATCGCCAAGCGCGGGTATTACTACCAGCTCTATACCGGAGCGTTTGAGCTGGAGTAGTTCGGCTCGCCGAGATGGCCGATTTGCCGCTCATTCGTCGGGCATGACCCTAAGGTCAATGCCCGACGAATGAGCGGCAAATCGACTCATCTCAACGACCCAAACACAATGCACCGCAACGAATAAAGCCTCCGCAGCCACACGAGCTGCGGAGGCTTTTTCATGCCGGCCGGAAACCGTATCCCACTTTTCGGGCCCAAAATGGGATGCCGTTTCCCGCTGGACCCCCTCCGGGAAACGGCATCCCATTTCAAGGGGGTAAACCGGGATGTGATTTCCCCTAACGGCACCTTTGGGAAGCCGCATCCCACTCTAGACGCACAAAACGGGATGAGCTTTCCCATGGTGATCCAAGACCAGAAGCATGTCCGATAGCGCGGCCAGGTCAAGAACAACAAGGCAAGCGTCACGCCAATTTGGACGAGCGTCTGCTGCAGTTTGAGGCTGCTGGCCCATATGGTAGAGTTAACCACCCATGAATTTCAGCACACTGCGTGCTACCTGTTCTTTTGTCATTTAGGGGAGTGAACTTGTGAATACTTCTGTCGCCAAGAAGGCCGGCCAGGCGGTGCGCCTGCTCATGATGGTGCTCACGGCAGTTCTCATCTTCTTCTTCATCAATGTTATGCTGCTCGTCTCCGATATCCAGGGCACGGCGCGTGTGGTCAACTACGCCGGTCTGGTGCGCGGTACCACGCAGCGAATCGTTAAGCTCGAGGATGCGGGCCAGCCTCAAGATGACCTGCTCAAAGCCGTGGATTCATACATCAACGGTTTGCGTTACAGAAGTGACGACCTCAACCTCGTCCGTCTCGACGACGATGAGTATCAGGCAAAAATGACCGAGCTTGCAAATTATTTTGATGAGCTTTGCACCGAGATCATCCGCGTGCGCGAAGTCGGCTATGAGAACACCGACATCATCTCCATGAGCGAGGAGTTCTTTGGCATTTGCGACGATGCTACGCGACTCGCAGAGGACTACTCTCAGGAGAAGGCGTCGGCGCTCAACTATCTCGAGGGCCTGGTGATCATCGACATCATGGGCTTGGTGGCGACCTTTGCGGTCGAACTTGTTCGCGCGGTGCGAACTGCCGCGCTCAATCGCGAACTGCAGAACAAAGTCTATCTCGACGAAGCCACGGGACTGCCCAATAAGAACAAGTGCGAGGAGATCTTGGGGCAGGAGCAGCCTGTCTCCGCGGAGGCGCCCGTTGCGGTGTGCGTCTTCGACCTTAACAATCTGCATATGGTCAATAACAACTTCGCCATGAGAAGGGCGATGAATACATTCGCTCTTTTGCCCAACAACTGGGAAGTGTGGCGTCGGAGACGTGCTTTGTGGGTCGCGACGGCGACGATGAGTTTATCGCGGTGCTGTGGGATGCCGACCGAGCCGCTGTGGAATCCTGTCTCGCTCGGATTCGCGCGAACGTGAACGAGTATTCCGGGGCTCACCCCGACATGCCTATCAGCTATGCGGTGGGCTACGCGCTTTCCAGTGATTTTGATGAACCGCCTACGATGCGTGAACTCTTTTCTCAGGCCGACAAAAACATGTACATCGACAAGAACCGCGTAAAGACAGCCGAGGCAGCCGGGCCGCGACGCGAGGACCGCTAAACCCGTAGCAAAGGGTAGCTAATTTGGGACGGGACTCTTTTGGCTATTTGAGAAGTTGTGCCATGGCGTTGATGAATTTTTGTACTTGGAGGGTCGGCTCGAGCGGATAGTGCAAAAAGACCGGCACCTCGCGGCCGCACAGGAACGGTACGCCCACAAAGGCCGGGTGCACCCCCGACCATGCGCCGCAGGTGAGCACCGCGTCACCCTTTTCCTCCGCCTCGTTAAAGAGCGCAAAGTCGAAGCTATCCACATCGATCACGTCCACGCCGCCGTCTGCCAAAAGATCGATACGCAGGCTGTCCATAGCGTCGTTGCCGTGGCGGAGCACGCGCAGACGCATACCCTCCAAGTCGGCGACCGTAATGCGATTCTTGCGCGCCAGCGGGCTCGTGCGCGGCAGGTCGATATAAAACGGCACGTTGACAATGCGGAGCTTTTGGCAGGCGTCACCCCAGCGCGGGGTCGAAAAACTCGACTGCACCACATCGACCTCACGACCGAGGCTGCGCATGACGGTCTCGCGCTCGTCATAGAGGTCGCTTACCGGCACGATCTCAAATCGCAGCGACGGTTCCAGCTCGTGTACGCCCGACCACATCGACAGCGTTTGGCGCCCCGGGCACATCATCGACACACCCAGACGCACGGCACCGCCATCGCCCGCCGCGCGTCGGGCGCGGCGCAGCGCGTCCTCGGACTGCCGCATGATCGAGCGCGCGTCGTCCACCAGCAGAGCGCCCGCCGGCGTCACCTTAACACCCGAATGCGAGCGCTCGAACAACGTGATGCCAAACTCGGCCTCGAAACCCGACACCTGTTTGACGAGCGCCGGGGTCGACACGCGCAATTTTGCCGCCGCACGTGAGAAGCTTCCCAGCTCCGCGGCGGCCGATATGGCCTCGAGTCGTCGATCGTACACGTCAATCTCCCGTTTTCGCGCCTGTGAACGCATGGCGCCACAGGGGGTCGTTTTGGCAGGTCACGCGCTCGATTGAGAAAAACTGCATCGCACAGTATAAACCTACGGTTAACGCCATTCTAACAAATATGCAATTCACCTGCGCAAATGCAAAGCATACGATAACCAGCGAAAACCACGTGGGTCGGTTAATGGGAGCGACCCACCGGGAGGCACAAGAAGGGAAGTTCCTATGAGCAATTGGCTTAAGCTCGAGGGCGATGTCTGCGCCGTGACCGGCGCGCTCGGCGGTATGGGCGTCGAGATTTGCCGCGAGTTCGCCCGCAACGGCGCCAACGTCGTCCTGCTCGACCTGGACGAGGAGAAGGTCAAGGCCGCAGCCGCCGACCTCGCCGCCGAGTTTGGCATCCACGCCGAGGGCTACAAGATGAACGCCACCGACGAGGCCGAGGTTCAGGCCGCCGTCGATGCCACCATCGCCGACTTCGGCCGCGTCGACGTCCTTGTCAACACCGCCGGCATCCTGCGCTTCGCCGCCATGGAGGACCTGCCGCTGAGCGACTGGGAGCAGGTGCTCAACGTCAACCTCACCGGTTACTTCATCACCTCGCAGCGCTTTGGTCGCGAGATGATCAAGGCCGGCCAGGGTCGCCTGGTGCACATCTCGACCGTTGCCAGCCACTCCCCCGAGACGTTCTCGGGCGTGTACAGCTCCACCAAGGCGGGCGTCAACATGATGTCCAAGATGCTGGCTGCCGAATGGGGCCCCTACGGCGTCCGCTCCAACTGCGTCGAGCCTTGCTTCGTTAAGACCCCGATGTCGGCCAACTTCTACGCCGACCCCGAGGTCGAAAAGAGCCGCAGCCGCCTGATCGCCACGCGCCGCATCGGCGAGGTCAGCGATATCGCCAACGCCGTCATGTTCCTGGCGTCCAAGCGCTCGGACTTTACCACCGGCGACGCCATCAAGGTCGACGGCGGCTTCTCCAACATGATGGGCGACCTCACCGCCAAGCCCGGCGGCCGTCGCGCCTATGCCGACAACTACCTTAAGAACAAGGGTGTCGAGCTCTGGTCCGATGAGTCCGGCGTCGCCAAGCCGACTGACCAGTAAACCAACCCGACAGGGAGGACCCGCAGACACGCCTGTTCCTCCCCCGTATCGATTAGAAAGAGTCCAATGGCTTCCACCAACTCCAACAAGGGTCGCGCTGTCGTGCTTTCCGCCGCGTGCGTCACCATGTTCTTCATCAGCTCCATCGCGCTGTATTCCGTCGTGAGCAAGAACCTGCTCGCCGTCTACCCCGAGTGGTCCAGCGCTCTTACCTGGGCCTTCCCGGTCTTTCAGACCATCATGGCCGTGACGGGCATCTTCGCCGGCCGCATCTCCGATAAGATCGGCCCGCGCAACGTCGTGATCGCCGCCGCCGTGTGCTACGGCCTGGGCTGGTTCATGTCCGGTACCGTCACCGAGCCGTGGCAGTTCTACCTGTGGTTCTCGCTCGTCGCCGCCATCGGCAACGGCCTGGGCTACAACCCGGCGCTCACCACCGGCCAAAAGTGGTTCATCGACAAGAAGGGTCTCGCCTCCGGCATCACCCTGGCCGCTTCGACCGCCGGCCCCGCCGTGCTGTCCCCGGTGCTCGCCTCGCTGCTCATCCCGAGCCTGGGCATCTTTGGCGCCCTTAAGGCGCTCGGCGTCATTTTCTTTGTGACAATCGCCGCCTCCGCCCTGTTCCTGAAGGCCCCCGAGGCCGGCTGGCTGCCCGAGGGCTTCGAGGCCCCCAAGGGTGGCGCACATGCCGGCACCTTCGGCGACCTCACCCCGGGCGAGATGGTCAAGACCCCGCGCTTCTGGGTCCTCATCGTCACCTTCGCCTTTGCCGCCACCGCGGGCACCCTGCTCGTGGGCAAGGTTGCCTCCATCGCCGCCGTCCAGCTCTTCGCCGACCCCACGAGCGCCGCGGCCGTCGCCCTCGGCGGCGTGGTCGTCTCCGTCAACACCTGCGCCAACCTGGTCGGCCGTCTGTCCTTTGGCCAGATCATCGACAAGCTCGGCGCCTATAAGTCGCTGCTCATCAGCCTTGTCGTCACCATCGTCGCACTCGTCATCATGTCGATGAGCTTTACGCAGAGCATGTTCTTTGTGGCGCTCGCCCTGCTCGGCTTTAGCTTTGGCGCCCTGCTCGTCATCTACCCGCCGCTCACCGGTGGCGCCTTTGGCACCAGCAACATCGGCGTCAACTACGGCATCATGTTTTTGGGTTATGCCGCTTCCACCTGGATCAGCCAGCCCATCACCGCCGTGCTGTATCACGCCGAGGCCGGCAGCGCCGCCTACCAGCAGTCCTTCTACGGCGCCATTGTGATCGCCGCCATCGCCGTCGTGCTCACCGTCTACATGATGGTCTCCGACAGCAAGAAGTAGTCCGCCTAGTTTTACCGATGCGACAAAGGGACAGCCCCTTTGTCGCATCCCACCGGTCACCAGTATTAAGGAGTCGAAATGTCTGAGCTCAACCCCGTCCGCATTGCCGTTATCGGCGCCGGCGCCATGGGCCGCAACCACATCCGCTTTGTCACCGAGGAACCCGAGGCCGAACTCGTCGCCATCGCCGACGCCTTTGAGGGCGCTCGCGCCACGGCCGAGGCCGCCGGCGTGCCGTTTTACACCGATCCCGCCCAGATGATGGACGAGGTCAAACCCGAGGCCGTCATTATCGCCACCCCCAACGACTTGCACCTGGGCGTTGCCCGCGAGGCTGTGAAGCGCAATATCGTGCCGTTGATCGAAAAGCCGATCTCCAACGATCTCGAGGATGCCCAGGCCTTCGCCGCCGAGGCCGAGACCGCCGGCGTGCCCGTGCTCGTAGGTCAGCACCGTCGCCACAACCCCTTCGTCAACAAGGCCAAGGAGATCATCGAGTCCGGCGAGCTGGGCAAGCTCACCGTGTCGAGCTTCCACTACATGATCTATAAGAATGACGAGTATTTCGATGTCGAGTGGCGCCGCAAGAAGGGTGCCGGCCCGATCCTGGTCAACCTGGTTCACGACGTCGACCTGCTCCGCTATCTGCTGGGCGAGCCTGTTGCCGTCCAGGGTATGCAGTCCAGCGCCGCCCGCGGTTTTGAGACCGAGGACTCCGCCGTGGTCAACGTCCGTTTTGCCGATGGCGCGCTCGCAAGCATGACCATCTCCGACGCCACCGCCAGCCCCTGGAACTGGGAGGCAACCGCTCGCGAGGATCCGCAGTACCGCCCCTTCGACGCCGACGCCTACTTTATCGGCGGCACCAAGGGCGCCCTGTCGCTGCCCCGCCTGCACCAGTTCTCCTACGACGGCGCCTCCAACTGGCACAAGCCGCTGCAGATGGAGATTCCGGCTGTCGACTCGGCACTGCCACACAAGATGCAGCTCAAGCACTTTGTGAAGGTTGTCCGCCGCGAGGTCGAGCCCGTCGTAACCCCCGCCGACAACGTCAAGACGCTCACGCTTCTCAACGCCATCAAGGAGGCCGCCGAGACCGGCCAGCTCGTCGAGCTGTAATGCCTTAAGAGCGACCGCGGCAAACCCCATGCCGAACCCCTCGGTCCGCCACCAATAAGCCCCTCTTCTTTGCCCCGCGAGCAGCCTCCTGCCCGCGGGGCATTTTGCTACCTTGCCGACGATTTTTCTGAGACGGGGGCCATTTTGCACCTCAGCCTGATTCGTTCGCCACGAAATGGGCCTATCTACTACGTTTAGCCAATCACCCTCAACCATGCCATATTTCCTAAAATCAAAAGCGCAGGTAGACGGCTTGCGTATTTTCTGAAAACCGGGGGATGGTCGACCCATACGGTTCAAACGTAGTAGATAGGTCGTTTTCGTGGCGAGGGCCCAAAACAGTCTTTTGAAACGGGTGGTATCCTTGGTAGCCCTGTGCTGCAAACGCACCTTAAACGCAAGGAGTCCCATGGATCTTATCGCCCAGCTCGCCCACGAGCTCAACCTTAAGGCCGCCAACATCGAGGCAGCCGTCAAGCTCATCGACGAGGGCAACACCATCCCCTTTATCTCGCGCTACCGCAAAGAAGCAACGGGCGGCATGGACGACGTCGCCCTGCGCGCACTCGACGAGCGCCTGTCCTACCTGCGCAATCTTGAACAGCGCAAAGAGGACGTCATTCTGCTCATCGACGCCCAGGGCAAGCTCACGCCCGAGCTCGAGCAGCAGATTCGCGAGGCCACGCAGCTCCAGCGTGTCGAGGACCTCTACAAGCCCTACCGCAAAAAGCGCATGACTCGCGCGCAGAAGGCCCGCGAAGCCGGCCTGGAGCCGCTCGCCAACATGATCATCATGCAGGCCTCGGCCAAGGGCAGTGCGCTCGACGCCGCCGCAGCATACGTCAATGAGGAGGCCGGCTTCGACACGCCCGAAAAGGCGCTCGCCGGCGCGGCGGACATCGTGGCCGAGACGGTGGCCGAGGACCCCGAGAACGTCGCCGACCTGCGTGCCTTTACGCAAAACACCGCAGACATCGTCGTCGAGGCCACCGACCCCACCGAGAAGACCCCCTACGAGCCGTACTACAGCTATGATGAGCCGCTGCGCCGTATACCCAACCACCGCGTGCTGGCTATCGACCGCGGTGAGCGCGAGGGCAAGCTCCGCGTGCGCGTGAACGTCGACGGCGCCGCCGCCACGGCACGCCTCGGCAGCCGTTGGCCCCGACGCCAGGGCGTCTTCGCGCCCGTCTTTGACGCCGCCATCGCCGACGGCTACAAGCGCCTCATGGCCCCCTCGCTGGAGCGCGAGGCCCGCGCCAAACTCACCGTCCGTGCGCAGACCGAGGCCATCAATGTCTTTGCCAAGAATCTCGAGGGCCTGCTCTCGGCACGCCCCGTGCGCGGCGCCCGCGTGCTCGCGCTCGATCCGGGCTACCGCACCGGCTGCAAGGTCGCCGTCATGGACGAGACCGGCAAGCTGCTCGACCACGGCGTGGTCTATCCCACCAAGCCGCGCCACGACGTCGCCGGCACCAAGCGCGAGCTCGCCCGCCTCGTCAAAAAGGACAGCGTCAACACCATCGTCATCGGCAACGGCACCGCCAGCCGCGAGACCGAGGAAGTCGTCTCGGAGTTCATCGCCGAGCAGGCGCCTGAGCTGCGATACACCATCGTCAACGAGGCCGGCGCATCGGTGTACTCCGCCTCCGAGCTCGCCAGCCAGGAGTATCCCGATCTGGACGTCACCGTGCGTGGCGCCATGAGCCTGGGCCGCCGTCTACAGGACCCGCTGGCAGAGCTCGTCAAGATCCCGCCCCAGTCCATCGGCGTTGGCCAGTACCAGCACGACCTTGACCAGGCCGAGCTTTCGCGCACCCTGGGCCATGTGGTGGAGGACGTCGTCAACCGCGTGGGCGTCGACGTGAATACCGCGAGCGCAAGCCTGCTGGGATACGTATCGGGCATCACGCCGAGCGTGGCCAAAAACATCGTGGCCTACCGCGAGGAAAACGGTGCCTTTACCGATCGCCGCCAGCTTAAGAAGGTCCCCAAACTAGGACCCAAGGCATACCTCAACGCCGCGGGCTTCCTGCGCATCAGCGGCGGCAAGAACCCGCTCGACGCGACGAGCGTCCACCCCGAGAGCTACGAGGTGGCCACGTCCGTCCTGGAACGCGCCGGCGTTAAAGCCAGCGAGCTCAGCCGCGGCGGCGTGCCCGACATCGAGCGCCGTCTGGGCAGTATCTCGGCGCTGGCAAGTGACCTGAACTGCGGCACCCTCACGCTCATCGACATCGTCAACGAGCTCAAGAAGCCCGGCCGCGACCCGCGCGACGACGCGCCCGAGGTGGTCTTTAGCCGCTCGGCGCTTTCCATCGACGACCTGGAACCCGGCATGGAGCTCAAGGGGACGGTGCGCAACGTCGTCGACTTTGGCGCGTTCGTCGACGTGGGCGTGCACCAGGACGGCCTCGTGCATATCTCCAAGCTGGCCAATCGCTTTGTCAAGCACCCGAGCGACGTGGTGCGCGTCGGCGACACGGTCAAGGTGTGGGTAGAAAAGGTCGATCGCGACCGCAAGAAGATCTCGCTCACCATGGTGCAGGGAAAGTAAACCGCCAAAGCAAAGGTACCCCCTGTAGCGATGTGCAAAATCGCGAGTATTCTGCAAATTCCACCGTTCCGGATGCCCCTCAGAGACGAAAAAGCAAAAAACAGCCCCCGTTTTAGCGTCGTCAGAGCCAAAACGGGGGCCGTTCCATGCTTCGGTCAACTGATAAAGACCTTTACCTTGCTGAATACTCTCAATTTTGCACGGCGCAGGCGGGGGTACCTTTGCCCACGGCAGGATATGGAAGCCAATCGCCAACTTGCTGGCAAGCTCGTGCCGGCAGCCCCGGCCTTTCCTTTGCCTAGCGCGACCCTCGCGGAGCGCGTGAGCGATAGGGAAAGGAAAGGCCGGGGCGAACAGCCCACGGTACAGTCGGTGTTCGCGCTACGGCAGGATATGGAAACCGAGCGCCGCGATATCCTTGGCAAAACCGCGCACGGTGTCGAGCGAGACCTCGTACGGGTCGCGACCAATGTTCTTGCGCTTGGCCAGGATGCTGTTGGGCACCGTAATGATCTGGCAACCGCAGGCCTCGGCCTGGTAAATGTTGATGAGCTCGCGCGTGGACGCCCACAGGACCTCGCAGTTGGGCTTTGCGGCGGCCTTCTTGACCGACTCCGTCATAAACGGAATGGGGTCGACGCCGGTATCGGCGATGCGGCCGGCAAAGAGCGAGATGATGGACGGCGTCTCGGCGTCGACGGCCTCGACCATCTCATCAACCTGCGTAGGCGTAAAGATGGTGGTGACGTTGACCTTGATGCCGTCGGCCGAAAGCTTGCGCACCAGCTCGGCGGTGGACTCGCCCTTGGTGGTCACGCACGGAATCTTGACGTAGACGTTCTCGGCCCAGGTAGCGATCTCGCGCGCCTCGACCTCCATGGTCTCGACGTCGTCGGCAAAGACCTCAAACGAGACAGACACATCGGTGATGTGGGCCAGGACCTCCTTGGCAAACGCGCGGTAATCCGTCACGCCGCCCTTCTTCATAAGGGACGGGTTGGTCGTGAAACCCTGAACGTTGCCGTTCTCGTACATGTCGAGCATGCCCTCGAGGTTTGCACCGTCAGCGAACACCTTGATTGCCATCTGCCTGATTCCTTTCGCTTGCACATGGGCGTTAAACTGCTAAACACTTTACCTACGTTTATCAAGGCGTGAGCTGCGGTTTTTTATCTTCTCGGCGAACGGTATAAACACCTCAGTGTTTGGATTGATAAATCGATTGAGCATGCAAAAGCAAAGAGTCGCAGTTTGGGCAAACGTCAGAACGCGGGATTCATTAGATGAGGCCGAAATGCTGCATCGCTGTGACGGTGCCGTCGTGTGCGACATCGTCGGTCACGTAGTCGGCGAGCGCCTTGACCTCGGGCATGGCGTTGCCCATGGCCACGGCCGTCTCGACCGCAGCGAGCATGCCCAGGTCGTTACCCGAATCGCCGAAGCCAAAGGTGCGCGCGTTGCCGGTGCGACCCAGGTATTCCAGCGCTCGCGCCACGCCCACGCCCTTGTCAATGCCCTTGGGGCTCAGCTCGCGATTCTGACCACCGGTGTTGCACAGCTCAAACTCGCGATCGATAAAGCCGTCATCGTTGGCTACGCGAGCCAGGTAGCTCGCGACGATGCACACCTTGCCCACGCGCAGACTGCCGTCGACGCGCATCTCCTCGGCGCTGTGCACCACAGAAGTGCCGATCAGAGACGACTGCTCAACACCCGCGGGTTCCAGGGCAAAAGTAGCCACGTTGGTCTCGAAAAAGGCCTCAATCCCTGCCGCTGCCATACGGCGCGCAAGCTCCTCGATAACGTCCTCGTCAAAGCAGTCCTCATGCACCACGCGACCCTCGACCTCGAGCGTGGCGCCCGCCATGGCAACGACACCCGCAGGCTCCAAAGCACGCAGGCCATCGGCAATCAGCCACAAGGGACGACCCGTGCAGATAAACGCCTTGTGCCCTGCGTCGCGCAGACGATGAAACGCCTCGATCACCGCCTGCGAGGGGCGAACCGCCGAAAAGTCCTTGTCGGTCATGTTGTCGGGATCGAACGACGTCAGCGTGCCGTCCACGTCAAAAAAGAGCACGGCGGAATCGGGGCACGCATCAATCATATGGGTTCCTTTCGGGGGCGAGAGTAAACGAAGTATCCATCATATAATGGAGCGACGCAACCAGAGAGGTCACCCATGGAATTTTACGCAAGCTGCCCCGAGGGCTTTGAGTCCGCACTCGCCGATGAGCTTAAACGCCTCGGGCTTTCGCATGTTCGCCGGCTGAAGGGCCGCGCTACATTTGAGGGCGAGCTCGAAGAAGGCTACCGCGCCTGTCTGTGGTCGCGCCTGGCGAGCCGTGTGTTCGTGGTACTCGGGCGCTTTGAGGCGCAGGATGCCGATGAACTGTACGATAGCGTTTACGACATCGCCTGGGAGACCATCATCCGCCCCGGCGCCACCATCGCCATCACCGCCCGCGGCGTGACCGAGCAGCTGCGCAACACGCGCTTCTCGGCCCTGCGCGCCAAAGACGCGCTGTGCGACCGTCTGGCCGAGACCACGGGCCGTCGCGCCGACGTCGATGCCGCCGACCCCGATGTTCACCTGTTGCTTTCGCTGCGTCAGCGCCGCGCGAGCATCAGCCTGGACCTTTCGGGCGACCCGCTGTTCAAGCGCCTGCCGCCCGCGGCGACCCGTGCCGGCGAGGGTGCGCACGCGTTGCGCCCCGACTACGCCGCCCTGGTGCTGGCGCAGGTCGGCTGGACCGCACTGTGCGAGCGCGAGTTGACGGCCGATGATTACGAGAACGAAGCCCTGCCCACGCTGGTCGACGCCTCGTGCGCCGGCGGCGGTCTGCTGCTGGAGGCCGTGGATATTCTGACCGACCGCGCCCCGGGCGCCGCACGCGAGCGCTGGGGCTTTGAGGGCTGGCAGCTGCACGACGCCGCTCTGTGGGAGCAGCTGCTTGCCGAGGCGCGCGAGCGCGAGGCGGCAGCACGCGAGCGCCAGGCACGCATCGTGGCCGTGGATGTTGACCCCGCCGCCCGCAAGACCGCTGAGCGCATGGTCAAGTGCGCCGGCTACAAGCGCTTTGTCGATTTTTGCGCCGCCAAGTCCGCCACCGTGCTGGACCACGCGGGCACCGTCGCCGGTGCCGCCGTGGTCGCAGATACGACCGAGACACCGCTTTCGCTCATGCATGACGCCATGACGCTGGTCGGTGAGCTGCGCCGCGCGCCCGAGCTTGCCGCGGCGCCGGTCGCCGCGCTCACTCGCGACGGATTGCTGGCCCGCGCGCTCCACGCCGAGCCCGAGCGTTCGATCGCCGTCATGCCCAATAACGAGGAGGCGACCGTCGAAGTCTGGCCTTCGCTCGACCACGCCGCCGCGGCGTTTGAGGCTTCGACCAGTGCGGATGCCGAGGCCGAGGTTGCGGATGCCAACGAAGCCAACGACGAAGCCGCCGCTTCCTCCATGCCCGAACCTGCCGCCACGCTCGACTTGGGCGACGGCAAGCCGCTGCCCGTGCTCATCCCGGAGTCCGAGCAGTTCGCCAACCGCCTGCGCAAGAATGCCCGTCTGCGCCGCAAGTGGGCCAAGCGCGAGGGCGTGAGCTGCTATCGCGTCTACGATGCCGACCTGCCCGACTACTCCGCTGCCATCGACCTGTACGAGGGTTGCCCGCAGACGCCGGGCCGCTGGCTCGTCATCGCCGAATACGCCGCGCCCAAGACCATCGATCCCGCGCTGGCCCAGGCCCGCATGCTCGACATCTTGGCCATCGCGCCGCGCATCCTTGATGTTCCGGCCGAGCATGTGCACGCCAAGGCCCGCATGCGTTCGCGCGGCGGCTCGCAGTACGGCAAGCAGGGCGCCGGCAAGGGCGGATCGGGCGAGCGCGCCAACATCGCGCGCCGGCGTCTGCCGCTCATCGAAGAAGGCGGGCTCACCTTTGCCGTCAACTTTGACGACTACCTGGATGTGGGCATCTTCCTGGATCACCGCGTCACCCGCAACCTGGCGCGCGAACACGCCAAACAGGCACGCCGCTTCCTCAATCTGTTCGCCTATACCGGCACCGCCACCTGCTATGCGGCCGACGGCGGCGTCGAGGAAACCGTGACAGTCGACCTTTCCAACACCTACCTGGACTGGGCCGAGCGCAATATGCGCCAGAACGGCTTTGTTGGTCCGCAGCATCATTTTGTGCGCGACGACGTGCTCGCCTGGATTCGCGACCAGCGCCAGACGCGCAACCGCTGGGACTTGATCTTTGTCGACCCGCCCACGTTCTCGAACTCGTCCAAGATGGGCCGCCGCACCTGGGATGTCCAGCGCGACCATGTTGAGCTTTTGGCCGGCGTATCTCGCCTGCTTGCACAGGGCGGACATGCCATCTTTAGCTGCAACCTGCGCGGCTTCCGCCCCGAAACGCGCAAGCTCGCGCGCGCGGGCGTCGTGCTGGAGGACATTACGGCGCAGACCATCCCCGAGGACTTCGCGCGCAACCAGAAGGTGCACCACTGCTATATCGTGCGCCGACTGCCCATCGAGGACGCCATGGCCGAGGTCGGCTTTAGCGCCGAGGAGATTGCCGAGCGAACCGAGGAGCTGCGCAACCCCGAGGCCCGCAAGCCCCGCGCGGCTGTACCTGCGCACGCGCAGACCGGCAACGGCAAGTCCAACTTTGCCGGCAAACCCTCCCCCGCCGGCAAGCCCAAAAAGAAGAAGTTCTACGCCAGCAAGCCCAAGGGCAAATAAACAAAGTTGCGGTGGAATACGGACTGCTTTGCCTGGAATTAGGCAAATTTAGACCGTATTTCACCGCAACTCATATTGGGATGGTGGTTGGCGATCTAGCCTTGGGTGACCAGGCGATAGCCGATACCCACGTGCGTCTGGATATAGCGCGGATGCGCGGGGTCGGACTCGATCTTCTTGCGCAGCGTACCCATAAAGACGCGCAGGCTTGCCAGGTCACTCTTAGTTGCCGTGCCCCAAATCTCATGCAGGATAGACTGGTGTGTCAGCACCTTGTCGGCGTTATGCGCCAGCAGGCACAGGAGCTTATACTCGATCGGCGTCAGATGCAGTTCCTCGCCATCCATCGTGGCGATGCCGGCATCAAAATCGATATGCAGCTCACCGGTATCGAACGAGCCCTCGGAGGCAACACTGCCCGTTTGCGCATACGAAAGGCGCCTGAGCGTCGTGCGAATGCGCGCGAGCAGTTCCTCGACCGAAAACGGCTTGGTCAGATAGTCGTCGGCACCGGCATCGAGCGCGCGAATCTTATCCGCGTCCTCGCTGCGCGCCGAGACCACAATGATCGGCATTCCCGACCATGCGCGCACCGACTCCACCACCTTGACGCCGTCCATATCGGGCAGGCCCAGATCGAGCAGCACAATGCTCGGCGCCTGCGACGAGGCGGCGGCGATGGCGGCATGGGCGGTCTCCACGGCCATATGGCGCAAGCCGTGCGTCTCGAGCGCGGCAACGATAAGGTTGCGGACAGCGGGGTCGTCCTCAACAACCAAGATGAGCGGTTTTACGGCAGAGTTCGGCACGGCGCTACTCCTTATCAAACGAAACGTCGGCGACGGGAAGCTCAATCGTAAAGACCGAGCCGTGCGGGTCCGCCGCGGCAACCTCTATGCTACCGCCATGCGCCAGCGCAATGGAGCGGCAGAGCGAAAGACCCAGGCCCACGCTGCGATGGCTGTCGGCCAAACCGTGGTTGGCGGTGTAGAACGACTCAAAGATGCGCTCGCGATCCTCGGGTGCGATGCCCGGACCATCATCGGCAACCGAGCACGCCACGCGTCCATCGTCGACGCTAATCGAAATCATGATATGCGAGCCCGCGGGCGTATAGGTGATGGCGTTGTTCACCAGATTGACCACCAGCTGCACCATCAGGCGCGCATCGACGTTGACGAGCGCCGGCTCGTCGCACGGCACTACCTTAAGATCGTGCTCACGCACGGCCGGACTTACGTGGCGCAGCGCCTCCTCGACGATATCGTCCATGAGCTCGAGCGTGGTCGACAGGCGCATACCGCCGCCCTCGAGCTTGGTGATGGCGAGCAGGTTCTCGACGGTGGCGTTGAGCCATTGCGCATCCGAGCGAATGGACAAGAGCAGGCCGCGGCGCGTTTGGGCGTCGAGCACGGCGGTGCCGGTCGAGCCCTGGTCGAGCAGCACATCGGCATTACCCGAAATACTGGTGAGCGGCGTGCGCAGGTCGTGCGAGATGGAGCGCAGCAGGTTGGCGCGCAGCTGCTCATTTTTGGCAAGCACCGCCGCCTCCTCGCGGGCCTCCATGGCGCGGGCGCGATCGAGCGCCAGCTCGCCTTCGCTCACGATGGCATCGGCAAGTGTCCGCTCCTCATGCGTCAGCACGTCGGGCTCGGCAACGATAGCCAGCACGCCCACCACCGAGGCGGGGTCGCCCGAGCGCGCGAAGCCGTCGCCCGTGCGAACCGTCAGGTAGATGCCATAAAACGCCGAGCCGCCAAACGTGGCGTCGAGCGGCGTTCCCACATAGGCGGACGCCGAGAGCCGAGGCGGCATCTGCGGCGCCAGTTCGTGCACCGGTGCGGCATCGCCCACGGCCGTGTAAGTCGCGCGCGGCAGCAGGTCATCGCCCTCGGCGTCGGCGCTGTACCACACGACAGGGCAGCCCGAAAGACGCGCCAGCTGCGTGGCCATGGCGTGAACGATCTGATGCTGATCGGCGCACCGCTGCAGCATGCGGTTGGTCTCGAGCACCATATGCGTGCGGCGGTCGCTGGCGGCAGCCTGTGCCAAGGCGCGGCGCAGGGCCAACGCAATCGAGCTCGACACAAGCGAGACCACGAACATGATGAAGAACATGCCGGGATAGCCGCGGTCGATAAGCGACAGCGAGTAGCGCGGGTCGACAAACAAGAAGTTGTAGAGCGCCACGGCGGCAGCCGAGCTCAGCAAGCAATACAGGCGACTCCAGGTAAAGAATGCGCACAGCTGAACGGCGAACACATAGACGATCATGATGCTCGGCGCGAGACCCGGATGGTCGAGCAGCGCGCCCACAATCGTCGCCGCGACCAGCAGCCCCACCGATACGCAGGCGTCATACAGAGGAGTGCGGCGCGTCAGCGTTGTGCGCCGCCACCAAAAGCTATCGGCAATATCGCCGTCCGTACGGACGTCCATCAGCGCCCCGCCCCTCTCTCAAAAACAAAAACCACCACAGGGGACAGGCACCTTTGTGGTGGTTTCCCTTGTGGTGGTTCCAAGTGTATAGCCTTTGCAACCGGCGGTCGCTAGACAAACAACACGTGCGCGAGCAGCGCGCAAACGCACGCCGCGACAAGCAGCGTAACCACGATCGAGATCACGCGGTCGGCCATGTCCATGTTGGCGCGATTCGTAAAGAACCGATCTTCGGCGGCGCCGACGCGCGCCTCACGCACCATTTCGACCACCGCCTCACGGCCATCGAGCGCCTTTGTATCCATGTTTACCTCCCCGGCCTCAATCTTGTCCATCGAAAACCAACTCCATGCAGCCTGTCGGCGACTACGGGCGCTCGTTGGGAGCCAGGCGCTGCATCTTGTTCACGGCCTTGAACTTGGTGAACAGCGGCACGTACTCAAAGCTCACGTTGGAGTTCTCCAGGCCGTACCAACGCGCGGGCGTGCCGGCGGCGCGGCGAATGATGTACTTGAGCGTGATGGCCGTACGCTCGCTCGGCTCCACATCGCTTTCAGGCGCCAGAAGCTTACGAATCAGGACGAACTTGAACGTGCCGATGTTACCCGGATCCTTGTAGACCGAGTAGTCATGCGTCTGCGGCGGCAGCTCGCCGGTGGCAGCCAGGTCCTGAACAACCTGACGCAGGTAGGCATTGACGCGCTGGTTGATCTTGTAGCCCAGGTACAGATGCACACGGAACACGTAGTCGGTGCCGAACGTCTCGACCGAATAGGCAAAGGTATGCGGTTCGTCCATGGTCTCGACATTCACAAACCACCAGGCGCGGGCACGCTTGGGATGCTTGTCCAAGATCGAATAGACGATATCGCGGTCGATGTAGTCGGTATGGGTGTCCTTGGTCAGGTACACGACGTTGTCACTCATGCGCTCGTAACGGTCGTCGTCGCGCAGGCGCTTGAGCTGCGGCAGGTAGCTGCGCAGCGGCAGCAGCGTAAACTGGCGCTGCTCGACCGCCGTGCCGTTGTACCAGCACACCATAATGCCCATGATGAGTGCAGCCATGAGGATGGTGAAATAGCCGCCGTGGAAGAACTTGGTGAGCGAGCTCACGAAGAAGAAGCCTTCGAGCAAAAGGAAGAAGGCCGCGAAGATCCACGGAGCAACCTTGAGCTTGCGCTCCTCGTGCAGGTAGAAGAAGAGCAGCAGCGTGGTGCACATCATAGTCAGCGTAATGGCAAGGCCGTACGCGGCTTCCATATGCGCCGAGTTCTGGAACAGCAGCACCACGATGACGCAGCCGACAAGCATGACGTTGTTGACCATGGGGATGTAGAGCTGGCCCTTGGTCTCGGCAGGGTAGAAGACCTGCATGTGCGGCATGAGGTCCAGACGGCTGGCCTCGGACACCAGCGAGAATGCGCCGGTGATGAGCGCCTGCGAGGCAATGATGGCCGCGACGGTGGAAAGGCCTACGGCAAAGGGACGCAGGCCCGGGGCGAGCATCTGGTAGAACGGGTTGAGGTCGGCAATGCCCATGAGCTCGGGGTTGGCAGCGTTGTTCATAAGCCAAGCGCCCTGGCCCATATAGGAAAGCAGCAGGCAGCACTTAACGAACGGCCAGGTAGCGTAGATGTTGCCGCGGCCGACGTGGCCCATGTCGGAGTAGAGCGCCTCGGCACCGGTGGTGGCGAGGAAGCAACTGCCCAGAATCATGATACCCGCGTGGTTGTTGGGGCTCAGCAAAAAGGCGATGCCGCGCACCGGGTTGAGGCACAGCAGCACGGCGGGGTGCTGGAAAACAAAGAAAAGACCCGTGCCGCCCAGGAACAGGAACCACAGCGTCATGATGGGGCCAAAGGCGTGACCGATCTTGGCCGTACCGATGCGCTGTACCAAGAAGAGCACGATGATGATGGCGAGCGTAATGGCGACGACGCGGCCCTGGTCATCGCCCAGCACGGCATGGACCGCCGGGATGGTGCGCAGGCCCTCGATGGCCGTGGTAACGGTAACGGCAGGCGTCAGGATGCCGTCGGCGAGCAGCGCGGCGCCACCCAACATGGCGGGGATGATGAGCCACTTGCCGCAGCGCTTGACCAGGCTGTACAGGGCAAAGATGCCGCCCTCACCATGGTTATCGGCGCGCAGCGAGATGAGCACATACTTGATGGTGGTCAGCAGCGTGACCGTCCACACGACAAGGGAGAGCGCGCCGAGCACGAACTCCTCCGTGACGCTTCCGATGCCGCCGTTGCCGGCAACGAGCGCCTTGGTTACATACATAGGGCTGGTGCCGATATCGCCGTACACCACGCCCAGCGTGACGAGCATCGCCGAGATGCTCACAGGAATCGCAGCGTGCGAAGCTGCCTCCTTGGCCTTTTGTTCCATAAGCCGGTTTCCTCCCAACTTTAATGTTCGAAGGAATTATAGGTAATCGGCCCATGTTTGAATGGCACTGTTTTCCCAGCTAGATAAACATTTATACGGCCTTTAAGCCACCTCGGCGATATGGAATGTGACAAAGGGACTGTCCCTTTGTCACATTCGTCATTTTCCAAGCCAATTTTTGAACCACCACTCCATGGAGCGGCTCATCTCGGCCATAAAGGGGCTCGTGTGCTTGCGGGTGTAGATATCCACCACGCGCTCGCCTACCTCGCGGGCATGCGGACGGAACATCGCGTCCATCTCGGCCACCTGCGCGTCCATGGTCGCAGCATCGGCGCGGCAGTAGCGCTCCTCGTGCACCAGGTTCACCACGGGATGCGCAATAGCCGGGCGTTCCTTGCGGGGCGTGCCGATGATGAGCATCGACAGCGGCATGGTATAGGGCGGCAGATCGAGCAGCTCGGCAACTTCCTCGGCATTCTCGACGATATCACCGATATAGCAGCTCCCCAGACCCAGAGCCTCGGCGGCAACCACGGCGTTTTGCGCGGCGATCACGGCGTCCTGGGCCGCGATGGCAAAGTCGCCCAAACCCGGCGCGCGGCGGGGCGCCTTACCCGTGCGCTCGACAAACTCGGGCTCAAAGCAGCCCACGTGCTCAAACAGATCGATCCACTTGGCATAATCGACCACAAATATTAGTGCCCAGGGCGCCTTGGCGATCATGGGCTGGTGGTCGCACAGGTCGGCCAGACGATCCAGCGTAGCCTGCTCGCGAATGCTCACGATGGAATACATCATCATGGCGCCTGCCGACGGCGCACGGCTCGCCGCATGCAGAATCGCCGCCCGCCGCTCGTCGGTCACCGCCACGGGACGATCGTCGTCATCACGCGCGAAGGCACGCGTGGAGGAACGGTGCTCCAACGTGTCCAGCACCGCATTGCCCGTGGTCTCGACCGGATAGCCACACGTATCCACAGCCTTGGTGCAAACCTGCTCGTTCATCGCCTCATCCTCGCTAATTCTTTAAGAAGCCTTTACGTTTCCGTGTAATTCCCGTCCATTATCGCGCAGGTCGCCACTACATTGCGCCACACCGCCACACGTGCGCGTTAATATGGCTGGTTGTTGTGCGCAGACACCAATTGCAGCGCATATCTTGGTAACAATCGGGTAAACCCCCGCTTTCGTACGTTTTAGTTTGTGAGGAGTCTCAGCATGTTCGCTGCCGCCATCTCGCTCGTCGGTCTTGCGGCGACCGTCTACCTTGTCTTGCGCGAGGCCAAGGCCATTCGCGCTCAGTCGGGCACCGTTGCCAAAAGCGCTCTTGGGTGGAGCGTCGCCTTCGGCCTGTTCCAGGTCTTTTTGACTATTTGGGGCACCGTGGGCCTCGTCGCTCAAAACGAGCCGCTCGCCTTTGTGATGCTCATCCTGACCAACGCCATCCTCACCGGCTGCGCTTGGGCCAGCATCGCACGCGACCGCATCGCCCCGCGCGTCTTTGCGTTCGCCGCGCCCGACGCCCCCGCCCCCACCGGCAAGCTCGCCCGCCTGCGCGGCGCCTTTGTGGGCAAACCGCTCGTCGCCGCCGTCCTGTGCCTGCTGCTCGCCGGCGTCTTTGCGCTGCTGGGCATGGAGGTATCGTCCAACCACGACTTTACCTGGGTCTACCCCCTGTGCATCCTGCTCGAGTGGGCCATCATCACCGCACTCATGGCCGGCTTGTTCTTCCTGTTCCAGCGCCACGGCGCAGCTCCGGCCGTCCTGGCCTTCGCCCTCTTTATCCTGGGCATTGCCGAGTTCTTCGTCATCACGTTTAAATCCATGCCCATCCAGCCAGGCGACCTTTCGGCCATTTCCACCGCCGCCGCGGTCGCCGGCACCGGCTACACCTTCTCCATCTCGCTGTTCTGCGTGCTGTCCATGGGCTTTACCGCCATCGCCATGCTGCTATGCGAGTACGCCGGCCTGGCCGCGCCGCATCGCCAGAAGGGTGCCGCCAACGCCAAGCGCATGCTGCTCACCAACCTGCTCGTCGCCGTGCTGTGCCTGGGTGGCGTGACCGCGCATGTCACACTCATCGACTACTACAACACTCTCGGCATCACCGTCTACACCTGGCGCCCGCTCGAGAGCTACTGGCGCGAGGGCTATCTGCCTGCCTTTATTAGTGCGGCGCAGTCTATCAAGCCGCCCAAACCCGCCGACTACTCCGTCGACGATGCCAAGGCCACGCTCAAAAAGTACGCCAAGGCCTACGACAAGTCCGATGCCGCCAAGAGTGACGAGCGCGCCGCCGCAAAGGAGCAATTCGACAGCGAGAAGCCCACGGTCATCGCCATCATGAACGAGACCTTCTCGGATCTGTCGATCTACCAGAACATGCGCGCCGGCTACGAGGGTCCGCAGTACTTTAAGAGCCTGTCCAACTGCCTCAGCCGCGGCAAGCTCTACGTGAGCGCCTACGGCGGCGGCACCGCCAATACCGAGTTTGAGTTTATGACCGGCAACTCCATGGCCAACCTGGGCTCGGGCGTGTACCCCTACACCATCTACAACATGGAAACGACCGGGAATCTGGCAGAGCAGTTCAAGTCGCTCGGATATTCCACCACGGCCATGCACCCCAACCACGCAACCAACTGGAACCGCGAGAACGTCTACAAGGACTTTGGCTTTGACCAGTTCCTGTCCATCAACGACTTCCAGGGAGCCGACACCCTGCGCGGCATGGTGACCGACCAGGCTACCTACGACAAGATTCTTGAGCTGCTCGACCAGAACGCCGATCCGCAGTTTATCTTCGACGTGACCATGCAGAACCACTCGGGCTACGATACGGGTCTACTGCCGGTCGACAAGCAGATGCACCTGAACATCGACACGACCGATCTGGATACCAAGACCATCGAGGACGGCACGCTGTCCGATGTCGACGAGTATGTCTCGTGCATTGAGCAGTCCGACCAGGCGCTGCGTTACTTCCTCAACGCCCTGAGCAAGCTCGACCGCAAGGTGGTCGTGGTGTTCTGGGGCGATCACCAGCCGTTCTTCCCGTCCAAGTTCAACGACAAGTGGTTTACCGGCGAAGACGACGCCACGCACCAGGAACGTCTGTGGCAGACCGACTACATCATCTGGGCCAACTACGACGTTGCCGGCTGCGACCAGACGAGCGAGGTCGACGACCTGTCCACCAACTACCTGTCCACGCAGCTTATGCAGCTGATCGGTGCCCCGCTGACCGACTACCAGAAAGCGCACATGACGCTGCGCGAGTCGCTGCCCGCCATCAACTCCGTGGGCTACGAGGACGCCAGCCTGCGCTGGGCGCTCTCCTCCAACGTCACCGGCGACGACGCCGCCGCAGCAGCCGCCACCAAGGCGCGCGAGGATTACGCCAAGATGCAGTACTACGAGATGTTCCGCGACGGCAAGAACGTGTACACCGAGCACTTCCAGACCGAGGCCAACGAGACCGACCCCAACCTGGCACCGGGTACGACCAAGATTAAGTAGCTGCTAGCTGCTGAGCCACAACTGAAACGTCTGTCCAGGCGGAGGCATATAAGGTTCCCTGCTCGGACAGTCCTACGCAAGACGAAGGCCACATTAAGTGGCCTTCTTTGCGTGCGGAACTCGCGATGAACCTTATATGCCTCCGCCTGGACAGACGCCCTGATGTTGGGGCGTGGCTTGTCTTGGGTGTATCGCCGAACATATATAAGTTGAAGGCCACGTTATGTGGCCTTCTTTGTTTGCGGAAAGTGTGTCCCGGAATTCTTGTCTGGAATGGGATGCAGTTTCCGCTTGCGGAGTCTCCACTCAACAGAAAACCCGGGTGGCCTGTTTTTTGGCTACCCGGGTTTTTGGGTTGTCGATATGTTCGACTGGCTACTAGTGGGTCTTGCGGCGCTTGATCAGCATGATGAGGGCTATCACTACGAGCGTTGCTCCCGCTGCTGCTGCGGTGGCGACTAGGGCGAATGTTTGGTCGCCGGTGTTTGCGAGGTTCTTCGCTGTGGTCGTAGTCTTGACCTTGGTGTCGGTCTTAGCTCCGTTGTCGGACTTGGGCTTGTCCGGGTTCGTCGGGGTCTCAGGAGTCTCGGGGTCCTTTGAGCCTTCGGAATCGGTTGGGCCGGCGGTGTTTACCAGCGTATGGTCCAGGAACTTCTTGGCGCCCGCACTTGCCTGTGAGAACAGGCGGCGCGTGCGGATCGGGGTGGCGTTCACCGTCTCAGGAGCCTTCTCCTCGGCCGCGATGTTCACCAGTGTCACACCGGTATCGAGGCCGACGTTGTTGTATCCCACGTGGCAGTAGTACTGCGCGCCGTCATCGTTTGTAGTCAGGTCAAGCTCAAGCGTTGAGGCCGTTCCGGCTGGGAGGTTGCCATCGGCACCCACACGCTGGAACGCGGCCTCGCCACGGCCCTTGCGGTACCAGATATATGACGGCGCCAACTCCGTTTCACTGCCGTCGGCATTGCGCTGCGTCACATGGCCGATCGCCGAGAGTGTCAGCTCGTCTCCCGCCGAGCACTCGACCGAAGAGTCATACTCGAGGGCCGACCTCTCCGCTGTATCCGCCGCAGGTCCGCTCACGCTCATCGTCATGCCCTCGGGCATGGTCTTAACCGTAATAATTGCCGAGCGAATACCCGTTTCGGTCGTGGATCCATTCTTAACGGCGGCAATGGCAAATCGATACTCCGTGTTGGGCTGCAACCCGTCCCAGGTAAGCGAGGTCTGCGTATTGTCGGCGATCTTCCAGCTGTTCACGACCGCGTCTGCCGCATTGCTCTGCAGCATGCCTACGCCGTAGCTAAAGCCACCCTTGTTTGCGAGCACGTCGTCCCAGCTAAAGGTAACGCTTTTCGAGTCAACGGCGTTTGCCGTAAAGCCCGTCACGGCCGGTGCCTCGGGCATCGCGACATCCTTGACGTCATAGCCCACGATCCAGAACTGATCGGTGTCCTTGGTGCCGAGTTTGTCGCCCGAGCCGTCCTCGAACTTGTTGACATCCACCGCGTTGACGCCCAGGCGCCACGCAAAGCCGTACTTATCCTTCGCGGCCTCGGGCAGGTTGTCGACGGTGCCGCCGTATTCGGTCGATTCACTCGAGGAGTTACCCGTAGTAAAGCCGGCGTTGGCACCAAAGCACAGGCCGCCAAATAACTCGTGCTTTGCAATCTTCGCGCCCATGACAACGCTGCCGTTCAGCGTAAAGCCGTACTCAAACTCCTGCTCCTCGCCCTCCTCGACTTCGATGGTCTGCGTAGTGCTCGCCCCCGACTGCGCGACAGCACCGCTATACCCATCGTACGTGTAAGCGCGCGTCACGCCGGGCTTGCCCAGACCAAAGGAATCTTGCACGGGAGTCGTACCGTTGAGCGCCGTGTAATAGCTGTCGGGCTCTCCCGACCGGTTGGTCAAAAAGTAGCTGAGCGGCGTCATGTTGTGCTGCTTGGCAACGCGGTCATAGGCCTCGACATTAACGACCGAGGTCTGCGCGCCGAGCGACACGGGTGCCGCCATCACGCCCTTGCCGCCAGTTTCCTCATTTTCGATCTCGTACTCGTAATAGACCATCGGAATCGTGTAGAGCACGGCTTTGTCGCCTTCGCCGGCATGCGACTCATAACTTACGCTGGCGCTCACTGTGCGCTCGCTCCGATAGTCATAGCATCCCTCGGCGGCAAAATCGACTGAAGCATTAATCGCCACCAGGGGCGGACCGGTCTGTACCTCGATGGCAACGCCCAACTCGGCGCCAATAGTGCCGCCGTGAATCTGCCCTGTGCTCGTGCCTTCGCCATATTCCGTACCGCCCAACACCAGATAGCCGTATGCCTGCTCCAGATCCTCAACATAGGGAGCATCCTGCAGCACGGCAAGCACGCGCGGGTTGGTATAGACCTTGTAGCGGTCCTTGTACGTGATCTTGACGCTGTCGTTGTCGACATCGGGCAGCGCGAGCGAGATAAATGTGCCGTAGGTAGTGCCGCGACGGTTGCTCTCGCTAATCACCTGCTCCTCGCCGCGGCGCACCTTTCCGTTCTCGTCGAGCGAAAAATGCGAGGCGGTCATCCAATAGTAGTCATCGTTCTTGCGCAGGTCCTCGTCGCGGTGCTTGCCCACCACGGCGATAAAGCTCTCGTTATAGCGGTCCGAACCCGAGACGCTGCCCGCCTTGACGTCGCTGATCCACACCTGCTCTATACCCTTGTGGTCATGCTTGTTGCTGCTGTTGTATTGCTGACCGCTCATGCTCATGGTTCCGACCATGGACCCCAAGCCCTGAGCCCCGCTCTGTGCCGTGTTGCAGGCAAAGTCGCGGAACACATCGCCGCCCACGAGCACCTCGTCGACCGCCAGCTGCTCGGACAGGCCGTCAAGGTTGGCAGTGGCAAGGGCAATAGGCGCCAAGGTGCACGGATAGCGCTTATCCTGAGCGCCATCCTTCCATGCGCTGTTGGGCACATGCATCAGCCCATAGGAGGCGAGGAGCCCGTCTCTGTATTCCTTGCAATCGGAAAGCTTGAACTCGCCAGACTCCGAGTCAAAATACGCGTAGCGGTACAGCGCGCCGTACAGCCCCTTGCTGCCGTCAGAAGCGCCGTAATCAAAAGCGCTGCGTTGCCAGTCATAGCCCGCAAGAATAAGGCCCGTGACGGTTTCACCCGTCTTCTTTCCTTCTTCATCGTAGGCGGCAAACGTGCCGAACGTCGCATTCGCAGCGACCATGGTCTTGCCGTTCGCGGAGAGGGAGATTGCGCCCGCGTCGCCCAGAGCATCGACGTGGACGAGCGCACCCTTGGATGCATCCCACGAAAACAGCTCGCAATGCGTCGACTTATCAATATTCTTCTTGCCGTAGGGTGCCGAGACCACGATGGCGAGGTCATCGCAAAAATCGCGATCGAGGTCGCCGGCCGCTAGCGAAACGACAGGAGCTGACTGAAGCTGCGTCCAGCAGTCGTTCCCGCCCTTGTTGTGCGTGGTGTAGTCCGCGGCGTTACCGGCATCGATCTTGACGACGCTTTGCTTCCAGTTGCCGCCCTCCAAGTCATACATGTCGACTACAGCCTTGCGCACGCCGTTCTCGTCGACATAGCAGCCCGCGTAGACAAAAAGCTCGTCGACGCCGTCGCCATCGACATCGCCCGCCTCGACATCAAAGACGGCGTCGTGCTCTTGCAGGTAACCGGCATCCAGGTACTTAAAACGGCCTTCGTACATCATATTAGTGTTGACCGTCACCGGCAGGTGTGTGTCGAGAGTGCGCGTACGCCCGTTGCTAAACGAGTAGAGGACCAGCTCAACCTTTCCGGCGTATGACTTGCCGTCAATCGTCGTGGAGGAACTGTCGCCGTAGGCACGGAGCTCGGCAACGCGGCTCTTTTTGCCCGTGCTGGCGTCGCTGCAGAACTCAACACTCGTGGCGTGAATGCCCGAGAAACCGTTGTTGTCGTTGGCGAGTACTGTTGAGGACTCATTGTTGCTTAGGTACGACCAGGTGCCGCCACCGTAGTCGCTATGCTTGTAGAGATCGCTGTTCGTATCGAAGTTGTTGACGTTTTGCCAGAACTTTGCGGCGCCCCACACACTTCCATAGCCATCGAAGAGTTTGCTGCTGCCGCCAATGTCACCGCGCTCGACGTTCTCGAGCTTGTCGCGCAGAGTGTAGCGATTGCCATGGCTACCGTTAGCTGCCATATAGACCTCGCTGCGCGTGGCAAACGTCGTGGGAGTATCAGTGGAATAGGGGCCAACGGTATCGGCCGGAATGTCCTCGCTCGTGCCCAGACCCAGGGCTTGATAATCCTGCTCGGTCATATCGGTGATTGCGGGCGCGTCTGCCGCCTGGGCAACCTGGGGCGTGGCCGTGAAGCAGGCGACGCTCGTGGCGATCAACGCAGCAAGCGCCGCCGTCCCAACAAGCGGGATTTTCGACAGCCTACGGATACGGGGGTGTGGAACGTACATGAGGGACCTCGCTTTATTCGAGTTGAGTGGACTCATTTTTGCAAATGATACGTCCGATGCCCGATATCACGTGTCTCATTTTCGCCAACGGCGTGTCTCATTTTTGAGAATCCGAGATGCCGCGGAAATCTTATCCCAGCTCAAAGGCCATTTCTGGGATGTATTTTCCGTCGAGTGCCTCATCGGGAAACTGCATCCCATTTCAAGCGTCGATTCTGGGACGCACTTTCCCCTTAGACCCTCAACCGGAAACCGCATCCCACTTTGAGCGCAAATTCCGGGATGCATTTTCCGCTTGAGCCTCATTGGGAAACGGCGTCCCACTTTGAGGGCTGATTGTGGGATGCATTTTCCGGTTTTGCTCTCATTGGGAAAATGCATCCCGTTTCTTGACCGAATAATGGGACGCAATTTCCCGTTGGAGCGCCTTTGGGAAAGTGTGTCCCACTTCGACCGCCCAGAGTGGGATGCACTTTCCGCAAAGCACCTCAACGGGAAACTACGTCCCATTCCAAAGGCAAATTCCGGGACGCATTTTTCGAAAGCCTGCCCATCCGGAAAGCCCGTCCCACTTTGGACGCATCCGGGCACGGAACCATCGACCCATCAGGCCTCCCATCAATAAAGAGGCGTCCTCCCGGACGGCGGGGCACGAAGTTCATCGCGAGTTCCGCACGCAAAGAAGGCCACTTAATGTGGCCTTCGTCTTGCGCGGGACTGTAGAGCAGGGAACTTCGTGCCCGCCGCCCGGGAGGACGTTTCATTTAGAAAGATGGACCGACCGCCGTCAGCGATGGGAGCTACTCCCCCAGCACGGCCTTTTTGGCGGCTGCAGCCATGTTGTCCAGATCTTCCTTGGTGGGGTGATCCTTTGCGGCAACCCAGTTGTCGAGCAGCATCTTATAGCGCGCGTTGTCGGGATCTTGCTCGAGCATGGCCTCGTAGCGCTGCTTGACCGCGGGGCCCATCTTGCCCTGGCACATCGCCCAGCCCGCAAGATCGGCATCCCCAGCCAAATTGGAAGTTACGCGGTCGATAATCTGCTGGTAATAGCTCTGATCGGCCCCAAAGCCGCAGGTGCCAAACAGGAAGACGCGCTTGCCGTGCAAAGCGGAGAGCAACGCCGCGACCGAAGGCGTGCACGCGCCCTTGTCGCACCAAAAACCGACGAGCACCGTGTCGGCCGCGCAGGCGCCCTGCGCCTCGAGCGCAACCTGATCTGCATCCGCATCGTCGCTCAACGCCGCAGCATGGACAAACTCAACACCCGCAGCCTGCAGCGTACGCTTGATCGCACCCGAAACCATCCTGGTATTACCGCTCTTGCTGTTAACCACCAAAGAGCACGTCATAGTCACGTTGCCTCGTATCCCCCAAAACTAAAGCCACTAATGCAATTTATTAGATGAGTATCTTAGTACTAACGTGACAGATGTAAACCACCGTCTGTCGATTGGCGACATGGGCGGCACCGATGGGGGCAAAACGTCCGCAGCTCAAGCCCCCAAATACTTAAGACGCGGGACAAACAAACCTGATTCATTTGCCCCGCGTCTTGCTTACTGGGCGAATTGGCTGCGGTAGAGCTCGGCGTAAAAGCCGCCTGCCGCGAGCAGCTCGTCGTGCGTGCCGCGCTCGATAATCTCGCCATCGCGCATTACTAGGATGCAATCGGCGTTGCGAATCGTCGACAGGCGGTGTGCCACGACAAAGCTCGTGCGACCAGCCATGAGCTCGTCGAATGCCGCCTGCACCTGCAGCTCGGTACGCGTATCGATGCTCGACGTTGCCTCGTCCAGCAGCAGAATCGCCGGATCGGTGAGCATGACGCGCGCGATGCACAGCAGCTGTTTTTGACCCTGGCTAAACGTGCCACCGTCCTCGCCGATGACCGTATCGTAGCCGTCGGGCAGCTGCACGATAAACTTATGCGCATGCGCGCGCTTGGCAGCTTCAGTAACCTGCTCGCGCGTGGCTCCCGGGCAACCGTAAGCGATGTTGTCCGCCACCGTGCCCTCGAACAGCCAGGTGTCCTGCAGCACCATGCCAAAGGCGCGACGCAGGCTCGCACGCGTGTAGTCACGCGAGGAGCGGCCATCGACCACGATACGCCCGGCATCGATATCGTAAAAGCGCAGCAGCAGGTTGATAAGCGTCGTCTTGCCACAGCCCGTGGGGCCGACGAGGGCATAGCGCATACCGGGCTTGGCATCGATGCAGATATCCTGCAGCAGTTTGCGGTCGGGCATATAGCTAAAGTCCACATGCTCAAACGAGACCTCGCCCTTCGGGGCGGCGAGCTCAATGGCATCCACAGCGTCGGGCTCCTGCTCGCGCGCATCGAGCAACGCGAACATGCGGCGCGCCGAGGCGTACGCGGTCTGGATCTGCGTGATGACGTTCGTGACCTCGTTGAACGGCTTAGTGTACTGGTTGGCGTAGGACAGGAAGATCTGCACGCCGCCCACCGTGAGCGCCGCGGGCACGCCCGTGATCACGCCCGCGCAGCCGATCACGGCGACCACGGCGTAGATGATGTTATTGATAAAGCGCGTGCCAGGGTTAGAAAGCGAACCCATAAACTGCGCGCGCTCGCCCGCCGTATAGAGCTCGGCGTTAAGGGCATCAAAGCGCTGTTGAGCGTTGGGACCATAGGCAAAGGCGTCGACAAGTTTCTGCTCGCCTACGTACTCCTCGATATGACCACCGAGCTGCCCTTGAATACGCTGCTGTGCCGTAAAGCTTTTGTTGGAAAGCTTGGCGATAGCACCGGCTGCAAAAATGGAAAGCGGCGTGACGAGCACCACCACGAGCGTCATGGTCAGGTTGATGGAAAGCATAAACGCAAGCGTGCCCACGATGGTGATGACGCCGGTAAAGAGCTGCGTAAAGCCCTGCAGCAGGCCGTCGCCCACTTGGTCGACATCGTTGACCACGCGGCTCATAAGGTCGCCGTGGGCATGGCTGTCGATAAAGCTGAGCGGCATGCGACTGAGCTTGTCGCTCGCCTCCACGCGCATGTCGCGCACCGTTTCGTAGGACAGGCGGTTGACGCAGTAGCCCTGCAGCCACTGGAAGGCCGCGGCACCTACCACGACGAGCGCGAGTTTGGTAACGAGCGGCAGCAGCGCATCGAAGTCAACCTGCCCGGCGGCAACGATGAGGTCGATGCCCTCGCCAATGAGGATGGGCGTATAGAGTTGCAAGATCACCGAGATGGCGGCGCTCACAAACGACGCGGCAAACGAGACGCGGTGCGGACGAACGTAATCCATCAGGCGGCGGGTCACCGCGCCCACGGGATAGCGCTCGGGATCGCCGGGCTGGCGCGGACCGTCGCCCAGGTCGTTGAGGCTATCGTTGCCGGACACGTTGGCCGTCATCGTGGCGACAGAACCGGAAGAAGTATACGGATTCATTTAGCAGCCCTCCTTTGCGCAGACGGATGTGGGGGCGATCGGAGCGGGCGCGGGACTTGGGACGGACGCGGGCGTCGCGCTCCCCTGCTGGCCCTCGAGTTCCTCGCGGCGCAGCTGCGACTGGCAAATCTCGCGATAGAGCTGGCAGGTCGTGTAGAGCTCATCGTGCGCGCCCAGGCCCGCGACCGAACCGTGGTCAAGTACGCAGATCATATCGGCGTCGCGCACGGTCGAGACACGTTGGCTCACGATGACGGTCGTGAGCGGCAGCCCGCCCTCGGCGGCACCGCGCACACTGCGCTCGCGGATGGCATGGCGAAGCGCCGCGTCGGTCTTAAAGTCGAGCGCCGAGGCAGAATCGTCCATGATCAATATCTGAGGCGAGCCCACCAGGGCGCGCGCGATGGTCAGGCGCTGGCGTTGGCCACCGCTGAAGTTCTTACCGCCCGCCTCGACCGGGGTATCGAGCCCCTGCGGCTTGTTGCGCACGAACTCGCTCGCCTGCGCCATGTCGAGCGCCGCCCAGAGATCCTCGTCGGTCGCAGCCTCGTCGCGCCAGGTCAGGTTGCTGCGGATGGTGCCGCTCACCAGCGACGCACGCTGTGGAACGGTCGCGACCACACGGCGCAGCTGGTCGAGCGGCCAGGTGCGCACGTCGGCGCCCATCACACTCACGCTGCCGGCGCTCGCATCGTACAGGCGCGGGATAAGCGAGACGAGCGTGGACTTGCCGCTACCCGTACCGCCGATAATGCCAAGCGTCTTGCCCAGCGGGAGCTCCAGGGTCACATCGTTGACGGCATTTGCCGCGCCGGCGCCAAACGAGAAGCTCGCATGGTCAAAGCTCAGCGCAGGGACCGGAACAGCGCCACCCGTCAGGTCGCTCGGCTCAGGCAGCGCGACCGGCTGGTTGCCCTCGTCAGCGATGCTCGGCACGCAATTGAGCACCTCGTTGATACGCGACGCGCTGGCGCTCGCCTTGGTAAAGACCACGACCAGGTTGGCGACGTACACGATGGAGGTGAGCGTCTGCGTCATGTAGTTCACAAACGCCATGACCTGACCCTGCGTGAGCTCGCCCACGTTGACCTGGATGCCGCCCACCCACAGGATGGCGCACACGCCCAGGTTCATCACAAGAAACGTGACGGGATTAAGGATCGACGAGAGCTTGCCCACCGCGATGGCAGTATTGGCCTGGTCATCGGCGGCTTGGGCAAAACGCTCGCGCTCGTGGTCCTCACGCACAAAGGCGCGAACAACGCGGGCGCCCGAAAGCCCCTCGCGGCAGATAAGCGCGATGCGGTCGAGCTTTGCCTGCAGCTGCCTGTAATACGGGATACAGCGCGCCATGACAAACCAAAACACCAGGCCGATAGCGGGCGTGCAGATCAAGAAGATCATGCCGAGCTTAAGGTCGATGGCAAGGGCCGCGCACATAGAGCCCACCGCCAAGAAGGGCCAGCGGATGAGCATGCGTACGCCCAGCGCCACAGCGAGCTGCACCTGGTTGACGTCGTTGGTGATGCGGGTGATAAGCGACGGCGTGCCAAAGCGGTCGAGTTCGGCATAGCTCAACTTGTTGATGTGCTGGTAGAGCGCACCGCGGATATCGGTGCCCATGCCCTGCGAGGTGAGCGCCGCCATCTTTTGGCAGACGAGCGTAAACGAGATGCCGATCACAGCCATGGCGCCAAGCAGCATACCGTAGTGGACGACGGCGTTGACATCGTGTGCGCCAATACCCTTATCGATCATCTGGGCAATCACCAGCGGCGTCAGCAGGTCAAAGATCACTTCGATCAGCTTACACGCAGGGCCGATCACCATATACCGGCGAAACTTACCACCAAAACGCCTGAGCAGCTCAATCATGTATAGGCGCTCCCTATCATCATTCACACTCAATCCGAATCATGATAGTACGGTGAGCCCAAAAGAAGCGTAAACAACTCGTCATTTCTAATAGGATTCGGTTTCCAAAGAAGCGGAGAGGCGCGCACCCAGCCAGTGTCGGGTCGACCACTTGGTATACTTACATTAGTGCTACCAAGTTAGTCGCCGACCCTTGAAATGAGGTGCCGAGATGAACGACATTCTCGCAAGAAGAGCAAGACGAGCAACTGTGGGCATCGCCCTTTCCGCGGCACTTGTCGCGGGAATCGCCCCCGTAACGGCAATCGCGGCAGAAACCAGCGCCCCCACCGGTGCGGCCGTTTCGCAGACGAGCGCCGCCAACGGCAATTCGGGCGCCCCGCAGACAGAAGACGCGGCCGCCGCAAAAGAAAAAGCGTATGCAGCCATGCAGGAAGCGCTCAAAAACCTCGAGGCCGCAAAAAACGCCGCAAGTCCCGAGAAAATTGCGAGATTCAATGATGACATTACCCGTTTTCAAGAGTACCGCGAAAAGATGGCGGCGCAAGCCGCCGAAGGGAGGGAACTCCTTCCCACCATGCAAGCGGACGTCGATGCTGCCCAAGCCAAATACGACGGGGCCATCAACCGGGTAAGCGAGCTCCAGGCAGAATTAGAGAAGAAACATGAGATGCTTAAGACACTCGAAGCACTCGGCTACGAGGAGTTTGTCGAAACTACTAAACAGCAAATAAAGCAGTTGCACAGTGAGATCATATCGGCAAAAACGCACGTAAACTATTGCGAAACGGAGCTCCGCGAGTTCCAGTACCGCCTCAGAAGAGAGGAAAGACGAGTTAATGACTGTGAACGTGCTGTAGAGAAATATAAAGCCGATATCGACCGGTTCACAGCCTGGCGAGATGCGCTCCTCGACAATTTGAAAAAAGCGCAAACGGCCTATGACGACGCCTGCAAGGCATACGAAGAGGCAAAGGCCGCGGCAGACAAGGCCGCCTCGCCCGAGATAACGAAACCGACCGAGACAGTGCCTCCCTCCGGCTCGACGCAACCCGCCGAGGCGACACCGCCCGTTGCCTCACCTGCAACCGGCAAAGACGCCCCATCGAGCTCCACCAAGCAGGCGAACACGAGCAGCGGCAAGCAAGCAGATACGACCGCCGGCAAGCTCGCGAACACGGGCGATGCAGCGCCGAGCGCAATCGCACTCGCAGCAGTCGCCGCCGCAGGACTCGGAATAACCGCCACGGCCACACGCCGCCTCAGGAACCCAAAATAGCTGCCAGCGGTTATTGTCTTCGCCAATCCACAAGCCAAGAGACAAAAAGAGGTCCGTTTCCCCAACCCAGGGAAACGGACCTCTTTACTTGTAAAAACAGATGGTAATGCCGCCGTCTCTTGAACCACGTAGCCATCAATGCCCAGACAACACTAGCAAGCCGCGTTCCTTAAGGGATAGATTTAATGGCTGTTAATCAAGGGGTATACGCGCACGCCCGATCAATGGCGGGCAAACCGCCTGATATACTTACAGTAGTGCTACCAAGTTAGTCGCCGACCCTTGAAATGAGGTGCCGAGATGAACGACATTCTCGCAAGAAGAGCAAGACGAGCAACCGTGGGCATCGCCCTTTCCGCGGCACTTGTCGCGGGAATCGCCCCCGTAACGGCAATCGCGGCAGAAACCAGCGCCCCCACCGGTGCAGTTGCCTTGCAGACGGAAGATGCGGCCGCCGCAAAAGAAAAAGCGTATGCAGCCATGCAGGAAGCGCTCAAAACCCTCGAGGCCGCAAAAGTTGCCGCAAGTCCCGAGAAACTTGCGGCAATCGATGATGACATTGCCGCTTTTCAAGAGATCTACGACATGGTGGTGACGGAAGCCGCCAAACGGAGGGAACGCCTTCCCGCCATGCAAGCGAACGTCGATGCAGCCCAAGCCAAATACGATGAGGCCCACAGCCGGACAAGCGGCCTTCAGGCAGAATTAGATAAGGCACTTGAAGCACTCGGCGACGAGGAGCCCAGCACAGCTACTAAAGAGCATATTAAGCAGTTGCGACGTGAGATCATGTCGGCAGAAAGGCGAGAGAAATCTTGTGAAGATGATCTTCACTCCTACCGACGCCGGCTCGAAAGCCAGGAAAGACAGGTTCAGGATTCCGAAAGTGAGGCGGAGGAAGCTAAAGCCCACATCGATGAGGACATAGCCAAGCGAGATGCGCTCCTCGACGATTTGAAAAAGGCGCAAACGGCCTATGACGATGCCTGCAAGGCATACGAAGAGGCAAAAGCCGCAGCAGATAAGGCCGCCTCACCCGAGATAACAAAACCCACCGAGACAACACCTCCCTCCGGCTCAGCGCAACCGACCGAGACGACACAGCCCACCGGCTCGTCCGCGACCGGCAAAAATACCCCGCCAAGCTCCACCAAGCAAGCGAACTCGAGCAGCGGCAAGCAAGCAGATACGACCGCCGGCAAGCTCGCGAACACGGGCGACGCAGCGCCGAGCGCAATCGCACTCGCAGGAATCGCCGCCGCAGGCCTCGGAATAACCGCCACTGCCACACGCCGCATCAAGAACTCAAAATAGCTGCCAGCGGTTATTGTCTTCGCCAATCCACAAGCCCAGAGACAAAAAGAGGTCCGTTTCCCCACCTAGGGAAACGGGCCTCTTTAACTGCAAAAATTCAAGCAACAGCACCGCCGACTCTTGAAGCACATCGCCACCGCGCTCCAAACAACGCCAACGAGCAGCATTCCACAAGGGATAGATTTAAATTAGATAAACGCGCCTTTACGGATGATTTTTGGACGACGGGGCCCGGTCGGCGGCGAGGTGTTTGGTAGTCGAGCGATCCCGCAGGCGAAGCCGAGGACCAGCGAGACACCAAATACCTCGCCGCCGGCCGGGCCGTGTCGCGGCACCAAAAAGCGCCCGTGCGCTCGATGGATTCGGATGCCCGACAGAGGCTCCTTATGGCTGCTTCCTTCCGGACCTGACCAGATTCGGAACATGTCGTCATCCGAACCCATCGAACGCGCTAGGCGCTCGGTATATCTTACCTGCTCCCGCCCGCCAGAGCAAGGTAGCTAATTTGGGACGGAGCTTTTTTGACTACTTTTGCAGCCCGATTGCCAGAGCAGCCAATGAGTAGTCAAAATAGTCCGATCCCAAAATGACCGGCTTGGTGCCGCACCACAGAAAGGGCCCATCTACTACGTTTAGGCCGCAGGGGTCAACCATAGCCGGCTTTTTCGAAAATCGGCAAGCTTTCTACCTGCGGTTTTGTTTTTGCAAATTCCGGGATGGTCGAAGGTGGCCGGTTTAACGTAGTAGATGGTCGCATTTCGTGGCAAACGGTCCGACCCAAGGCACAAGGCGGCCAACCTCGAATGGCCATTCTCGAAGTTGCGGTGGAATACGGACTGAATTGGCCCCTTAAAGGCAAAAACGCTCCGTATTTCACCGCGACTTATCGAGGGGATGGGTTTTAGATACGGCCAAGGTCGTAGGATCGAGCGGCCGCTTCGCCGGCGCAGATGAGGTTGGTTGTGGCTTCTTGCGGATCGAGTGCCTGTTCCAGGCCCATGGGTTTGCGGCAAATCGGCAGTACAAGGTCGATGCCTTGCCCATACACCGCATCCAGGTTATCAGCGCGACCGCCCACGACAGCAATCACCGGCTTGCCATATCGCTTCGCACGACGGGCCACACCCACCGGCGCCTTACCGGCGGCGGACTGCTCATCCATATTGCCCTCGCCCGTTATGACCAGGTTGACATCGCGTACGCGCTCGTCAAACCCAATCAGATCGAGCACCGTCTCCACGCCCGAACGCAGCTCCGCACCGAGCGCCAGTAACGCCGCGCCCAAGCCACCGGCAGCGCCCGCGCCGGGTACACCGAGCACCGAGCCAAATGTCCGTGCGCCCTCGGGTGTGCGCAACAACCCCTGGGCTCGAGCTCTGGCAATCGCCGCATCGAGCAAGCGACCGTAGCCGACCATCCAGCCGTCGTATCTGCGCAGCACCTCGACATCATCCGCCGGCAGGCCCTTCTGCCCGCCAAACACCGCCAGTGCGCCTCGACGCCCCACGAGCGGATTCTCGACATCCGAAAGCACAACGATGCGAGCATCATCCAAAGCCTGCAGCGCGGGCGCCAAATCAACGCTCGCCACCTGCTCAAGGCCGGCAAGACCGGGGGCGACATCGCAGCCCCGATCATCGACCACACGCGCGCCCAGCGCCTGCAGCATGCCGGCGCCACCGTCGTTGGTGGCACTGCCGCCCAGACCAATATAGAGTGTCCTTGCGCCCATGCGAACTGCGCGAAGCATAAGCTCGCCCACGCCATAGGTCGAAGCCGCCAACGCCGCCGACTCCATACAGCTCGAATACCCAATACCCGCCGCCTCGGCCATCTCAATTACAGCCGAGTCGCGCTCGTCGTCCACCAGCATCCGGGCAGACACGCGATCGCCCAAGGGACCTGCCACCTCACAGGTCACAATCTCACCGCCGCACGCGGCGATGGCGTCGAGCGTTCCCTCGCCACCATCTGCCAGCGGCAAAGCGTTCAGCTCGGCATCGGGCCACACACGGCGCATGCCCTCGGCAACCGCCGCCTCCGCCTGCGCGCTCGAAACGCTGCCCTTAAAGGAGTCAATCGCCAGCAGCACACGGCGGGGCCGGCGGCACGCAGGACCAAAGTCAACCGCCGTACCAGCATCCTCACCGACACCTGCAAGCGCTGCGGCGTGAGCGGCATGCGCCTCAAGATCGGCCCCACAACCGCCATCAGCGCCGCCCGCTCCGCGCAGACCGCCAAAATAGCTAATCAGCAGCTCACGGCATTCATCCGCCAGGACCCCAGCCGTCACGTTAAACCGATGATTCAGGCGCGAATCGGCATTCAGGTCATACAGCGAACCCAGCGCGCCCGCCTTGGCATCACTCGCGCCATACACGCAGCGCCCCACGCGCGCGTTGACCATAAGGCCCGCGCACATGCAGCAGGGTTCCAACGTCACATAAACCGTACAGTCGAAAAGGCGCCAGCGGCCAAGCGCCTGGGCAGCGGCGCACACGGCCGCAAACTCGGCATGAGCCGAAGGGTCCTGGTCGAGCTCGCGACGATTATGCGCCCGCGCGACGATCTCACCGTCGCGCACCACTACGGCTCCGATGGGCACCTCGCCCACCGCCGCGGCGGCGCGCGCCTCGGCCAGTGCCTCGCGCATGAACTTCTCGTCGATTTCGGTGATCGTCATCGTTCGCCTTCCCTGTTGCAAATTCAAAACGATGCTATCATTACGACTCACGGAGAGATGGCAGAGCGGTTGAATGCGGCGGTCTTGAAAACCGTTGAGCGCGAGAGCGTTCCGGGGGTTCGAATCCCCCTCTCTCCGCCACTCCTAGTGATGCACCGGTGTCATGGTCCGCTCAAACAGCGCATCGACCACGTCGGCTATCTCAGGTCGACGCTCAAGATCGTGGCCCGATTCCCACCATATCGTGAAAAGACGAATAATACCGCCGGCGACAAACTCAGACGTCGTCTCGAGTGACACGGGGGCCAGGGCGTCCTCGGCAAGCACGTTCATCACACGCTCGCGGATGGAGCGGGCAATGCGGTCGCAAATAACGTTGGTCAACATGCCCGACATGCTGCTTGCCAAAATGTTATCCATGAGCCGCTCGTGCGTCAGAATCAAATCCATGGCATCGTCCAAAATCGCGTGCCGAAGCGCGCGCACGTCCTCGGCAGACACTGCGCCGGCCTCATCGGGCTGTTTTTGCGGCAAGCCCGACATGAGCTCATCGATATAAAAGGCAAAGTAATCGTTCTTGTCGCGAAAGTGCTTGTAGAACGTCGTGCGGCGAATCATGGCGCGGTCGCACAGCATGGCAACCGTCAGGTCCTCAAAACGATGCTCCTCGAGAAGCTCGGTAAAGGCATCGAACAGGGCGCGGTAGGTTTTCTTGATGCGAAGGTCCACTGGTATCGCCATCCTCAGGGCAAAGACAACACTCGTCAATCTGTCGCATATCTTACACCTGTACCTCGCGCGCTTTGCCCCGGTGCCAACCCCGCCGAAAACACAACGCTTACCGGAAAGTTCGGCACGGTCAAACGTTGCGGGTATACTAGTAGCGTTATACCAACGGCAGCTGGCGCATGCCGCCGCGGCCATTCGAAACGGAGACATCATGATTACCGTCATCATCGGCATCGTTGTTGTCATTGTGATTGTCTGCGCCATCGCCGGCATCTACAACAACATGGTCACCAAGCGTAACCGCATCGATAACGCCTGGCAGAACATCGATACGCAGCTGCAGCGCCGTAACGACCTGATCCCCAACCTGGTCGAGACCGTCAAGGGCTACGCCAAGCACGAGCAGGAGACGCTCTCCGCCGTGATCAGCGCGCGTAACACCGCCGTCAAGGCCACCACGCCCGAGGCCAAGATGGAAGCCGACAACGTGCTGACCGGCGCACTGCGCCAGCTCTTCGCTGTGGCCGAGGCCTATCCCGATCTTAAGGCAAACACCAACTTTACGCAGCTGCAGGCATCGCTCGAGGATACCGAGAACAAGATTAGCTATGCACGCCAGAGCTACAACGACTGCGTGCTCAGCTACAACAACGCCATTCAAACGTTCCCGGCTGTCATCTTTGCCGGCATCTTCCAGTTTAAGGAGCGCCAGGGCTTCGAGGCCGCCGAAGCAGCCCGCCAGGCCCCGACCGTCAAGTTCTAGTAGTTTGGCAGCGCATCCTAAATCGGCCAAATGCATAAACCGCCCCGTCGAATGCATACTTCGACGGGGCGGTTTCCTTTTTCGCGAAGGTCCCCCTCTAAGCGCCGTGCATTTTTAGGAGTATTCAACATAACCAAGAGCTTCGGGCGCCACGATAAATGCCAAAGACCGCGAATATCCCTGCAAATCAAACGCTGTCAGCCCATAACCCCGCCCATCATCCGTAGAAAACATCGAGAAATCCCGATTTTTTGCCCGAGGTCGGTATGCAGGGGCCTTCGATTGCAGAATACTCGCAAAGATGCACGTCGCCATCACCCCCACATGGCGCGAAGCAAAAACACACGCGCGGCCTAAAAGGCCGCGCGCCATCTTTAATTCAGATCTATATTGCCCGTAACGGCAACGCCGAGGTAACGCAGGCCCGAGGGTAACCTTCCTTTCCGGCGCACTCCGCAGGACGAAAGAACCCCCGCCGCACGAAGTGCGCAGCGGGGGCTCTTTCATGTCCGAGGACGCGCCGGAAAGGAAGGTGCCCTCGGGCCGGACATATCCGTAAGACAGATTACGCGACGGTGTAAACCCAGTTGTGCTTATCCTCGACAGCACCAGACTGGATACCAGTCAGGGTCTCGCGGAGCTTCTTCATCACAGGCCCGATCTCGGTGTAGCCAGCCGGGAAGGTCACGGTCTCGTCGGCGCCGTAAACCTTGTTGTCGATCTCGCCAACCGGGGAGATGACGGCAGCGGTGCCGCACAGGCCGCACTCCACAAAGGTGCCGGCCTTGACCTCGGCCCATTCGACGGGGCGCTGATCGACGGTCATACCCAGGTCCTGAGCAACCTGAACGAGCGAACGACGGGTGATGGAAGGCAGGATGGAGTCGGTGTGCGACTGCGGAACGACGAGCGTACCGTCCTCCTTCACGAACAGGACGTTGGCGCCGCCGGTCTCCTCGACATAGGTGCGGGACTCGGAGTCGAGATACAGGTTCTCGGCATAGCCCTCGCGATGGGCCTCCATCGTGGGCTTGAGGGACATGGCGTAGTTCAGGCCGGCCTTGATATTGCCGGTGCCGTGCGGTGCGGCACGGTCGTACTCGGAAACGCGCAGCTTAACGGGCTTAAGGCCACCCTTAAAGTACGGACCGACCGGGGTCACGAGAATGCGGAACGTGTACTCAGGAGCGGGAGCCACGCCAATCACGTCACCGGAGCCGATCATAAACGGACGCACGTACAGGGTCGCACCGGAACCGAAGGGCGGAACCCAGGCGGCGTTTGCAGAAACGACCTGCTTGACAGCCTCGACGAACTTGTCCTTGGGGAACGGGGGCATCTCGAGGCGCTGCGCAGAGTTGTACATACGCTCGGCGTTCATGTCGGGGCGGAAGCAGACGATGCTGCCGTCCTCGGCGGTGTAGGCCTTCAGGCCCTCAAAGACCTCCTGGCAGTAATGGAAGATGCCGCCGCACTCGGAGACATGCAGGGTGTGGTCGGTGGTCAGGCCACCCTCGTCCCACTCGCCGTCCTTCCAATGGGCCTCGTAGCTGTAATCGGTCTTCATGTAGCCAAAGCCGAGGCTACCCCAATCGATATCCTTCTTCTCGACAGTCATATGTCGCTCCTTACATACACAGTTGCATACTCGCGAACCCGCACGCAAGGACCGAGGCCGACCGCGTCGCAACGTCGCACGCCCGGAGCGTAGAGCCGGACGGGACACGCGAACAGCATCAAAGCCGATGGTACGTCGATTCGCATGCACGAGATTGTACTCCGCACGCGCGTCGGATAAAACGTTTTTCTTTAACTAACTAAAGTATTTTCATTTGACCGAAGCTGAAGAGGCCCGCCACCGTAAGCGGTGACGGGCCTCAACGGCACGGTTTGCGCGCTGGCTCGAGCTACGCGTTCTATTTGCCCAGCTTGGCCTTAACCAGACCGACCACGGTCGGGATGATCGACACGGCAACGATGCCGATAATCAGCAGCTCAAAGTGCTCCTGCACAAAGGGAATGCCGCCAAAGAAGTAGCCCAGCAGCGTAAAGACCGTCGACCAGGTAATGCCGCCCAGCACGTTAAAGACGACAAAGTTGCGCCAGTGCATGCCGCCCATGCCAGCGATAAAGGGCACAAAGGTGCGGATAAACGGGAAGAAGCGACCCAGGAAGATGGCCAGGTGACCCCACTTGTCCAAGAAGTCCTCGGACTTTTTGATGCGCTCGGGCGTCATGGCCTTGACCTTGCCCGAAGCGATGATCTTGCGGCCAAAGAAGTGGCCGATCATAAAGTTGCACTGATCGCCCAAAATGGCAGCGGCCCATGCGGTGGCCAGAAGCGCCACGATGTTAAAGCCGCCGTTGTGGGCAAAGAAACCCGAGGCGAACAGCAGCGAATCACCGGGAAGGAACGGGAAGAACACCACGCCCGTCTCGATAAAGATGATCAGGAATACGCAGCCGTAGGCCATAAGCGGGCCGGCGGCGATCCAGCTGGCGATCGCGGTGCGCGGGTCCTTAAGCAGCTCGGCAATAAAATTGATGAAACCCATGAAGTAAAACCTCTCAGTTGTGGGCGCGGATACGTCCAAGTTGACCAGTATACGGTTGCGGTGCCCCCTCGTGCGCAACCCCACAAAAGCATGACTCCATTACCAGCAAGTTTGCATAACTGACACTTGTAGCGCAAAGCCGCCAAGATTGTCCTTTTTAATCCCTAGCGAATCGCTATACTTTATTGAATCGCATTGCCATGGCGCTAAGGGAGGGCGGCCGGTGAGCTTTATCAATACCATTCGCGAGGACATCAAGACCGTCCAGGCGCAGGACCCCGCCGCGCAAAACGGTCTGGTCATCTTCCTTTCCTATCCTGGCCTGCACGCCAAGTGGAACCACGTGCCCGAGCACTGGCTGTGGGAGCACGGTCATCGCTCGCTCGCCCGCGTGCTCTCGCAAATCACCCGCCACATCACCGGCGTCGAGATTCACCCTGCCGCGCAGATTGGCAAGCACTTCTTTATCGACCACGCCATGGGCGTCGTCATCGGCGAGACCACCATTGTGGGCGACAACTGTGTGCTCTACCAGGGCGTCACGCTCGGCGGCACCGGCAACGAGACCGGCAAGCGTCACCCCACCCTGGGCAACAATGTCACGGTGGGCACGGGCGCCAAGGTGCTCGGCAACATCCGCATCGGCAACAACGTCAAGATCGGCGGCAACTCGGTCGTCGTTAAGGACGTGCCCGACAACTGCACCGTCGTGGGCGTGCCGGGACGCATCATCAAGCGCAACGGCTGCCGCGTGTTCGAGGAGAGTTTCGACGCCAAGCAGCATCGCGAGTACATGCCCGATGACGCCGCCGAGCAGAGTGCCCTCAACCGCCAGGGCATCACCGAGAATGCCCGCCGCGTCAAAGAACTCGAGCGAGAGGTGGCCGAGCTCAAAACCCTCGTCGCCAAGCTCATGGACGAACGTTAGGAACGCAAGCGGCACAAAACGACATCGGCACCGACGCAAAAGGCGCGCCAGGGAATCAATCCCCGGCGCGCCATTCCTTTTGATGTGACAAAGGGACTGTCCCTTTGTCACATTATGCGAACTGACTCAGATAGAGGTCGGCATAAGCGCCCTCGGCTGCGAGCAGCTCCTTATGCGTGCCCTGCTCGATAATGTTGCCGTGGTCCATGACCAAGATCAGGTCGGCGTCCACGATCGTCGACAGGCGATGCGCGATCACAAAGCTCGTGCGCCCGCGCATAAGCGCGTCCATGGCACGGCCGATGGCAAGCTCGGTACGCGTGTCCACGCTTGAGGTCGCCTCGTCCAGGATGAGAATCGCCGGGTTGTTGAGCAGCACGCGTGCGATGGTCAGCAGCTGACGCTGGCCCTGGCTGATGCTTTCGGCATCGTTGGCCACGCGCGTGTCGTAGCCCTGCGGCATGGTGCGCACGAAGAAGTCGACCTGCGCGGCACGAGCGGCGGCCACAATTTCGTCGCGCGTTGCCTCGGGGCAGCCGTAGGCGATGTTCTCGGCAATCGTGCCATCGAATAGCCAGGCGTCTTGCAGCACCATGCCAAACTGCTGACGTAGCTCGCCGCGATCCATGCGGCTCGTATCCACGCCGTCGAGCGTAATACGCCCGCCGTCAATCTCGTAGAAGCGCATGAGCAGGTTGATGAGCGTCGTCTTGCCTGCGCCCGTGGTTCCCACCACCGCGATCTTCTGGCCCGGCTCGGCAGTAAACGACACGTCGCGCATAAGCGGCTTGTCGGGCGAATAACCAAAGCGCACATGCTCAAAGGAGACGCGGCCCTCCACGCGACCCGGCAGCTTGGCGGCCTCGTCCGGCAGCGGATCGGCCTCCATCTCGGGCTCATCGAGCAGGTCGAACACGCGCTCCGCACTCGCCAGCGCGCTCTGCAGCGAGTTGAAGGTAAACGACAGCTGCGTCATGGGCTCAGATGCCTCGTAGATAAACTGGAAGAACGCCTGGAACACGCCGACGGTCATGTGGCCGGCAACCAGCATACTGCAGCCCACAATCGCAATCACGATCTGTGCCAGGCGGCCGATAAAGCGCACCGCGGGGCCGACGGCATTGATCATAAAGTCGGCCTTGGCACTCACGCGTGCCAGCTCGCCCGAGGCCTGGTGCACCTCGGCAGAACTTTGGCGTTCGCGGTTAAACGCGCGGATCACCAGACGGCCCGAATAGCCTTCCTCGACCGCACTCGTAATCTTGGACACCCACTCCTGGCGCTCGCCCGTCACATCGTGTGTGCGGCGCGAGACGACCTTCGTCACCAGCAGCGACAGTGCCGTAAAGAACAGAAAGACGAGCGTAAGCTGCACGCTGAACACGAACATCACGCTCACAGCACCAACAACCGTGCCGATCGACACGAGCAGCTGCAGCAATCCGCGCTGCATGCTCTCGGACATCTTGTCCAGGTCGTTGGTCGCGCGGCTGACGACCTCGCCGGGACGATGCGCGTCAAAATAGGCGAGCGGCAGACGGTTGAGCTTTTGCGCGATGCGGTTGCGCAGGCGCAGATTGAGACGCTCAGCGACGCTCGACATCAAAAAGCTCTGGAGCGCATAGAACGAGGCAGCGGCAGTCCAGATCATAAAGTAGACGAAAATGGTCTTGCCGCAGTTCTCCCAGGTGATGTTGAAGGTGGTGTCGTTGGCAAACGCCACCTGAATGTGGCCCCACAGCTCATCGATCACGCGGGCGCTATATGCCGGCGCGGCGGTGTTAAAGATGACATAGAACACAATGCTCGCGAACACGATATAGAAGCGCCAATGGTCGCCGGCAGCCTCACTCCACAGGCGGCGCACCGTCGCCCAGGTATCCCGAGGCGTCTCGTCCTCGTCTTCGTCGTCCACGTCGCGCATACGCTCTGCCTCGGCGCGGGCGCGCTCGTCCTCGGCACGTTCGTTTTCCTCGTAGAGCGCTTGGCGGCGAGCCTCGCGCTTGGCGGCGTCATCCAGCTCGGTCGACGCGGCAGCCGTTTCCTCGACCAGTCCCGCGGCAGCGGCGTCATCAACGCCGCCCTGCTTCTTGAGCTCCCCGGTCATGCTACTCACCTCCCTTCATTTGCGATTCCGCGATGGCGCGGTACACCTCGCAGGTTTCCATAAGCTCGCCATGCGTGCCCAAGCCCACGACCTCGCCGTCCTTGAGCACAACGATCTGGTCGGCATGCAAAATAGTCGAGATGCGCTGCGCGATGATGAGCACCGCGGCGTCGCGCGTCTCGTCCTGCAGCGCATGGCGCAGGGCCGCATCGGTCTTAAAGTCCAGGGCCGAAAAACTATCGTCGAAGATATACAGGTCGGCGCGCTTCATGAGCGCGCGAGCAATGGCCAGGCGCTGGCGCTGGCCGCCCGAAAAGTTCGTACCGCCCTGGGCAACCGGGGTATCGAGCCCCTGCGGTTGGTCGAGTACAAAGGTGCTCTGGGCAACCTCAAGCGCGTGAAGCATGTCGCCCTCGGTCGCGCCTTCGTTACCAAAGCGAAGGTTGCTCGCCACCGTGCCCGAGAACAGCCACGCCTTCTGCGGCACATAGGCAATGCGCCCGCGGATTTCATCTTGCGTAAGCTCGCGCAGGTCCACACCATTCAGGCGAATGGAGCCCTTGGTGGCATCGTGGAAGCGCAGCAGAAGCTTTGCCACCGTCGATTTGCCCGAGCCTGTCGAGCCAACGATCGCAGTCGTCTGACCGCGACGGCAGGCAAAGCTCAGGTCGCACAGGGTGTCCTCGTCGGCATCGTCAAAGCGAAACGACATGTGGTCGAATACAGCCACCGCATCGGCTTCGTCTTGGGGCTCGCGCGCCCCGTCATCCAGCGTGCGCTCGCCATCGACGATGCTCGGCTCAATCTCCAACACCTGCTGCGCACGGTTCAGGCACGCGGCAGCACGCGGAAGCGTCAGCACCACCATCTGGGCCATCATCACAAAGAACAGGATCAGAATTGCATACTCCAGCACCGCCGAGATACTCGCAATCTGCATGGCGTGGGCGCCTACGCGATTGCCGCCCACCCACAGCACCGCCACCTCGGCGATGTTCATCAAAAAGAAGCTTGAGCTGTCGAGGCCCACAAACAGGTGGTTGACTTTGATGGCGTTGGCGGCGTATTCGCTAAACACCTCGTCCAGACGCCGTTCCTCGTGGCGCTCCTTGTTAAACGCACGGATGACGCGCACGCCCACAATATTCTCGCGCAGCACCACGTTCATGCGGTCGATAAAGCTCTGCAAGCGCATAAAGATCGGAGCCGCGTTGGCAACCGTAAAGACCGCCGCCACCAGCACAATCGCAACGACTACGCCCAGAAGCGTGCCCATGGCAGGATCGATAAACCAGGCGAAGATGATGCCCGCCACCGCCAAGAACGGCACCGGCAGCACCAACTGAATCGTCTGCAGAATCGCCTGCTGAATCACGTTGATGTCGTTGAGCGAGCGTGTGATCATCGATCCGGTGCCAAAGCGCTCAAAATCGCTGGCCGCGAGCTCGAGCGATTTGTCGTACACGGCATTGCGGATATCGCAAGCCACGTTGGCGGCCAGGCGCGCCGAAAGATAGCAGCCCAGCACCGTGCCGCCGCTAGCCATGCTGGTCGCGATAAACATGTATAGGCCGTTGCGTAAAATGTAGTCGATATCGCCCGTGGTAATACCGGTGTTGACCATGTTCGCCAGCATCGTGGGAACCAGCAGCGTACCGACGTTATCCACCAGCAGCACCAGCAGCGTCACTGCGACAAGCCCTCGATAGGGCTTCAAAAACCTCATTAACAGTCGCACGACTCCCCCTCACCTTGATTCTCGGCTTGGCTCTCGGCAGCGATATGCTGCTTAAAGGCATCGCACTCATCGCCGAGCACCTGAGAGAATTTGCCGATCAAGCGCATAATCTCGCGCTGCTCACATGGCTCAAGCGCGCCAAAGGCTCGCTGCTCGGCCTTGAGTGCCGGCAGCGCATAACGCTCGGCAAATCGCCTGCCCTCTTCGGTCAGGCTCACAACCTTGTTCTTACGACTGCCTTCGGCAAACCCCAACGTTGCGAAGCCCCGCGCCGTCAAGGTTTTAATTGCCGAGTTGATGGTCTGCTTGCTGTAGAACCATTCGCTTGTCAGACGGCTTACGGCAATACTGCCGCCCGCCGTGCTAGTGTCGACGAGCATCCAATAGGCGCAGTCCGAAAGGCCGCAGGCGCGCGAGAACTCCGAATAGATATGGTCGAGTCCATTGAGCAACCGATCGAAGTCGACCAGCGTAACCGCACTATTCATCTATCCCACCATTCAATTGTCCGATTTTTGACCAATTATGTGTCTCTAGATTAGTCCGAGTTTTGACTATCGTCAACAGGCTCTCCGCAAATGCGTGCATTTTTATGGCCTATCGGCAGAAAAAGACCGCCGGCGCGGGGGCGGCGCCAGCGGTCACGTGAAAATCGGGTTTTATTGCCTGTTAAGCGGCGACGGCCTCATAGACCGTAGCGCCCGAGAAGCTGTCATGCAGGCTCTTGCCGGCAATCCACGGCAGCTCGACGACCTCGCAGACCGTGTTGACCAACTCAGAACAGTCAGTAAAGTGGCCCTTGTCGTTGAGGGCCTCGCAATCCTGAACACGCCAATAGCCATCGGTGTGCGTGATGTAGTACTCGTGATCGTTGATCGACACGAAAGCGCGCGTCTTGGAACGCAGCAGCTTCAGAAATCCTTCGAAATCGGTCTCGACGACATCTCCAGCCTGGAACATGATGTTACCTCCTGGCCCGGCGCCACCACGGCGCATTGATAAACGTTGGTACTCCTTTAGTAAAACCTTTATCAGAGGTTATGCGTTCGTCATTTAGGCAAGTGGTAAAAAACCGCAGGGTAGACGGGATAAAACGTTTAACCATCCCATTTGTTTGTCACATTCTGAAGGTACTTTTATGCAAACCTACTTTCCCAATTGGAATCTATCCTTTTGGCCGGGCAATTGACCGTCTATCGTTTGAGCCCGACGGGTATGAACGGGGCATCTGCAACGCCACCGCAAGGAGACACCATGGAGACTATCGAAGCACTCATTCACCGCCGCAGCTGCCGCAACTACAGCGATCGTCCCGTCGAGGCCGAAAAGCTTGCACGTATTATCGAAGCCGGCCAATATGCACCGAGCGGCATGGGCCGCCAGCCGGTGACGTTTGTCGCCGTCACCGACCCCGCGACCGTCGAGCGTCTCTCGCAGCTCAACGCGCAAGTCATGGGCAGCAACAGCGACCCCTTCTATGGCGCCAAGACCGTTGTGGTGGTGCTGGTTGACCGCAGCGTGCCCACACATCTGGAAGACGGCTCGCTCGCCATGGGCAACCTGCTCAACGCTGCCTATGCGCTGGGCGTTGATTCGTGCTGGATTCATCGCGCCCACGAGGTTTTCGATTCGCCCGAGGGCCTGGAGCTACTGGCCAGTTGGGGTCTACCCGCCGACGGCAGCCTGCGCGGTGTCGGTCACTGCATTCTGGGCTATGCCGAGGACACGCTGCCCGAGCCCAAACCCCGCCGCGACAACGTGGTCTACGTAAGGTAATTAGTTCCGCCATTCTACCGAACGGCGGGCTCGTTGACGCTGCGCGGGCCGCATTCACGCCAATCTGACGTTCAATTTCGAGGGCGCGACCAGAAGGTCAGCGCCCTCTCATTTCACGTCACCTTGGCGCAAATGCGGCTCGCTCGCTTTTGGCGACTGACATCGAATGAGCCACTGTCTTGGGCAGCTAAAAAAGCCCCGTCCCAAATTAGCTGCCCCACTCGCAACTTATCCCGCCGATGGAGTTATTGCCGTTTCGCTCGTCTGATTCGCATCGACGTCGTCGCCTTGCTTGTCTTCGTCCTTTTGCACATCGGCGATGGTGGAGGCCGCCGCAACGATACCGCGCTGGGGCGCGACGCTCGTCTGGGCCTGAGCGCCCTCGACAACTTCTGTACCTACATGCGCGAGCTCGGGCGATTTAAACATTGCGTCCAAGTTGGCGCCACCGCCGGCATATCCGAGCGCAGCGAGCGCGATGACGATCACTGCAACGGCGGCCACGATCGGCACGTAGCGATGCCAGCCGGCGGGATTGAGCCCGCTGCGGCGAGCCGCCCCGCGGCTAATATAACCTAGCGTTCCGTCGTGCTTGAGCTTTGAGCCCACCACGCGTTTGCGGCCCCACAGTGAGGACTCTGCCTGCATTGCCAAGCGGGCGCTTGCCGAAGGATAGCCGTATTTAGTGCGCTTGAACGAGCCATCAAACCCCGAGGCGTGTTTACCCCACGTCACCGATGTCGTGCGTCGGTTGACCGGCGCGGCACTCCGCCTTCTGCAGCTCGGTTTTGAAGTCTCAGCCATATGCCCTCGCACGCCGTAACCAAATCGAAACAATAACGCTTTGGACTGTAGCACACGCGTCGCGCGCGGTCACGGGCGCCTCGCTCAACGGTCATCGTCCTTCAGCAAGCGCCACAGCGTTGTACGGCTTATGCCCAGCACCTCCGCCGCACGGGTTCGGTTGCCGTGGAGGTGGCCTACAACCAGATGCGCGACATCTCGCTCGGTATCGGCCAGCGGTCGCAGGATATACAGGTCACTTTCGAGCGTCGGGGCGCCAAAGGTTGCGGTCTTAATCACGTCCTCTTGGGCGAGCACTTCCTCCGCCACAGCGCGGTCCACCGTGCCCGCCCCCACCAATATATACAGTCGTTCCGAGACCTCGCGGAGCTGCAGATAATTGCGCGGCCAGTGGTAAGCATCGAGCGTCTTCGTCGCCGCGGCAGACAGTGTAGGCGCTGCCGTCCCAAATGCGTCAGCGAGATATTCCAAATAGCGCGCAACCTTCGTCGACGCGGCTCCCTGCTCGGCGATTGCCGGCGCCACGCTCACCGCACAGGCGAAACGCTCGGTCACAAAGGCGGCTTGATCACTTTCGCCGCCGCCCGGCATGTCATTCGCTGTCAGCACCACATGGCAGCGCGTCGCCAACGCGGTGTCGGTCATCGTGGAGACCAGCTCGCGGAGGCGCTGGGGGACAACCGCGTTCCAGCCCTCAATGCAAAGGGTCAGCCCCGTTTGGAACAACGGCGATTCGGCGCTTTTGAGCACATGGCGCCAACCGCGCTCGGTGAGCTCATCGAGCGCAACGGAAACAAAGGGCTGATCGGCAAAAGGACCGTCCAGATAGAGGCGCTTGGCGATCTCGACCTGACCCGCTCCCAGCTCGCCCTCGAGCATAAGGGGCACACCGCGCGCGTAGCTCTCGGCAACCGGCGCAGCCACCGAGGCCGCCCCCTCAACGATGCCGTACGCGCTCGATTCGTAGCGGGCCTCAACTTCGTCGGCGTTGAGCCACTCGATGCCCGCATGCGCCGCGGCACCGCGCACCTCGCGGACCACGACGACCCAAAGCCCCCCGCCCTCTTTGTCGGTGGGGCGAACGGTCAGGCTCAGGCGCGTACCCTCACGCCCCATAACCAGACGCGCGCCGTCTCCTATACGGTCGAGGCGCTCAGCGACAAAAGTCGCCACACCCCGCTCAAGCGCCGCGTCATTCATGGTCGAGATCGCGACGTCCCCACGCGCATCGATTGCCAATGCCGATGCCCCGGCAGCAGCCAGGGCATCGGTCAAGATGTTCAGCTTGGCATCGCTATCCATGATTTGCCCCTGTCTGCAGCGACGTGCAACCGCCGGCGGTCGCACGACCGAGTGTTTCAAAATTGAACGATATTGCTCACCAAACACTATAGGGCAGAAAACGCCGTCCTGCGAGTATAGGTGTTGCCCCGCATCGCCATCCTGGCGGGGCGATAAGAGCTCTTCGGGACTTATAAACCTGCGGACAAGCCATACCCGCAAGAGCTCCTATCGCTCCACCGCAGGCATGCGCTCACCAGCACGCAGCACGCAAACAAGCTACTTCTCTACCAGATTCCCAGTACGTGTTGCATTCCCAAACTCATGCACGCAATGCCAATCCAGCAGCAAAAGCCCAATGCGATGGGCTTGCCGCCCTTTTTGACCAGCTCGACGATATCGGTATTAAAACCAATAGCCGCCATGGCCATCACAATAAAGAACTTCGACAGCTCCTTGATGGGCGCCGTAATGGATGCAGGAAGCTGAAGCACCGTAGTGATCACGCTCGCCAGCACAAAGAACAGCACGAACATGGGAAACGCGCGTTTAAGGGAGAACGTGCTTTTGGCGTCACCGCCGGCCTTGCGCGCCAGATGCATCTGCCAGCAAGCAAGCGCCAGCGTGATGGGAATGATGGCCAGCGTCCTGGTGAGCTTGACCACCGTGGCGCTCTCGAGCACATTGGCGCCGGGATGCATGCTGTCCCAAGCGCTCGCCGCAGCCGTTACGGACGAGGTGTCGTTGATGGCGGTACCGGCAAACAGGCCAAAGCCCTCGTTGGTCAGCCCGAGCATGCCGCCGAGCGTCGGAAACACGAGCGCCGCGATAACGTTAAACAGGAAGATGACCGAAATAGCCTGGGCAATCTCGCGATCGTCGGCATCGATGACGGGTGCGGTCGCGGCGATGGCCGAACCGCCGCAAATCGACGAACCCACACCCACAAGCGTCGCGATCTTACCCGGCACGTTCATAACGTGGCAGAGCACAAAGGCGATGACAAGCGAGGTCGAGATTGTCGCCACGATAATCGGCAGCGACTGGGCGCCCTTGGACAGAATCTGGGAGAGGTTCATGCCAAAGCCAAGCAGGATAACCGCGTACTGCAAGACTTTTTTGGACGTATAGGTAACGCCGGCGGCGAGCTGTTCGCGACGTTTCTTGGGAAAGACGAGCGCCAGGACCATGCCAAAGAGAATGGCAAACACCGGCCCGCCGACCACCTCAACCTGTTTGCCGAGCAACGTCGCGGGAATGGCGATGATCAGGCAGAACAAGACGCCTTTCCAGCGCTCGCGTACGATATTTGCCAGTTGCATATGGGATTCCTTCTTTCTATTTCACGTTTGCGACGGCTTATGATACGGCAACATTGAGCGCAGCCTTGCGCAAACACAGACTAAGATGCCGCAATAGTTCTCAGGCAACAGCCGAATTACCCACCGCGGAGAGCTGATTCGCGGCATAATTAACAACTGACATATGAGTTTGATAGAACAGTTGCGAGGCGCTATGGAAGAATCGATGCACGTCGGCGAGCAGGAAACGAGCCTACAGGACCAGTCCTACCACACCATTCGACGCAAAATCGTCTACCTGGACTACAAGCCGGGCGAAAAGCTGGGCGTCAAGCAGCTTTGCGATGACCTGGACATGGGTCGCACGCCCGTGCGCGAGGCTTTGGTTCGCTTGGCGCAGGAAGGCCTGGTGCGCACCGTGCCCCAGAGCGGCACCTACGTCTCACCCATCAACCTCACCCTTGCCGAGAGCGCCTGTTACATCCGCGAGCATCTGGAAAAGCAGGTGATTGTGGAGTGCTGTGCGCGCGCCACGTCGGCTGGCATCGAGCAGCTCGACCGCGCCATCGCGCTGCAGGAAAAGGCCATGGCCGAAGAGGATCGCATCGGCTTCTTTTTGAGCGACAACCTCATGCATCACATGATTTTTAGCATCGCATGTCGCAGCACCGTGTGGTCGTGGCTCGAAGAGACCAATGCCGACCTGGAGCGCTTCCGCTGGCTGCGCGCTGCCACGCAGGTTCTCGACAATCAGGACATCGTGAACGAGCACAAGCAGATTCGCCGCGCTATCGCCGGTCGCGACCCCATCGAAGCGAGCTTTTTGGTCAGCAAGCACCTGCACATGATGTTCCGCAACCAAACCGAGGTTCTGGACCAGTTCCCCGAGTACTTCGAGACCAGCAAGCTCCGCTAACCTGCCAAAAAGGGACAGGTTCATTTTGGCAGGTTTTATCTGGTCAAATGAAACAAGGCCCGACTCCGCCACAACGGAGCCGGGCCTTAGTTGTTAGAACGACGGAACTCGATTACTCGACAGTAACGCTTTTCGCCAGGTTGCGAGGTTGGTCAACGTCGCAACCGCGCAGGATGGCCACCTCGCGGGCGAGCAGCTGCAGCGGAACGCTCGCCGTGATGGGGCTGAACACGTCGCGGACTGCCGGCACGCGGATGATGCAGTCGGCGATCTTGTTGATCTCCTCGTCGCCCTCGGTGGCAACGACGATGACCTTGGCGCCGCGTGCCTTGCACTCCATAAGGTTCGACACGGTCTTGTCGTAGGTGGCGCTCTTGGTGGCCACGGCGATGACGGGGAAGCCCGGGTCGATCAGGGCAATGGGGCCGTGCTTCATCTCGCCGGCGGCGTAGGCCTCGGCGTGCAGGTAGCTGACCTCTTTGAGCTTGAGCGCGCCCTCGTAGGAAATAGCGGCACCCATGCCGCGACCCACGAACAGTGCGGACTGCGCGTCCTTGCACAGCAGGGCGGCCTCATGAACGGCCTCGGTTTGGGTATCCAAAATCCACTGGATCTGCTCGGCCGTATCGGAAAGCTCACGGAACAGCATGCGCGCCTGCTTGGTGGTCAAGCGGTACTTGACCTGCGCCAGCAGCAGAGCCAAAAGCGTGAGGCTCACAACCTGGCCGATAAAGCTCTTGGTCGAAGCGACCGCGATCTCCTTGTTGGCCTTGGTGTAGATGACGCCGTCGCTCTCACGCGCCACGGGGCTGCCCACCACGTTGGTGATGCCGAAGACCTTGGCACCCTTGATGCGTGCGTCGCGAATGGCGGCAAGGGTATCGGCCGTCTCGCCCGACTGGGACACGGCAACGACAAGCGTCGTCGGCGTAATGATGGGATTGCGATAGCGGAACTCGCTGGCTGCCTCAACCTCAGTGGGGATGCGAGCCCAGCCCTCAATGAGATTCTTAGCAATGAGGCCAGCGTGATAGCTGGTGCCGCAAGCGATCACGTAGACGCGGTCGATGTCGTTGAGTTCCTCGAGCGAAAGGCCCAGCTCGTCGATGTCGAGCTCGCCGGCCGGCGTCATACGACCGACCAGCGTGTCGCGCACGACGCGCGGCTGCTCGTGGATTTCCTTGAGCATAAAGTCGGGATAACCGCCCTTTTCTGCCATGTCCAGGTCCCAGTCGATGTGGGTGACCTTGGGCTCGATAACGTTGCCGGCCTCGTCGGTGTACTCGACGCCTGCGGGCGTAAGCTTGGCAAACTGACCGTCCTCGAGCACCACGACATCGCGGGTGGCGTCGATGAGCGCGATGACATCGGAGGCAACATAGGCGCCGGTCTCGCCCGCGCCGACCACGATCGGGGAATCCTTGCGGGCCACGGCGATCACGCCGGGCTCGTCAGCGCACACGGCGGCCAGACCATAGGCACCGACCACGTGGGTGCACGCCTCGCGCACGGAGGCCATCAGGTCGTGCGTCTCGGCATAAGCCTCTTCGATCAGATGCGCGAAGACCTCGGTATCGGTCTCGCTCTTAAAGTGGTGGCCGCGACCCTCCAGCTCTTCGCGCAGCTCGGCGAAGTTCTCGATGATGCCGTTGTGGACGATGGCGATACGACCGTCGCAGCTGGTGTGGGGGTGAGCGTTAACGACGGAGGGCTTGCCGTGGGTGGCCCAACGGGTGTGGCCGATACCGCAGGTAGCGTCGCTGTCGATGCTGGAAAGCTCGCTCTCCAAGCCCGCGACCTTGCCCACGCGGCGGATGACATCGAGGTGCGCCGCGGCGCCCTCGCCCACCTCGAGCGCGACGCCCGAGGAGTCATAGCCGCGATACTCCATACGCTTGAGGCCCGTGACCAGGATGTTCTTTGCAATATCAGAGCCGGTGTAGCCGACAATTCCGCACATAGGATAAATCCCTTCGTCCGCTTGACTGCAAAACGTCCACGCACAGGGGGCGCTGAGACGCATAACGTTCGAGTATTGTACTCACGCAAACGCAAGCTGATATACCAGAAGTGGTATCTCAACTTAGATACCACCCGATGCACACACGTCCAGCCGGTCCAAACCACCACAATGGGGACAGGCACCTTCGTGGTGGTCGCGCTGGCAACGGCGTTTCCCCAGATAAAACCTGCCAAAAGAAACCTATCCCTTTTTGGTAGGTTTAGGATGCTACAATCTGGCTTGTACTTGAAACGCATCAAAGGGGCCGCTATGGCAAAGGTAAAAATCAGCGACGTCGCGCGCGAGGCCGGGGTTTCGTTGGGCACGGTTTCCAACGCGCTCAACCACCCCGAAAAGCTGCGCCCCGAGACCCTCAAGCTCATCAACGAGACCATCAATCGCCTTGGCTACCTGCCCAACCAAAGCGCTCGTCAGCTCGCGGGCGGCGCCACCAAGTCCTTTGGCCTGGTGCTCCCCCGTCTCGATCACGGCTTTTCGCTCCAAATCGCCAGCGGCGCCCACAACGAGGCCCGCAAGCACGGCTACGACTTGCTCATCGCCAACGCCGATAACGACGATATTCTCGAAGACCATTACCTGCGCTATTTTATGGGCACGCAGATGTCCGGCGTCATGGTTCAGCCCATGGCGTCCCCCGACTGGCATCCGGCCATGACTAAAATGCCCGTGCCGATCGTCCATCTGGACATCCATTGCTCCGAGCCCGGCTACTACGTAGCGGCCGACAACGAGGCCCAGGGTCGCATCATTGCCGAACTTGCCATCGCCCGCGGCGCACGCCATATCACCGTTGTGGGTAGAGCAGCATTTATGCAACTCACCCTGCGCGTCCTTGGCATTCACAAGGCCCTCGCCCTGCACCCCGATATCAAGATCGAAGTCATCGACGCCGGCGAATGGAATACCGCCGCCGACGGCTACGGCATCGGCGCCCAAATCGCCGCGCGCCCCGCCGACGAACGCCCCGATTTTGTCGTCGGTCTGACCGACGTGCTGGCCTCGGGCGTCATCTCGGCGCTGGTCGACAAAGGCATCGCCGTCCCCGGGCAAGTACGCGTAGCAGGTTGCGATGGCAACCCACTCGCTTGGAGCGGATCGGTCCCGCTCACTACGGTAGCGCCCCCGGGCTACGAGATTGGCCGCAAGGGCGTTCAATTGCTCATGGAGCAAATCGAGAACAAGGTCCCGACAAAGACCAGGCATATCCACGTCAGCTCTGCCGCGCGCACCGTCACCGCGGTCACGGCCATCGAGGACATCAACCGCCTAGAACTCGTGCGGCCGTTCCTGCTGGAACGCGCCAGCACCCAGGCAAGCAGCCAGACCGACGCCACGGCCATCAACCTCGGTGCGTATCTATAGCACGCCCGCAAGTATGCTAAGTCGCCGCTCAAGCAAAAGGGGCCCGACCATTGCCGGACCCCTTTTGCTTGAGCGCAAACGTGGGCAATTGCTCGTTTCAACACCGCAATTGTCTAGCGCACGGCCTTGACCGCCGCCGCCAGATCGAACAGCGTATCGAGCACGGCCTCGCAGCCATCCACCACGTCCTGCGGCAGCGGCACGATATCGGGGACGGCGAAGACATGGCATCCGGCCGTGATGCCCGAGACGCAGCCGTTGCGCGAATCCTCGACCACGGCACATTCCTCGGGAGCAAAGCCCGCGCGCTCGCAGGCGAGCAGATACATCTCGGGGTCGGGCTTGCCGTGCACGACGTCCTCGCCACACGTTACCGTTTCAAACTTGTCAAAAAGACCGACCATCTTAAGGTTGCGCTCGGCCGTAACGAGGCGCGACGACGTCGCTAGGCCCACGTGATAGCCCGCAGCTAGCAGCTCGTCTAGGCACTCGGCGGCGCCGGCCTTAAGTTCCAGTTCGGTCTTGACCATCTCGTCGCGAATCTCCTTGTGGCGACGATAGATCGCCTCGGTGGTTTCATGGCTGCCGTAATGCTTATCAAGGATGTCCATAACATCGGGCAGCGTGCGGCCGATAAACTGATGGATCAGCGCTTCATCAATCGCGAGCCCCAGCTCAGCGGCGCCTGCCTTCCAGGCCTTAATCCCCAAACGCTCGGTGTCGACCAGCGTTCCGTCCATGTCAAAAATAACAGCCTTGATCATATCGGCCCCCTCACCGGATTGTGTTACTACCACTCTACCGCACTTACAAACTTGTATATAACGTATATAGCATATTGCACTTTCGTTACATAGATAGAAGACTTATGGCAAGTAACGCATTAGGATTATAGTTTTCGACCGAGTACTCAATGGTAAGGATCGTTTCATGATTTTAGACACCACGACACCCGCAGAGGAGCTTCAAGACAAGCTATCGGCGCTCGAACAGCTGCTTTTGGCATACGGGCGCGTGGCTATCGGGTTTTCCGGTGGCGTCGACAGCAGCTTTTTGGCCGCCGTATGCGCCCGCATCATGCCTACCGATACCCTCCTCGTCCATCTCACTACGCCGCTCATCGGCACGCCCGAGCAGGCTTCGTTTGAGCAGTCCGTTGATGGGCAGGCCAATGAGGCGCCGCATTTTAAGCTCCCCGTGCTCAATCTTTCGGTGGATCAGCTGCAACTCCCCCAAGTAGCCTGCAACGATGCTAATCGCTGCTACCACTGCAAGCACGCCGGCTTTACCGCCATCGTCAACCACGCCAAGTCGCTCGGCTTTCCCACCGTCATCGATGGCAGCAATGCAAGCGATCGCGGTGACTACCGCCCCGGCATGCGTGCGGCAGAAGAGCTCGGCGTACGCTCACCCCTTATGGAGGTCGGCTTTACCAAGGACGAAGAGCGCGAGCTGCTGCGCGCATGGGGCTATCCCGTTTGGAACCTGCCGGCGGGAGCATGTCTTGCCACCCGCGTCCCCACGGGCGAGGAGCTTACGCGCGAGAAGGTCGATTTAATCCGCGCCTGCGAGGATTACCTGCACGATCTTGATCTGGCACAGGTACGCGCGCGCTTGGTCGGCGGCTGCATGCATATCGAGGCCGCACCCGCAGATGTCGCCAAGATTGCCACCCTCGGCGGTGCCGCCGTCGACGACAAGGGCAAGACCCCGCTGCCCGCCGTTATCGAGTCCGCGCTGCGCGAGCTGGGCTGCGACCATATCTCCCCCGAGGTCACCCCCTACATCCACGGCAACATGAATCAGTAACCTGCCAAAAAGGGACAGGTTTATTTTGGCAGGTTTTATCTGGGGAAATATCGCGAGGCAGTCGCCCCTCTAGCGCCCATCTAACTTCAAGAGACACTAGAGGGGCGGTCCGGCTGCATCTACTTCTTCCGATATCGGCGATTGTGGCTCGTCGATGAACCCATTACCTCAATGAGTCCTTTATCTGCCATTTTTGGCAGATGGTAACGGACAGACGAAATTCTGACCCCCGATGCAACCGCTATTTCTCGCGCCGTCATATCCACTTCGGCGCTGAGAGCCTCCAGGATCCTATCCGCCGTCGAAGCTGACGATTCTCTGTTCATATCGATAATTTCATACGTGTCTTTGCCGCATTTTGACAGGACATGTTTATCCACAAGGTCCCCGCAGATCAGGCGAATGTCATCCGAATCCCACTTCAGGGCCTCTCGTATTTTTTGAACATCGCATACGCACCCATGCTCCCGCATAAACATGAGCAGTGTTTCCTCGCGATCCGTCAGCTCGGTGCCCACATGGCTCTGAATCCACGTGCGGTTTTCAGCAAGCTCCGCCCCGTGCCGGGAAAGCAGCACCGTAAACGAATCGGCCTTAACGATAAATTTCGGCCTGCCAAGCGAACGAGACTCCATCTCGCGAATCATAGCCGGGATACCAGATCCCTGGCTTTCCGCAACGGCCCCCTCGGCATGCTCTAACGGCGTCGCCCCCATTAGGCTCATGAGCTTTGAGTTTCGGCAGCGCGATTCCCCGTCTGCAAGATTGTCCACCGTCTTTCCGCCCCAAAGCCCGCCAGGGTTTTTGATCTCTATTCTGTCTGGATAGATATCGACACTCACGGCCTGCCCCACAAACATGGGCGAATATTCTCGATGGATGCAGGCATTTGCCAAGGCCTCGCGCAAAACCTTCTGGGGAACTTCCCAATCATCCCTTCTGCCAGCGCCTTGCACTATCGCCGCTTTGCGCAAGTTTCGTCCAATCGCGGCAAGGGCATCTTCGATGCAAGCCGGAATCGGGCCATCGCACAACTGGCGGTCAATAAACCGGGGTTGCCCGGGTGCAGATTTTTCCACATCGGAATGAACGGCGACATCGATCATCAGTTTGGGATAGAACTGCTGGGGGTAAATTCCCGCCGACAGAAGCCCCGCGAGCTTCACGGCACCATCCTTTGTAGTGATATTGAGTCTGACCAGCTGCTTTTCCAGCGTATCGGCCCCGCGCAAAACGCGCGGGGTCTGCAGCCGGCGATTTGCGATAATAGACCGCACGACATCTGGATCCAAATCCTCGACCGTTGCCTCCGAAACCACCGTGCCGTCTGCATCGCTCGGGAGCAACGCACTCTGCAGCTCATATAGCTCAGCGGGTGACATCTTGATATCTTTATCATCCACGCGCTTGTAGCTACCGTTCTGCACGCCGCGCGCGCCGATATAGCAAGGCTTCGCTTTAAGCTCAAGTTCAAAGATGCGCACCAGAAGCACCTGGAGCCCGTCGACCTCGCCTCGATCAAGCTCGTACCGCGGCGCATGGGTCACCACTGCCGCTGAGCCTCCGTCTCCGATACCCGAAACAAACTGATCGCGCACCCTATCGATAGCAAAGTTAGCCGAAGGAACAAATCCTTCGGCCTCGTTCAGGCCCAAAATAATGAGCCCACCCGCAGTGTTCGCAAAAGCGCTCACTGTCTCCCATACGTCTGCGCTCAATTTATTCGTGCAGGCTTTAACTTCTACCGATGCGTCATCAGTCCCCCGCCTGCGAAGGCGCTCAACGATAAGGCCAAGAGGTTCATCCAGCAGCATTGGCATTCCGTCTCTCTAAAACGATAGATTTATCTCTCTAAAGTATAGTATATCTCTCTAACTTTAGAGAGATAGGCATCTTATTTTAGAGAGAAATTTAGAGAGATGCATCAAATTCACTGCTAGATTTCCTAATGCTATCTCTTTAACTGACCTTCTCTTTAAAGAGACATTTAGAGAGACGAGCGCAATCTCTCTAATCAAGGGCTCCACTCTTTAAGGTGCACACTTCCTAACCGTGCCCTAAGTTGCGGTGAAATAACTCACGATTAGCCCGCCAAAAAGAGACAGGTTTATTTTGGTAGGTTTTATCTGGGGAAACGCCGAATAGCTTCATATACACAACCGCTGCAGCTCCATATGAGACAAATGAATCAGTAGCGTCTATCCCAAATCTTAAGTATTTGTTCGGCAGAACGGCCCCTGCCGGCTCCTGCTAGACTGGTAGATTCCCAACCGTCCATCCAGGAGCCTCAATGTCGCGCAAGTCCACCTACAAGCAAGTACTTTCCATCGGCACCGCCGTGGTGCTGGGGTTTGCGCTGTTTACGGGATCACTCGACGGAGCGCCCAAGCTGCTGTCGCCGCAAAGCGATGAACAGGCGGTGGCTCTGGCCGAAAAACAAAACGAGAGCCCCAGCCGCACCGACGACGAGGCAGACCTGGTCGCTCGGCTCGAATCGGGAACGGCGAGCGCGGAGGACCCTCAAAACAGCCAGGACTCTGGCGATGGCTCCGATTCCGCCGCGACCGACACCGATGACGACGTTTCCGCGGACAGTGCCGCCACCCCCATCGACGAGGTCGAAAACCCCGACCTCAACCGCGCGCGCGGTGTTTATCTCAGCAGCATTCCCGACTACGCCGGCAACCCCTACGTTGCCCTTCGCGCCGACAGCACGCACCCGCTCGGCACACCGTCATTCACGCTCGATGAATACGAGCGCGCCACCGAAGAGGGCTGCTTTAAGAAGTTCTCCAAGCTCGACAGCCTGGGCCGCACCCGCAAAGCACTCGCCTGCGTGGGCCCCGAATCACTCGGTCAAGGCGAGCGCGGCGATATCTCGCGTATCCATCCTGCCGGTTGGCACCAGCAGCGCTACGACTTTATTCCGGGCCAGAGCCTCTACAACCGCTGCCACCTTATCGCCTGGTCGCTCTGCGGCGAAAACGCCAACCGCAAAAATCTCCTCACCGGCACGCGCTATCTCAACGAAACGGGCATGCTGCCGTTTGAGGAGCAGATTCTCGGCTACATCCGCGACACGGGCAACCATGTGCTCTACCGCGTCACGCCCATGTATAACGAAGAGGAACTTGTCTGCCGCGGCGCGCGCCTTGAGGCGCAATCGGTCGAGGACCACGGCAAGACCCTGTGCTTCCACGTGTACTGCTATAACCTACAGCCGCACGTGCAGATCGACTACGCCACCGGCCGCAACCAGGCATCCGGAGACTAATGCCGGCCGCGCTGCCCGTAACCAAAAAAAATGATCCGTTTTCCTCCGTCCCAAAGGATCAAATAGGGCCGCCCCGGTTACCCAAGGCGGCCCTTTCGTCAGCACCTACATTGCAGGCAAAATCACACGCTACTTGGCGCGACCCTCCTCATAGCGCTCGACCAGCTTGGCCTGAACGTCATAAGGCACCTGCTCATAGCCTGCGGGCTTCATGGTAAAGTCGCCCGTGCCGCGCGTGATAGAGCGCAGACGAGTCGAGTAATCCGTCAACTCGGCGAGAGGCGCCTGTGCGATGACCACGGTGTCGCCGCGCTCATCGGTCTCCATGCCCGTCACGCGACCGCGCGATGCCGAGATGTCGCCCATCACGGCGCCGGCGTAGCTCTCGGGGATAGTCACCGTGATTTCCTCGATGGGCTCCAGCACCACCGGGTCGGCATCGGCGCATGCCTTGCGCAGACCGATGCGAGCCGCCGCGCGGAACGCCATCTCGTTGGAGTCGACGCTATGATACGAGCCGTCATACACCGCGACGCGAATGCCCGTGAGCGGGTAGCCGGCAATGATGCCGTCCTTCATGGTCTCCTGGACACCCTTGTCCACAGCGGGGATCAGCGAGCGCGGGATGCGGCCACCCACGACCTCGTCAACAAACTCATAGCCGTCGCTCGTGCCGTCGGGCCCAATGAGCGGCTCCACGCGCAGCCAGCAGTCGCCGTACTGACCGGCGCCGCCGGTCTGCTTCTTGTGGCGACCCTGGGCGCTTGCCGTGCGGCGGATGGTCTCGCGATACGGAATGCGGATCGGCACGCTCTTTGCCACAACCTTGGTACGGTCCTCCAAACGGTTGAGCAGCACCGAAACCTGCGCCTCACCCACGGCGGAGATGATAGTCTGGCCCGTCTCCTCGTCGCGGTCGATGCTCATGGTCGGATCGGCCTTGCAAGCCTTCTCGATAAACGTGTAGAGCTTCTCTTCGTCGCCGCGATTCTCGGCCTCGATGGCAATGCGGTACTGCGAGTTGGGGAACTTAAACGCCGCAGCCTCGACCTTGCCGGTAATCGAGAGCGTATCGCCCGTCTCGGCCGCCAGCTTGGGTGCCACGATAATGTCGCCGGCATAGGCGTGACCGACCTCGGTCATGTCGCGGCCGCACATCACATACAGGTGAGCCAGACGCTCGCCCTTGCGGGTACGCGCGTTGATCAGCTCAAGACCCGGCTCAAGCGTACCCGTCAGCACCTTGATAAAGCTGATGCGACCCTGCTGCGGATCGGCCAGGGTCTTAAACACAAACGCCACCGGGCGGTCATCGTCACTCGAGATCTTGAGCGAATCACCGTCGATGAGCGGCATCTCGCCGTAGTCCGTCGGCGCCGGGAAGTACGTTGCGATGTCGTCCATCAGCGAGTTGACGCCCTGCTCCTTAATGCAATCGCCCGCAAAGACCGGCACAAAGATGCGCTCGGCGATCGCCTTCGACAGCAGACCCTCAAGTTCCTCCTGCGTCAGCGTCTCCTCGCCTTCCAAGTACTTCATCATCAGCTCATCGTCAGCCTCGGCCACCAGCTCGCACAGATGGTCATGGGCCTCCTCGGCCTGGGCACGATACTCCTCGGGAATCTCCGACTCAACGGCTTCGGCGCCGTTGCAATGGCGCGCCTTCATGCGCACCAGGTCGATGATGCCGTCAAAGCCCTCGCCCTCGCCCCAGGGAAGGGTCACGGCGCCCAGTCGCGTGCCAAAGCGCTCCTGCAGCAGGTCCATCGTGGTCGCAAAGCTGGCCTCGGAGCGCGACAGGCGGTTTACGAACACCGCACGCGCCAAGCGCAGGTCCTCGGCGGCATACCAGAGCTTAACCGTCGTAGGCTGCGGGCCGGCCTCGGCGTCGACCACAAACAGAGCCGTCTCGCAGACGCTCATCGCGGCAAAGGCGTCGCCGATAAAATCGGGGTAGCACGGGGCATCGAGCACATTGATGCGTGCGCCCTTCCAGTCGATCGGCGCAATGGTCGTCGAGATGGAAAATGCACGCTTGACCTCTTCGGGGTCATAGTCGAGCGTGGGCTTGGTGCCGTCGTGGCCGCCCAGGCGGGCGGTCTTGCCGGAAAGGTGGAGCATGGCTTCGGCGAGTGAAGTCTTGCCCACCCCGCCTTGGCCTACGAGCACCACGTTCCTTACGTTGCCGGTCTTGGGAGCACCCATGATGACCTCCTTGCAGGGCCGCGCGCAATGCGCGACGCCAACGGGGAGAGTTCGCGGTCGGTGCCATCCCGGGAGCAGCATGGTCGGCAGCCGAGCCGACTCACCCTCCAAATGTCCTATGCCACCACCCTACCCTCACGGGCGACCGTCCATGCACACCTTTCGGCACACGTATGAATACAGGCGGCGAGAGGAAGAGACAAGCTTGTGAGGCGATTATTGAACCCCGTCGATGCAAACAAAAAGCCGCCACAGACCGTAAGACCTGCGGCGGCTTCGCCTCAATTAATAGTTGAGTAAATACCTGAGCCTACCCCTCGATACGGCTCAAGAACTCACGCGTGCGCTGCTCGCGCGGATGGCCGATAACCTGATCGGCAGGCCCCTCCTCGACAATGCGGCCGCCATCCATAAAGACCACGCGGTCGGCAACATCGCGCGCAAACTGCATTGCGTGGGTCACGATCACCATCGTCATATCCTGCGCCGCCAAGTCCTTAATGACACGCAGCACCTCGGCCGTCAGCTCGGGATCGAGCGCCGAGGTCGGCTCGTCAAAGAACAGAATCTCCGGGTCGAGCGCCAAGGCGCGGGCAATACTCACGCGCTGCTGCTGACCGCCCGAAAGCTCACACGGAACCTTGTTCTCGTTGCCCACAAGCCCCATCTGAGCAATCAATTCATGCGCACGAGCTTCCGCCTGCTCGCGCGGACGCTTAAGCACGCGGATCGGCGCATCGGTGATGTTTTTCATCACCGTATAGTGCGGAAACAGGTTGTAGTTCTGAAACACCAGACCAAACCGCGAGCGCGCCTGTTTAGGTACATCGCCCTTTGCGTACACCGCGCCCGAACCCGCATCCGTCGCGACGGCAAGGTCACCAAACGAGAGCGAGCCTCCGTCGAGTGTCTCGAGCAGCGTGGCACAGCGCAGCAGCGTAGACTTACCGCCGCCCGAAGGCCCGATAATCGCCACGACCTCGCCACGCTTGACCTCGAGCGAGATATCCTTGAGCACCTCATTGCCGCCAAACGCCTTACGCGCGCTTTCGATTTTCATCACTGAGTTAGTCATGATAATAGTCCAGCTTCTTTTCGGCGGCGCCCAGCAGCATCTCGACCACAAAGTTAAAGACCCAGTAAATCAGCGCCGCGATCGCAAACGGCACCATGCTCACCTGCGAGGCGACCAGCGCCTTGGCCGTCGAGAACATCTCACCCACGCCAATGGCAAACGCCAGCGACGTGTCCTTGACCAGCGTGATGATCTCGTTGCCCATCGCCGGCAGAATACGCTTGGCGACCTGCGGCATCACGATATACAGAAACGTCTGCATGCGCGAGTAGCCCAGCACCTCGGCAGCCTCGTATTGACCGCGAGGAATGGACTGCAGGCCCGAGCGATAGATCTCGGCAAAGTAACCGGCGTAGTTGATGATGAACGCCACGACGCACGCCGTCCACTTGGAATCGGGCGTGAGCGAAATGCCGAACACGTAATACGGGGCAAAGTAGATGGCAAACATCTGCAGCATGAGCGGCGTGCCGCGCATGACCGAGATATAGATGCGCGCAATCCAGCGAAGCGGCGCGATTTTGCTCATGCGCATAAACGCCACGGGGATTCCCAGCGGAATCGACCCCAGCAGCGTCAGCACAAACAACTGCAAACTGACCAAGAATCCCTGGCCAAGCATCTGCATCATGACCTGAATAGACATTACTTGAGCACCCAATTATCGAAAGATAGACCATAGCTTGAATACTTGTCGCACAGGTCCTTAACCGTGCCGTCCTCGTAGAGCGCCTTGAGCGACTCGGTCACGGCGTCGGCCGACTTGGTGTCGCCCTTCTTAAAGCCGACGGCGTAGTGCTCGCTGGACAGCGGCTCATCAAGCTGCGTATAAGCATCGGGCTTGGCGGCAAACTGATACTGGGCAATCGAAAGGTCGCAAGCCACGGCATCGACCGCGCCGCTCTCGAGCTGCATAAAGGCCGTGTTGTACTCGCCGATCGTGTCGAGCGTGGCAAACGTCGCCGCCAGATCCTTCTGGTCACCCTCAAGCACGTCCTGCGCAGCGGAATCAGTCTGGGTAATCACAGTCTTGCCGGCAAGATCGTCCCAGCCCTTGATGCCCGCATCCTTCTTGACCACCAGCACCTGCTCGTTGAGCATGTACGGCTCGGAGAACGTGTAGTCGTCCTCACGGCCCTCCATGGTAAAGCCGTTCCAGATGCAGTTGATGGCGCCAGAGTTGAGCAGCGTGTCCTTGGCATCCCAATCGATGGCCTCGTATTTGACCTCCCAGCCCTGCTTATCGGCAACAGCCTTGGCCAGATCGAGATCAAAGCCGGTGTACTCGCCATCGTCGCCCACAAAACCGTACGGAGGATAGGACTTATCAAAGCCCACCACGAGCTTCTTGGACTCCACAGCGCCCTTCACATCCTTGGCCGCGGCAGAGCCAGCAGCGGAGCCCTTGCCGGCACCACCGCCGCAACCGACAAGACCAAGGCCGAGCACCGTGGCGAGCGAGCCGGCTAGACCAACAAACTGACGACGAGACATATCGGTATTCATGGTATTCCCCCTTGGTGGCACTTTAGTTAAGTAAAGTGAATCATGTAACGTTCAGAATCATACACTCTACCTTGATAAAGTACAAGGGAGAGGTTGCCCGGCGTGGGCGGGGAGCGGCGCGTGATTAAGTTTCCTGCTCTACAGTCCTGCGCAAGACGGAAAGCACATTAAGTG
>DBFADZ010000031.1:0-30794 GCA_048195375.1 Collinsella sp.
CGCCTACGCCTACGCCTACGCCTACGCCCACTCCCGACCCCTCGCTCACGCCTGACGATACGGTCGGCTAGAAATTCATCCAGCCATAAGCAACAAGGCCCCCGAGTAGCTTATTAAAGTGCTCGGGGGCCTTTTAGTTTAAAGCGACCTAGTGGACGGTCTTTATACCGGCAAACAAAGGGGGGGGTACCGACCAACGTCGATACCCCTTACAAGCCACCATGTCACGCGCACAGTGCCGAGCGCACGACCCGCACGCCTACTTGCGAGAATTGCTCAGCTTATTGATCAGCGCCTCAAGACGCTCGCCGTCCTCGGCCGTCTGGGCAATAACCAAAATCGTATCGTTGCCGGCAAGCGAGCCAAGCACATCGGGCAGCTCTGCCGCATCAACGGCGGCGGCGATGCCGGAAGCCGTACCAGGCTGAGCCTTGATCATAACCAGATTATCGGTGCGTAGAACGCCCGTTACGAGCTCGGAAACCATACGCTGCAGGTGCAGGTCCTCTGCCAGAACATAGATGCCCTCAGGGAGCTTACGCAGCCCCATATCGGCAATATCGCGAGAGACAGTCGCCTGCGTGCAATCAAAGCCCATAGCGCGGAGCTCATCGACCAGCACGCGCTGCGTGCGGACGTCCTTATTGCGCACAATATCTCTAATGGCATCCTGGCGCCCATTGCGTTTTTTAGCCATACAAACCCTCTCTCCAAAAGATGGCGGAGACAATCAATCAGTGATTGAATAGTTTAACGCTATTTGAAGGCTTTTGTGTATAAGAACGCATTTCGAAACAATTCTATGCAAATTTGTTTCGAAATGAGCCGTTTAGGCGGTTTTTGCGCCCGTCCAGTTAAGAAAAGCTGCCAGATGCGTACACATCACGCAGCGCGCGGGCTTGGCGCTGGCGATCGGCCCAAACAACAGACCGAGTCCCCGATGGTTATCCTTGAGCGCGGCGACCATCTGACGGGTTCGAGGCGCCTCGAGCATATCACGCATGCGGGCGGAACGCTCGATTGACGACACTCCATGCGGGCTCAGACACAAATTCTCGATGCAGGCGACCAGTCCGGCGAAGTAGAACTTTTGGCTTGCCAGCTTGAGCCGACCACCGCTATCTGCTTCCGAGAGTGAGTCCGCAAGCTCGTCGAGCGCTCGAGTGTCATCGGATATCCTGGCATACATGGTGGGATCAAAGGCATCTGTAAGCTTAGGTGCCACCGCGTGGAAACAAGCGTCGCCGCAGCCGGACACGAATCGTGCCTGCGAGAGCGCATAAGCCATAAACTCAACCGTACGGTACGCCTTGCCACGCGACAGGCATGCTTCAAACAGCGGACGGCTATACATCACGCCAGAGGTCTGAGCGACTAGGCCGCCTAAAATCAACTGAGGCAGCCCGGCCACCATAGAAGACTCGTCTTCTATGGCAATAGAGGCAGCATCCAAGAGGCGCGAATGACGCTCGCGATGCGCATCGTATCGATCGAGCGACACCGAGGGGAGCACAATGTCCGCCGCAGTATCGCACGCGATATCGACCATCTTGGAAAGGGCCTGCGGAGCAAACCACTCATCGGCGTTCATAGCGATGATTTGAGAGCCGCGCGAGACAGCAAAACCGGCACGAAGGCAAGCGCCGCGCTTCGCGTCCTCGACGTCAATCAAATCAATATGGATGTCCCTGTCGGCAGCAACTTGAAGCGAATGGCGCACACCGGGCGCAGCATCGCGGCAGACAACGACGATCTGCAAATCGTAGAGGTCTTGGTTCTGGATACTCTCGAGCGCACGCATCGCATAGCTGGGCGAACCTTCTACCACAAGGATCACCGAAAGTCGCGGATGCGAGCCACGTCGAACCAAGTTATCCGTCCTCTCGACAGCAATGAATCAAACCGTGGTTCATGGTACACCCCGGCAATAAAAGCAATGAGGCACCGGTTGTATTGCACGCCAAGAACAGATGTTGCACACGCGCAGCCCACAGATAACGGGTGTCGACGCACGACGCGTCGAGCCCTCCCCTAGTCGAGCACGACGAGCTCGGCGGGATCGTAATCCACGCCCATAAACGTAAGGCCGCAGGCAGGAGCCGTGGGGCCCGCAGCGGTACGGTCGCAAGCATCGATGACCTCGCGCATCCACTCGGGTTCACGGCGATGCATGCCAATCTCGACAAGCGTGCCAACGATCGTACGGACCATCGAATGCAGAAACGCATTGCCCTCGATGGTAAACGTCAGGATGTCCTCGCCAAACGCAACCTCATGGCCAAACTCGGCGCGCATTACGCAGCGGTGCGTGGGCTTGCCAACGGCCGAGGCAACCTTGCAAAAGCTTTTAAAGTCCTGTTCGCCCAGCAGCGCGGGGCAGGCAGCAGACATAGCCTCAACATCCAAGGGATAGCGATGCCACCACACGGCACCGCGGGACAGCACGGGGCGCGCATCTCGATCGGCAATACGGTACGTATACGTACGGGAACGCGCGTCAAAACGTGCAGAAAAGCCTTTACGGGCCTTGTAGACCTCGTTGATGGCGATATCTTTGGGCAGCAGGGCATCCATAGCCCGCAGCCACCTACGGCGCGTTAGGGCGAGCTCAGCGTCCGTTACGGGCACGCTGATGTACTGAGCCACGGCATGCACGCCGGCATCGGTGCGACCCGCGCACGTCAGATCGATCGGGCGGCGAAGCAGCGTCTCGATGGCTCGACGTAGCTCACCAGCAACCGTCGTCTGTCCCGGCTGCTCGGCAAATCCGCTATACGACGAGCCATCATAGGCCACGCGAAATACGAGCGTGGCGTCAAGCTCGGAAATCGAATTGAAATCAGACGGCGCAGTCATGGGCGCTCCCAACAAACAAGTAACGGTATCGCGACAAAAAAAGAGGGGTACGCGAACGTACCCCTCGAATATAGCCTATGCAGACGGAATGTCTACTCAGCGGTCTCCTCAGCAGGAGCCTCCTCGACAGCCTCGACCTTCTTGGGAGCAGCGGCCTTCTTGGGGGCCGGAGCAGCCTTCTTGGCCTTAGGCGTGCAAGGCTCGGTGACGAGCTCCATGATAACGATGGGAGCGTTGTCACCCTTGCGGTTGCCGAGCTTCATGATGCGGGTATAACCGCCGTTGCGGTCCTGCCACATGCCCTGAGCAGCCTTGTCGAAGATCTCGGCAACAAGCTGCTTATCGCCGAGCTTGGCGATAGCCAGACGACGAGAGTGCAGGTCGCCCTTCTTGGCCCAAGTGATGATCGGGTCGACGACCGAACGCAGCGCCTTAGCGCGGGTCTCGGTGGTCTTGATGCGGTCGTTCTCGAAGAGGGCCTTAGCAAGGCTCTTCTTCATGGCCTTGGTGTGGCTCGCATCGGTGCCGAGCTTCAGGCCCTTCTTAACGTTGTGACGCATGGTCTAGTTTCTCCTCAAATATGCGAAGCATTAAGCCTTCAGGCTCAGGCCCATGGACTCAAGCTTGTCCTTCACTTCCTCGATCGACTTAACACCGAAGTTACGGATGTTGAGCAGATCGTTCTCCGAGAACTCAACGAGCTGACGGACCGAGTGAATGCTGGCGCGCTTAAGGCAGTTGTAGGAACGGACGGAAAGGTCCAGATCCTCGATCTGCTTGTCCAGCTCGGCGTTGTCGTTGGTGACCTCGGGAGCGAAGATCGAAGCCTCCTCCTCGACCTCGGGGGTCTCGGCAAGGTTCATAAAGGCGGCCATATGCTGGTTGATGATATTGGCAGCCTGGACCACGGCGTCGCGCGGGGCGATGGAGCCGTTGGTCTCGATCTCGAGGACAAGGCGGTCGTAGTCGGTGTGCTGACCGACGCGGCAAGCCTCAACGAGCTTGGCGCAACGGGAAACCGGCGAGTACAGCGAGTCGACGTGGATCACACCGATGGGATCGTTGTCGCGCTTGTTGGCCTCGCCAGAAACATAGCCGCGGCCATAGCCGATGCGCATGCTCATGGTGAGATGGCCACCCTCGGTGAGCGTAGCGATGTGCTGCTCGGGGTTGACCAGCTCAAACTCGGACGGAATAAAGAAGTCCGCACCGGTGACCTCGCAGGGGCCGTCAACCGAAATGGTGGCGGTCGCCTCGTCGGTCGTGCCGAGAGCCCTGAAGACAAGACCCTTGACATTCAGGACGATGTCGGTGACATCCTCGACCATGTTAGGGATGGTCATGAACTCGTGCTGCGCACCATCGATCTGAATAGCCTCGACGGCGGCACCCTCGAGCGAGGACAGAAGAACGCGACGAAGGGAGTTACCCAGCGTATCGCCGTAGCCACGCTCGAGCGGCTCGACGGAGACACGAGCAGACGTCTCGTTGATCTCTTCGACCTGAACCTGAGGCCTAATGAATTCTGACATGTATTACCTCCAGCCTCAGCAGCCCGGATGGACTACTTAGAGTAGAGCTCGACGATGAGCTGCTCGTTGATATCACCGCTGATCTGCTCACGCGTCGGCAGAGCGAGCACGTTACCAGACAGCTTCTCGATATCGACCTCGAGCCAGCCAGGGACCTCAAAGCGCTCGGAGGAAATCAGGGCCTCCTTGATGGGGAGGAGGTCACGGAACTTCTCGCCGACAGCGACGACGTCGCCGGCCTTGACGCGGTAGGACGGGATGTCCACGCGCTTGCCGTTCACGGTGAAGTGACCGTGACGGACGGACTGACGAGCCTCTTTGCGGGTGCGGGCGAAGCCAAGACGGAAGACGACGTTGTCGAGGCGAGACTCAAGGATGATCATGAGGTTCTCACCGGTGACGCCGTTCATCTTGCGGGCCTTGTTGAAGTAGCCGTGGAACTGCTTCTCCAGAACGCCATAGATGAACTTGACCTTCTGCTTCTCGCGCAGCTGCATGCCGTACTCAGATTCCTTGCGACGGCGCTTGGGCTGACGGATAGATTCCTTCTTGCTGCTGTAACCGAGCTCAGCGGGATCGATCCCGAGCTGACGGCAGCGCTTAAGAACAGGAGTCCTGTCGATTGCCATATTGATACGATCCTTTCAGTTACACGCGGCGACGCTTCTTGGGGCGGCAGCCGTTGTGCGGAATGGGGGTCTTGTCCTGGATGCTCGAGACCTCGAGGCCAGCAGCCTGGAGGGAGCGGATGGCGGTCTCACGACCGGAGCCGGGGCCCTTGACGAAGACGGAAACCTTCTTCATACCGTGCTCCATGGCCTGCTTGGCAGCAGCCTCGGCAGCCATCTGGGCAGCGAACGGCGTGGACTTACGGGAGCCCTTGAAGCCCACCTGGCCAGCCGACTTCCAGGAAATGACGTTGCCCTGGGGATCGGTGATCGAAACGATCGTGTTGTTGAACGTAGAACGAATGTGAGCCTGGCCCACGGAAATGTTCTTACGGTCCGCGCGCTTCAGACGGGCAGCGCGAACGTTCTTCTTAGCAGTAGCCATCTATCTAGCGCTCCTTATTTCTTCTTCTTAGCACCGATCTGACGCTTCGGGCCCTTGCGGGTACGAGCGTTAGTGTGGGTGCGCTGGCCGCGGACCGGGAGGCCCTTGCGGTGACGAAGGCCGCGGTTGCAGCCGATGTCCATAAGGCGCTTGACGTTCTGGTTGCGCTCACGGCGGAGGTCGCCCTCAACCATGATCTGGTTCTTATCGATATAATCGCGGATGGCGTTAACCTCATCCTCGGTGAGGTCCTTAACGCGCGTATCCACGTTAACGTTGCACTCGACGCAAATCTTCGTCGCAGTGGTGCGGCCGATGCCGTAAATGTAGGTCAGACCGATCTCAACGCGCTTCTCACGCGGGAGGTCGACACCATTAATACGGGCCAACGTAGTCTCCTCTCTTAACCCTGACGCTGCTTATGACGGGGATTCTCGCAAATGACGAGGACCTTGCCATGGCGCCTAATGATTTTGCACTTATCGCACATCTTCTTGACCGAAGGACGTACCTTCATCGTTCTTCCTTTCGGTAGCGCTCAAACTACTTCCCTACTATCTACTCGCCCAGCCGCAGGCGTTTAAAACTATGGCTGGTCTTCACACGCAAACCGACCGTAGGTTGAGCTAAGCCTGCAGTCGGAAAAGAGCGTGTATGCGTGCCGCTATTTGTAGCGATAGGTGATGCGGCCGCGGGTCAGGTCGTACGGGGAAAGCTCCACGACAACCCTGTCACCGGGGAGAATACGGATGTAATTCATTCGGATCTTGCCAGAAATGTTGCACAGAACCGAATGACCGTTCTCGAGCTCGACCTTAAACATGGCATTGGGCAGCGGTTCCTTTACCGTACCCTCGAGCTCAATTGCGTCTTCCTTCTTCACAAGCAATCATCTTTCTCTAGAAAACGACAGCGATTGAGTATTCTACAACACGTATGCACGCATCGTAATAACTTCGTAATGGCTCCACAACTAAGTGGAACTTGTTACATTTCTCCGCCTTGGAGCGAACACCAAGCACCTTGCGCATCCGTGGTGAGAATCACCGGGCCGTCATTGGTAATGGCGACGGTGTTCTCGTAGTGCGCGGCGGGCAGGTGGTCGTTGGTCGTGACGATCCAACCGTCGGAGCCCGTGCTCACATGGTTGGAACCCATCGTAACCATCGGCTCGATGGCAATGACCATGCCGGCCTGGAGGCGAACGCCCCTCCCCTTCTTTCCATAGTTAGGAACGTTGGGGTCCTCGTGCATCACGCGGCCAATGCCATGGCCCACATAATCGCGAAGCACGCCGTAACCGTGAGACTCGGCGAGGGACTGAACGGCATAACCGACGTCCCCGATATGGTTACCGGGAACAGCCTGCTCGATGGCAGCCTTAAGGCAATCGCGCGTGATCTCGCACAAAGCCTTGGCTTCGGGCGTGGGGGTGCCGACGAAAAACGTCCAAGCGTTATCGCCGACCCAACCGTCGACAACGGCTCCCGTATCGATGGAGATGATATCGCCATCGCGCAGGATCATGTCGGGGTTGGGAATACCGTGTACCACGGCATCGTTAATCGATGCGCAAATGGTTCCGGGAAACCCGCCGTAACCCTTAAAGGCTGGGATGCCACCATGCATGCGGATAATCTGCTCCGCGAGCTGATCGAGCTCAAAAGTCGAAACGCCGGGGCGCACCATGGCTCCAACGTGGCGGAGCGCCATCTTAGATAGCGCTCCTGCCTTCTTCATCTGCTCGATTTGCGTTGCAGACTTAATCTTGATCATAGACCGAGAGCCTCTTTGACATCCCCGTACACGGTCTCGCGAGCCTGGTCACCGTTGACCGACTTGAGCAGACCCTGGCCACGATAGTAGTCGACGAGCGGGCTCGTGGACTTCTCGTAGACGTCGAGACGGTTCTTGATGGTCTCGGGCTTGTCGTCGTCGCGCTGATACATCTCGCCGGCGCACTTGGGGCAGGTGGCATCGGCAGCAGTGCCGGTGTAACCGCAGGCGCGGCAGGTGCGACGCGAAGACAGACGATCGATGATGACCTCGGGGGCCACATCGACCAGAAGGGCGCAGTCGATCTCGCGACCCATGGCGGAGAGCTCGGAATCGAGCGTCACGGCCTGGGCGGTGTTGCGCGGGAAGCCGTCGAGGATGAAGCCCTGCTGGGCGTCATCGGCGGCAAGGCGCTCCTTGACAAGGTCGATCACGAGCTGGTCGGGAACGAGCTCGCCAGCGTCCATGTACTTCTTAGCCTGAATACCAAGCTCGGTGCCACCCTTGACGGCAGCACGCAGCAGGTCGCCCGTGGAAATATGGGCGACGCCAAACTCGGCGACGAGCTCCTGTGCGACGGTGCCCTTACCGGCACCCGGAGCTCCGAGCAATACGAGGTTCATGAGCAATCCTCCTCTAGCCTATTTAAAGAATCCATCGTAATCATACATCTTGATCTGGCCTTCGAGCTTATCGACTGTGTCGAGCACGACGCCGACCATGATGAGGATGGACGTGCCGCCAAATGCCTGGATCAGCTGGTTACCCGTGAAGGAGAAGATGATCGAAGGCACGATGGCGATGAGCGCCAAAAAGACAGCGCTGGGAAGCGTGATCTTGTTGAGCGCGTTCTTGATGTAGGCCGCGGTAGCCCTACCCGGACGCACGCCCGGAATAAAGCCGCCCTGCTTCTTAAGGTTGTCGGCCGTGTCATCGGGGTTGAACACCATTGAGGTGTAGAAGTACGCGAAGAACACGATGAGGACAACGTTAAGCACCCAGTTGAGCCAACCGGTCGAAAGCGCGGAGGCAACTGCCTGGATCCAGCCGATGCCGGGGAAGAACACGGCAATCTGAGCCGGGAAGTACAGCAGCGCCGAAGCGAAGATGATCGGCACGACACCCGCGGTGTTGACCTTGATGGGCAGGTAGGTGGTCTGACCACCCATCATGCGACGGCCCACGACGCGCTTAGCGTAGGAGACCGGGATGCGGCGCTGGCCGCGCTCAAGGAAAACAATCAGCGGGATAACCAGCAGGATGATGGCGCAGATGATCACCATGGTGATGATGCCACCGGCATTGCCCTCGGTGCTGGAGAAGATAGCCTGCGGCAGACCGGCCATGATGTTCGCAAAGATGATCAGCGACATGCCATTGCCGATACCGCGCTGGGTGATGAGCTCACCAATCCACATGATCAGCATGGCGCCCGCAGTGAGCGTGCCGACGATCATGAGGTCGAAGATGATCTCGGGAGCGCCGGCGCCATTGAAGCTGATGCCGAAGCTCTTAAAGAGGAAGAGGTAACCCACGGAGTTGAGGATTGCCAGAGCAAGGGTGAGGTAACGCGAATACTGCGTAATCTTGGTCTGACCGACCTCGCCCTCGCGGGCAAGCTCATGCAGGGAAGGCACAACGGCCTGGAGCATCTGGAGGATGATCGAGCTGGTGATGTAAGGCATGATGCCCAGCGAAAACACCGACACATAGCTCAACGCGCCGCCAGAGAAAAGATTCAGGAGGGCCATAGCACCTGCGGCGACCGAATTGTTATCGGTCGAGAAAAGGCCCAGCATCCCCTGGAAGGGAATGCCGGGCACAGGAACGTGCGCACCAATGCGGTACACGACGAGCATAGCTATGGTAAAAAGAATCTTTTCGCGCAATTCTTTGATGCGGAAAGCATTCTTAAGACCATTTAGCACGGCAGCTCGACCTTTCCGCCGGCGGCCTCGATCTTGGCCTGCGCAGAAGCGCTGACCTTGTCGACCTTGACCGTGAACTTCTTGGTGAGCTCACCATTGCCGAGCACCTTGACGGGCTCGAACTCGCTCTTGGTGATGCGAGCGGCCTTAAGAGCGGCACCGTCGATCACAGCGCCGTCCTCGAACTTACGCTCGAGACGCTCAACGTTAACAGCGGTGTACTCGATACGACGGGGGTTACGGAAGCCCGGAAGCTTGGGCAGGCGCATAGCCAGCGGAGTCTGGCCACCCTCGAAGCCGGCACCCTTGGTGCCGCCAGAGCGGGAACCCTGGCCCTTCTGACCGCGGCCAGAAGTGGTGCCGTGACCCGAAGAATTGCCACGGCCGACGCGCTTGCGGTTCTTGGTGGAACCGGGCGCGGGAGTAAGATCGTGAAGCTGCATTTGCTACTCCTCTACAATCTCGACAAGGTGCTTGACCTTGAAGATCATGCCGCGGACGGACTCGTTGTCAGCAATCTCGCGAACCTCGCGGATCCTGTGGAGACCGAGGGCACGGACAGTACGGACCTGGTCCTGCTTGCAACCGTTGGTGCTGCGGACCTGCTTGATCTTGATGGTGTCAGCCATGCTTAGTTCTCCTTACCGACGAACATCTCGGAGACCGTCAGGCCACGGCGAGCCGCGACGTCCTCAGGGCTGGAGAGCTCCTTGAGGCCCTCGACGGCAGCCTTGATGATGTTGAGGCCGTTGTCGGTACCGAGGGACTTGGACAGGACGTTCTTGATGCCAGCAAGCTCAAAGAGGGGACGCACAGCGCCGCCGGCGATAACGCCGGTACCCTCGACAGCGGGCTTGATGATGATGCGGCCGGCACCAAAGTGGCCGAGAACCTCGTGCGGGATGGTGCCCTGCTCGGTCACCGGCACGTGGAACATGTTCTTCTTGGCATCGAGAGATGCCTTGGAGATGGCCATGGGCACCTCAGCGGACTTGCCCATGCCAACGCCGACGTTGCCCTTGCCGTCGCCAACGACGACGAGAGCGACGAGGCTCATGCGACGACCACCCTTGACGGTCTTCGACACGCGGTTGATGTAAACGACGCGCTCCTCGAACTCGGAGGCCTCGCGCTGCTGCTTCTGATTACGAGCCATGTGCTACATACCTCCTAGAACTCGAGACCGGCGGCACGAGCACCGTCGGCGAGGGCCTTGACGCGGCCATGGTAGATACGGCCACCGCGATCGAAGGCGACCTTGGTGATGCCGGCCTCGATGGCGCGCTTGCCAACGAGCTGACCGACCTTCTCCGCAGCCTCCTTGTTCGAGGTGTGGGTGCCCTTGAACTCGGCCTCGAGGGTCGAGGCAGAGACGAGCGTCAGGCTGGAGCCCTTGCTGTCGTCGATGATCTGGGCATAGATGTTGGCGTTAGTACGGGTCACGCGAAGACGCGGACGCTCGGAGGTACCCGAGACCTTGCCGCGAACACGACGCTGACGACGCTTGAGGCCTTCCAGCTTCGCCTTATGCTTGTTCATACGTAAACTCCTAAAAAGGTTGATCTTGCCAGCACCTGACGGGGTGCTGGTCTTATGCGAGTGAGTCGGTTACGACTACTTGGCGGCCTTACCCAGCTTGCGGCGGATGTGCTCGCCAACGTAGTGGATACCCTTGCCCTTGTAAGGCTCGGGAGGACGATGGCCGCGGATCTCAGCGGCGATCTGACCGACCTGCTGCTTGTTGATACCCTTGACGTTCACGTGGGTGTTGTCGGGAACCTCGAAGGTGATGCCCTCGGGAGCCTCGACGATCACGGGGTGCGAGAAGCCCAGGGAGAACTCGAGGTTCTTGCCCTTCTGCTGCACGCGGTAACCGACGCCGGCGAGCTCGAGCTTCTTCTCGAAGCCCTCGGAAACGCCAACAACCATGTTGTGGATGAGGGCGCGGGTGAGGCCGTGGCGGGCACGGGTCTCACGCTCGTCGTCGGGACGGGAAACGGTGAGAACATTGTCCTCGACGTTGATAGCGAGCTTCTCAAAGACATCGAGCTCGAGCTGGCCCTTGGGGCCCTTGACGACAACGTTGTTGCCGTTGACTGCCACTTCGACTCCGGCGGGAATCTGGACAGGCTTATTACCGATACGAGACACGGTGATCTCCTTTCCTTCTACCTACCGAGCGAATTACCAGACGTAAGCGATGATCTCGCCGCCGACGTTGTGCTTGCGAGCATCGCGGTCGGTCATGACGCCATGGCTGGTGGAAATAATGGCGGTACCAAGGCCACCGCGGACGCGGGGCATGTCGGCAACGCCGGTGTACTTACGCAGGCCCGGCTTGGAAATGCGGCGGATGCCGTTGATGACCTTAGCCTTCTTGGGACCATACTTAAGCGTGATGTGCAGAGTCTTCTGGGGAACGGTGTCCTCGACATCGTAGCCCTCGATGTAGCCCTCCTCGTGCAGAACACGAGCGATCTCGACGAGCTTCTTGCTGCTCGGCATGGAGACCGTGGCCTTGTTCACAGAGTTAGCGTTACGGATGCGCGTAAGCATATCTGCGATCGGGTCTGTAAGGTTCATACAGATTCTCCTTCGTTCTTGATGAACACGTGCTCTTGGTTCTTCACCGCCCTTAACGGCAAAGCCTTTTTAGCGCGTTTTCCCTGTTCCAAACGGATGCTTGAAACGCTGGTAGTGACTTACCAGCTGGCCTTCTTAACGCCGGGAAGCTCGCCCTTGAGTGCAAGCTCACGGAAGCAGACACGGCACAGGCCGAACTTGCGGTACACAGAGTGCGGACGGCCGCAGCGCTGGCAGCGCGTGTACTCACGAGTAGAGAACTTCTGCTTGCGATTGCACTTGACGATCATCGATGTCTTAGCCACTTATATCCTCCTCACATAGAGTATTGTTCGCCCCAAGCGCCGCCCCCTTGTGGGAACGGCGCTTATAGGGCAGGTGAACCTATTTCTTGAACGGGAAACCGAAGGCGTCCAGAAGGGCCTTGGCCTCCTCATCGGTGTTGGCGGTGGTCACGAAAGTGATGTCCATACCACGCTGGTGATCGACGGAGTCGAAGTCGATCTCGGGGAAGATGAGCTGCTCGGTGACGCCCATGGAGAAGTTACCACGGCCGTCGAAGCTCTTGGCGGAGATGCCGCGGAAGTCGCGGATACGGGGGATCGCGACGGAGGTCAGACGATCGAAGAACTCCCACATACGGTCGCCACGCAGGGTAACCTTGCAGCCGATCGGCATACCAGCGCGCAGGCGGAAGGTAGCGATGGACTTGCGGGCACGGGTGATCATCGGCTGCTGGCCGGTGATGGCGCGCAGGTCGCGCACGGCACCGTCGATGGCCTTGGAATCGGTAGCGGCCTCGCCGACACCCATGTTCACGACGATCTTCTCAAACTTGGGGATCATCATGACGTTCTCGTACTGGAACTTGTCCTGAAGCTGCTGCTTGACCTCGTTGTTGTACTTGGTCTTCAGACGCGGCACATACTTCTCTTCTGCCATTGTTCACTCCTTCTTGGGGTTTTAAGCACGGGGCGTGGCCACGATGGGTTGTCCTCGTGCCTCCTGGCTGCATCCGCGCCGCTCATGGCATTTTGCGGTTTGGACTCGACGCAGCAGGAGCCGACAAAACAATCGGTACTATACGCGCATCGGGAGCGTATTTCCAGAAAAACCTCGTCTGCCTGCACAACTCCACAACTCCCCCGCACAAATGGATCCCAAAAAGCAGTTGCGGTGAAATAGGGACTGTTTGGCGGCCTAACAGGCTTAAACAATCCGTATTTCACCGCAACTTAATTGGTGGGGATGCGATTAGCGCTTGCGGGGGACGAGTTTGGTGCGTCGCAGGTGGATCATCTCGGCGGCGATGGAGATGGCGATCTCCTCGGGGTCCTCGGCCTCGATGGCAACACCGATCGGAAGGTGCAGCTCGTCGATCTGGTCCTGCGTAAAGCCTTCCTGCTCCAGGCGGGCACGCACAAAGGCCGTCTTGCGGCGCGAACCCAGACAGCCCAGGTAGGCAGGCTTGGCGCGCATGGCCTGAATCACCACGTCGATATCGGACTTGTGACCCGCCGTGGCGACGACCACCAGGTCGCGCGGGCCGATGGCGCACTGCTTGCTCAGGCTCTTGTAGTCGACCAGACGACGGTCGTAGACACCGGGCACCCAATCGGGGGTCAGCGTGCCGGGGCGGTCGTCACACGCCACGACGGCAAAGCCCGCCGCCGTGAGCACCCGCGCCGTCGCGGCGCCCACGTGGCCGCAGCCAAAGATATAGGTCAGGCCCTCGGGGCAGAGCGTCTCGATGTGCACCGCGGGAATCTCAGAGGCAGCGTTGGTGTAGGTGACGTTACTCCCCTCCTCCACAAGTGAAAGCCCGGGGCAGCCCGCAATGGTATGGCTCGATGCCTCGCCATGGTACTCGGCCACATCGCCCTCGAGCGCGCTCGCGATAAACGGCTCAAAGTCGATGACGAAGTCGCCGATGCGCCGATAGACCAAGACGTCGGCAATTTCCTGGAACAACGGTGCCTGGGTCGCATCCAGATGCAGATAGCACAGGCAGATGGCTCCGCCGCAGATCATGCCGGTATCGGAGTTCTCGCCGCCCATGGTGTAGCGGACCAGACGCGACTGTCCCGCGCTCAGGAGTTCGCGCGCCTCATCCAGCGCAAAGAGCTCAATCTTGGCGCCGCCGATAGTGCCCGCCTGGCTGCCGTCGGCAAAGACGGCCATCCAGGCGCCCACGCCGCGCGGCGACGACCCCGCCGTGCCGGCCACGACCACGAGCTCGCACGTCTCGCCAGCACGCAGGGCGGCAAGCGCCGCATTCACAACATCGAGCTTTTCCATTGCCGCCTTCTATCCTCTAAAGATATCGGTGAGCATAGCGAGTGCCTCGAGCACGCCGCCGCCGACCGACGTCGCCTTGTCCGAAATGTAGTTGATATAGCTGGCATCGCCGCGCGGGTCGACATCGGCGCATTTAAAGCCCTCAGTCACCTGCACGCCGTTCGCCAAAAGCCCGCGCAGACAGCCATCGATCTGCGTGCACATGGGCGTATCGCCCGCGTAGCCAATCACGTCTCCAGCGCTCACGATGTCGCCGATTGCGCGGTCGGACCGAAACACGCCGGCGGCGGGGCTGTGGATAACACGCTCTTTGCCATAGCCAGCGATAATGCCCGGCACGCCCGTGTTGGGCTGGGGTGAACCTTGGGTAATGACACGGCCCAGGAAATGCCCGCGCATGGTCTCGACCACGGCGTCGCAATCGACCGGCGCGGTAAAGCCCGGCCCCACGGCGATGACGGTAGGCGCCATGTCGCGCGTGGTGCCCAGGTTGCGCTTGGCCAAAATCGCGTCGACCACAGCCGCGGGTTTAAGCTCATCGAGCATCTTGGCCTGAGGGTCCACCACCACGGCGACATCCCCCGCTTGGGTAATCTCGAGCGCCTCTGCCGGCGTCTGCGCCAAGCGAGCGCGAATGCCCTCGACCTGGACCTCGCCCAAGCGAATGGCCTCGCAAAAACTGATTGTGCGGCGGATGCACGTGGGAACCGCGATATCGGCCATAACGACCGACACGCCGGCACGCACCAAGCGAGCGGCGACACCCGTGGCGATATCGCCGGCGCCGCGAACATAAACGAGCATTCCCGGGGCACCTCCCTGTGCTACGGTTTGAGCAGAGCAAAAGCGGTTCGACCGCTACTCTGATGATTATTTATTATCACAGTATTATACGGCGGTGAACAGATGGAAACGGTTAGCGGCAATCTTGCCTCGGCGCTCAGGATCAAACCAGGCATTACCGCGATTATCGGCAGCGGTGGCAAGTCGACGTTGCTCAAAACGCTGGGTCTTGAGCTCATGCGCGCTGGCGGCCGCGTGCTCCTCTGCACCACCACGCATATGTTCCCCGTCGCCGGCGTGCCATGGGACGGGTCGAACCGTCGCCTGGACGCCGTACCTTGGAAGCCGGGCGCCGCGCATGTCCCCGGTTGCACCTGCGAGGCCTGCGCGGGGCTTGTGCGGGGAAGCATCTGCCAGGCGGGCGTCTTGGACCCCCAGACGGGCAAGCTCTCCTCCCCTGCCGAGCCGCTCGACCAGCTGGCGCAGCGCTTTGACTACGTCCTGGCCGAGGCGGACGGCAGCAAGCGGCTCCCGCTCAAGGCGCACGCCGCCTGGGAGCCGGTGATTCCCTCTGGCACGGCCAACATCGTCTGGATCGTCGGCGCCTCAGGGCTCGGCAAGCCCATCAACGAAGCCGTCCACCGCCCCGAGCTCTTTTGCGAGCGTTGCGGCTGCGAGCCCACCGACACTGCCACCCCAGAGCGCGTCGCCATGGTGCTCAATGCCGAGCTGCAGGCGCTGAAGCTCGGCACCGCACACGTCATGCTCAACCAAGTCGACACGCTCAGCGACCCCACGATAGCCGACCGCTTCGAGGCAGCCCTCGGCCGCCCCCTCATCGCCACCAGCCTCAAGTAGCCGGCCCCATCTCGTCAGTTGCGGTGAAATACGGACTGTTTGGCCGCCAAACGGCCGCAAACAGTCCGTATTTCACCGCAACTGCGGAGGGGAATCCGGTGATCTTCCTGTTAGCGGGGGACGTAGCGGCCGGGTTGGGCTCCGGTGGGCTCGCCATCGCGCGCTACCAGCACACCGTTGACGTAGACGGCCTTGGCGCGACCATGCGCCTCAAAACCCTCGAGCGGCGTGTAGTCCACGGCCTGATGCTGCGTCGCCGCGCTAATGGTCCAGCGCGCCTTTGGATCCCACACGCACACGTCAGCATCGGAGCCCTCGGCAAGACATCCCTTGCGCGGATACATGCCAAAGACGCGCGCCGGGTTCTCGCTCATCAAGCGGCAGAGGTCCTCGGGTCCCAGCTGTCCCTCAAAACTCGTGGCAATCGCGACGGGACGATGCTCCACGCCGGGCCCGCCGTTGGGAATCGCGCGGAAATCGTCGCGCCCGCGGTCCTTTTGCCCGTGCAGGTTAAAGCTACAATGATCGGTCGCAATCGTATCGATCTCGCCGGCCACAAGCGCCTCGCGCAACGCGGCACGGTCGCCGGCATGGCGCAGCGGCGGACTCATCACATACTTGGCACCCGCAAAGCCGTCCTCGCCCTGCTCCAAGTAGCAAGTATCGTCGAGCATCAAATACTGAGGGCAGGTCTCGACATAGATATTCTTCTGCCCGCGCGCTTTGGCAACACGGATGGCCTCGAGCCCCAGCTTGGTCGAAAGGTGCACCACGTTGACCGGAGCGTCCCCGGCCAAGTGAGCCAGATACAGCAGGCGGCTCACGGCCTCGGCCTCACACACGTCCGGACGGCTGAGCGCATGCCCCTCGGGTCCATGAATCCCCTGCTCGTACACGCGCTTCTGAAGTTCATTCACCAGCGTGCCGTTCTCGCAATGCACGCACAGGATACCGCCCAGGTGCTTGAGCTCCTCCAGCACCTCGAGTGTCTCGGCATCGTCCAAGCGCAGGTGGTCGTAGGCAAAGTAGGTCTTAAACGACGATACGCCCGCCTCGCGCATAGCCGCGAGATCGGCGCGGTTGCGCTCATTCCACTCGGCGAGTGCCATATGAAAGGCGTAGTTGGCCGTGCAGGTTCCGTCGGCACGGCGATGCCACTCGGCAAGGGCGTCGGGCATGGTCACGCCGCGATCGGCCGTCGCGTAGTCCACGATGGTCGTCGTACCGCCGCAGGCAGCCGCACGCGTGCCGGTTTCAAAGCTATCGGCTGTCCAATCCATGCCAGTCCAGCACTGCATGTGCGTGTGGCCGTCGATAAAGCCGGGGAACACCCAACAGTCCGTGGCGTCCTGGACGGTATCGTCCTCGCCCGGCTCAATCGCCGCGGCAATCCGCACGATCTTGTCGCCCTCCATGGCAAGATCGGCGCGGCGAAGCCCCTGTGGCGTCACGAGCGCGCCGTTTTTGATGATGATCATGTTGCTCCTTATCGATTCATACAGTTGGCCACGCGATCAAAATACGAGCAGGCCGCGATATGCTCCGCTATGCGTCGCTGTCCCTTGACGGTATCGACGTCCCACAGCTCGTAGGCACGCGCCTCGACCAGCACCACGTCGGTACGGTCCTTGAGAATCGAACCGCCGCCGTCCTTGCCCTCAAGACACATAAGTGCATCGAACAGTTCCGCCGGAAAGAGCACCGGGCTCGAAGGCTCACCGTTGCACGCAAGACGCACCGGATGCTTGCGGCCACGCTCGTCAAATGCACGAACCATAGCCTCAAAAGAATCCGAACTCACGAGCGGCTGGTCGCCCGGCAAAAAGAGGCAACCTTTCCAGTTGCGTTCGACTCCCCACGAAAGGCCCGCACGAACGCTTTCGCTACGCAGCTCGCCATCGTGCAGCACGCACGGGCAATGCTTGTCCTCGCAAATCTGAGCGACCCCGGGCCAACGCGTCGAAACCACGACGTCAAAGCCCCGGGGAACCGAATCGATGGTCCGGGCAATCAGCGGCTCGCCATAGATATCAGCAAGCATCTTGTTAGAGCCAAACCGCCTGCCCTCGCCCGAAGCCATAATGACGCATCCAAGTTTCATGGTGATACCTCCCCTGAAACCATCGTACCCATAACTCGCGCCGCGGGCATCCACATCGAAAGCGCTTATCCCGCACGCCCGCGATGCAAAAAAGGGGCACCCCGCCGGTTGGCAGAGCGCCCCCTTTACATGGCTTACCTCAGCCCGGCTTTAGGCCTGGAGCCAACGGGCGGTGTTGCGCTCGTCGAGGGCCTTGAGGGTGGCGGCGGGATCGGCAACCTTCTGCAGGAACATCATGGCAGCGATGGCGTACGGCTTGTAGCTAGCCTCCTTGTACATGCCCACGCGGTGCATGTCGAAGACGTCGGCGTTAACCTCGCCGTGCTCGCAGGAGACACCGGAGATGTCGGCGGGCAGCGGATGCATAAAGATGGTGTCCTGGCCGTTGGCGGTCTTCTCCATGAGCTCGGTCGTGGAGCACCAGTCCTGATGGGTAGCGTTCTGGGCGAGCAGCTCCTTCTCGAGCGCTGCGATGCCGGCGTCGTCGCCCTCGGCGTACAGGTTGGTACGCTTCTCCATGGCGGCAAACGGAGCCCAGCTCTTGGGGATCACGATGTCGGCGCCCTCGAAGGCCTCGGCCATGGTGTTGACCTGCTTAAAGGTAGTGCCGGACTCGGCGGCATAGCCCTTGGCGCGCTCGACGACCTCGGGCATGAGGTCGTAGCCCTCGGGGTGGGCCAGGGTGACGTCCATGCCAAAGCGGGGCAGCAGGCTGATCAGCGACTGCGGGCAGGACAGCGGCTTGCCGTAAGAGGGCGAATAAGCCCAGGTGACGGCAACCTTCTTGCCCTTGAGGTTCTCAAGGCCGCCAAACTCGTTGATGAGGTAAAGCATGTCGGCAGAGGACTGCGTGGGGTGGTCGGAATCGGACTGCAGGGAGATGAGCGTGGGACGGTGATCCAGAACGCCGTCCTCGTAAGCCTGCTGGACAGACTCGGAGACCTCGGCCATGTAGGCGTCGCCCTTGCCGATGTACATGTCGTCGCGGATGCCGATGACGTCGGCCATGAAGGAGATCATGGTAGCGGTCTCGCGGACGGTCTCGCCGTGAGCGATCTGGGACTTCTTCTCGTCCAGGTCCTGCAGCTCAAGGCCGAGCAGGTTGGCGGCCTTAGAGAAGGAGAAGCGCGTACGGGTGGAGTTATCGCGGAACAGGGAGACGGCCAGGCCCGAGTCGAAGATCTTGGACGAGACGTTGTTCTCGCGCAGCTCGCGCAGGGCGTCGGCGACGATGTAGAGAGCCTTGAGCTCATCGGTGGTCTTATCCCAGGTGTGCAGGAAGTCGCTGCCGTACATACCCTTAAAATCGAGGCCGTTCAGCTGCTCGACGAGCTCGGTAAACTTGACGTCCATGTAAATGTCCTTTCTAAAGGTGAAACGATCGCAATGAGTAGACGTGCTCCGGCATGCGCGTGTGGCTAGAACATGCAGAGCACTATGACGAGGACCCGCCACCGTTGAGGAAGCATGGGAGATAACGACCGCGGGCCCCGAGTCAACAGGGGATGCCGGGGACACGAGCGGCCCCCGGCTCAACAAAATCGAGGAATGGGACTAATCGATCTTGTTGTTGGTCAGACCGGCGCGGAACACGGTGGCGTCGCCATCGGCCTGGCTCGGATCGTAGAGGTTCAGGGCAGCCACGTACATGGCGGCAGCGGTGACCAGGTCGTCCTTGTAGGTGACCTCGTTGGGAGCGTGAGCCTGAGACTCGGCACCCGGGCCAAAGCCCACGCAGGGGATGCCATAGCGGCCCTGGATGGAAACACAGTTCGTGGAGAAGGTCCACTTGTCGCACAGTGGACGACCAGTGCGCTTGTCCATGCTGGGCTCGCAGCCGATGCGCTCGTCACCGAACATGGCCTTGTGGGCGTCGACGAGGGCCTTGACGTGCGGAGCGGTCTCCTTGTTGATCCACGTGGGGAAGTAAGCCTCGGTCTCGTAGACCTCGCCGGTCCAGGACGGACGGTCGTACATGTACATGGAGACCTTCACGTCGTCGCCGTACTTCTTGGCGGCCGGCAGGTTGCGGATCTCGTCCAGGCAGGACTCCCAGGTCTCACCGGCGGTCATGCGACGGTCGATGGAGATGGCGCAGGAATCAGCCACGGCGCAACGGCTGGGGCTGGTGTAGAAGATCTGGCTGACGGTGCAGGTGCCGCGGCCCAGGAAGCGGGCGTCCTCGAAGTGCTCGGGGTTGTACTTGGGGTCGAGCATCTTGACGAGACCCTTGATGTCGGTCGACTCGTCGCAGCCGTTGTTGTTGAGGGCGCGGACGTCGGCGATGATGTCGGCCATCTTGTAAATGGCGTTATCGCCGCGGTCGGGAGCGGAGCCGTGGCAGGAGGTGCCGTGAACGTCGACGCGAATCTCCATGCGGCCGCGGTGACCGCGGTAGATGCCGCCGTCGGTGGGCTCGGTGGAAATGACGAACTCGGGCTTAATGCCGTCCTTGTTGTAGATGTACTGCCAGCACATGCCGTCGCAGTCCTCTTCCTGGACGGTGCCGACGACCATGATCTTATAGCCCTCAGGGATGAGACCCATGTCCTTCATCATCTTGGCAGCGTAGGTAGCGGAAGCCATGCCGCCCTCCTGGTCAGAGCCGCCGCGGCCGTAGATGATCTCGTCGGTCTCGTAGCCCTCATAGGGATCGGCATCCCAGTTCTCGATGTTGCCGATGCCGACGGTGTCGATGTGGGAGTCGATGGCGATGATCTTGTCGCCCTCGCCCATAAAGCCCATGACGTTGCCCAGGCCGTCGACCTTGACCTCGTCATAGCCAAGGCTCTCCATCTCGGCCTTGATGCAGGCAACAACCTCACCCTCCTCGCAGGACTCAGAGGGGTGGGAGATCATGGCGCGCAGGAAGCGAGTCATATCAGCACGATGAGACTCAGCAGCAGCCTTGATAGCGTCGAAATCGAGTTCTTTAGCCATTGTTCATAACCTTTCAAACGAAGAAATCTACCTGTGAGGTGGCGGAGCGATACCTATTTACTCCGCCCTAACGATTAGCAAGTGGGATATTCGCCTTCCCAAACAATACGGCGATACTGGTCGGGATCCGTATCGCCCTCGGTGGAGAAGCAGAGCACAGAGCTCGTCTTGTCCAGGCCGATGAGTTCCTTGAGCTCGGCGTACTCGGGATCGAGCATGAGGGTCTCGACCAGGCCGGTGGTCACAGCACCGGACTCGCCGGAGATGACGCGCGGGTCGCCCTTCTCGGGAGCGCCCAGGGTGCGCATGCCGCGAGCGGTGACCCAGTCGGGGCAGGACACGAAGGCGGTGGTGTGGTTGCGCAGGATATCCCAGCCCAGAATGTTGGGCTCGCCGCAGCACAGACCGGCCATGATGGAGGGCATGTCACCGTCCACGATGCGCGGATCGCCGTCGCCGGCGGCAGCGCCCTTGTACAGACAGGCGGCAGGCGCGCACTCGACCACGACGAAGGTGGGCGGGTTATCGGGATACAGGTTGGTGAAGTAGCCCACCACGGCGCCAGCCAGCGAGCCCACGCCAGCCTGGACAAACACGTGCGTCGGGCGGTTGATGGCCATCTCACGCAGCTGCTCGGCAGCCTCGGAGGCCATGGTGCCGTAACCCTCCATGATCCAGGACGGGATCTTCTCGTAGCCCTCCCAGGCGGTGTCCTGAACGATGACGCCGCGCTCGCAGGCGTCGGCCTCGGCGGCGGCCATGCGCACGCACTCGTCGTAGTTGACCTCTTCGATGGTCACCGTGGCGCCCTCGGCGGCGATGTTATCGAAGCGGGGCTTGGTGGAACCCTTGGGCATGTGCACGACGGCCTTCTGGCCCAGCTTGTTGGCAGCCCATGCCACGCCGCGGCCATGGTTGCCGTCGGTGGCGGTAAAGAAGGTAGCCTGGCCAAAGTCCTTGGCAAGCTGATCGGAGGTCAGGTAATCGAAGGTGCAGTCGGCAACGTCCTTGCCGGTCTCGTCGGCAATGTAGTTGGCCATGGCAAACGATCCGCCCAGAACCTTAAAGGCGTTGAGGCCAAAGCGATAGCTCTCGTCCTTAACGCACAGGTTGGACAGACCCAAGCGCGCAGCCTGACCGTCCAGGCGGGCAAGCGGGGTGACGGTATATTGAGGGAACGACTGGTGGAAGGCGCGGGCCTTCTTCACGTGGTCGAGGCTCATGATTCCCAAGTGCTTGTCATCGCTCTTGGGCATCGTGTTGCCCGCCCACTGGATCTTATCGGCCATACGGTGAACTCCTTAAGTCCTCTCTTGCCGGCCCCCGCATACGCGTTTCAGCCCGATCCCATTCACACGACTGAACTTTTATGTGGATGCCAAACAAAAAGTTTGTTAGTAATGTTCTATCACACTTTTTGATTGGTATATCTAACGAATTGTTTGTTGCCGTAATCGGTACTTTTTCGCCGCCGAACGGTCATGAATTGCCTTGTTGATGGATTTGTTTGCGGTCATGTGTGGTTTATGGCACAGTGAGCCCAAACTAATTTTTAGGAAGGTACCCATGACCCCCGCACAGATTGAGTTTTACAAGCGCCTCGCACACGGTCTGGCGCTCCAATTTGGCCCCAACTGCGAAGTCGTCGTCCACGATCTGGAGACCGAGGACGTGGACCATTCCATCGTAGTGATCGAAAACGGCCACGTCAGCGGGCGCAAACTGGGTGACGGCCCCAGCCATATCGTGTTTGAGTCCATGCACGAGGGCGCCACCGATGTACACGACCGCGAGCCGTACCTCACTAAAACCACCGACGGTAAGCTGCTCAAATCGTCGACGATCTTTATCCGCAACGATGAGGGCAAACCCGTCGGCATTTTGGGCATCAACTTTGACATTACGCTCATGAAGGCTTTTGAGCGCTCGCTCGACGCTTTTACCGGCACCGGCGGCACGGGCTATACCGAGCCCGAGCCCATTACCAAGAACATCGGCGACCTGCTCGAGGACCTGCTGCACGAGTGCGAGCAGTTTGTGGGCAAGCCCGCGGCACTCATGACCAAAGACGAGCGCATTCGTGCCATTGGCTACCTCGACCGTCGCGGCGCCTTCCTCATTTCCAAGTCGAGCGAGCGCGCCTGCGAGTTCTTTGGCATCTCCAAGTACAGCTTCTATAGCTACCTCAATGAGGCCAAGGCTGCTGCCGGCGACAAGTAGGCACTCGCCTGGATTGCCCCTCCCCTTTTGGGCGCGAGTTCTGGAAAGCGCGAATCCAAGACCGAGCCGCTTGGGAAGTTCCATATAATCGATGTCATTAGTATTTCGAAAGGATGGAACAGAATGGCGTTGAGCAAGGCATCATGCACCGGTCGCGGATTGATTCCGGCAATTGGTGGACATGTGCACCGCATGTTCGATGAGGGTGAAGACGACCTGTTTTCGCTGAGCCTTGACGACGTGATGGATGATCGCCCGTGGACCACCGACGAACTCATGGGCGGCGGGGCTCGCCCGTCAACCCCCAATCCCGCACTTGCGCCTAAGTCCGCACCTGCGCCGACTCCTGCGCAGTCGCCTGTTTCGACGCCCGCGCCTACGCCCGCACCCACTTCGGCGCCCACGACCGCTCCCCGCCCCGCAAGCGACCCGTCCGAGACCGCGGCATTTCTCGCTGCAGCGACGCAGGGCAAATCGGCCGACAGCACCGTTATGTACAGCGCCCAGCAGTTGCCTGTTCCTGCGGCACGCAAGCCTCCGATCGCAAGGCTCGACGAGCCCGTTGCCCATCAGGTTGCCTACGATTCCTGGGCCACAGCCGATCTGGATGAGACCTCTACCGGCATGCCGGCGCTCGACGTTCCAGTTAACCCGCTTTTTGCCACCAACACGAGCGCCGTGGACTATGAGGGCGGTGCAGCATATTCCGATTATTCCGATGACTATGCTGGCAATGGTCGCATCGAGACCGAGGGTTATGGCACCGCATCAAGCGATTATCTCAACGATCCGTACGCCGCCACGCCTGCGCCGGAATATGACCCGGAGGCCGCGTCCGCGCCGGCGTATACCAAAAGCACGGGCGAAGAGCGCTTCGCCGATTATTACGCCGAGGAAAAGGAGCTGCGTTTCTCGGAATTTCCGCAGGCAGTCAAGGTTGCCTTTATCGCCATTATCATTGCCCTGCTCGGCGTCATTGCGTTTGAGGGATTCCAGCTGTTCCGCGGCCCCACCCAAGCGGAGTCGGAGACCCAGCAAAAAGAGGACGAAAACCAGTACCTGGACATCAACACCCTCAAGGGCGACCCCAACGACGGGGATGATGAGTAGCGAGGGTTAAGGGAGGGCCGGAAGAGCCGGCGGCACGTTACGGCTCCAAAAGCCCTGCCATAAAGATGGGCAGATACAGCACGTCACCATCGCGGTGAAGATTGCATTCCGCAAGTACCAGGGCGCGATCGATTCCGTAGCCCTTCGTTGCCAGTGCGTTATCGAGCGCCGCGTGGGACTTAAAGCTCTTGCCCGATTTGACCTCGATGGCAAGCACTTCCCCATCGAACGTCTCTTCCACAAAATCGAGCTCACCGACCTTTTTGGATGTAAAGTAGCGCAATCTAAATCCATGAGCTTTGAGCTCTTGGGCAACGAAGCCCTCAAACGCCGCCCCCATGTTCATGCCAAAGGCGTCTTCCGCCTCCCCATCAAAAACGCCTTGGGCGACCCTTTTGGAATACGACGACATGAGCATTCCGGTGTCCAAGTAAAACAGCTTAAACAGATTTCGTTGCTCACCCAATAAAAGGGGTGCCACGGGCGCCGTTACGTTATACACGGGAAGCGCAACGCCTGCCTCCGATAACCAGAGAAAATGATCTGTCACCTGCGAAAAACGTTTGACACCGTTAATCGATGACAGTTTGAATCGCTTGTTTTTGGAGCCGGCCTCACTGGGAATCAAATCATAGATATCGCGAATAACCAAGCGTAGCTCGGGCGGAGCGTACTTTGCGATGTCATCGCGATACAGGGCGTGAAGATCGCGGTGGATGTTTCGAACCTCGTCGACATTGCGCGTCGCCAAGAAGGAATTGACCGCGTCGGGCATGCCTCCCACCACAACATACTGATGGAACAGATCGAGCAAGCGGTCATACAGGTAGCCAGGGAGCTCCCCCTCATCCTTTAGACAGCCCCTGAGCATGTCAAACACGCTGGCACCAACGCCATTTGCCCAGCAAAACTCCTCAAAGTCGAGCGGGTACATCTGGACCTGCTCGACATACCCCACCGGCAGGGAATCGATGCCCTCGAGCTCCACGCCAAGGAGCGATCCGGTAAGGATGTATCGAAAGTCGCCGCGCTGGACCAGGTATTTGATAAACGTCACCACGTTGGGGCATCGCTGCACCTCGTCGATAACCACGACGGTCTTGTTCGCAACCATCGGCTGCGTCGCAGCGATAGACATGCGCATAAGCAGGTCGTCCGCACTTTTCGCCGCCAAAAACGACTCGCGCACGGACGCGTCGGCGATAAGGTCGAACGTCACGACATTTTCGAATGATTCGCTTGCAAACGCGTTGACCAGATATGACTTTCCCACCTGCCGGGCGCCCTTGACCAAAAGAGCCTTGTTAGGCGACAAGGCAAGCCAAGATTCAAACTGTGCTTTCGCTTTTCTCTGTAGCATAAGCGCACCCCTTATTACATGCTGTTTTAGCACTAGGATACACTTTTCCGTAGTTGTTAGGTGCTTATTTCGACACTTTTTCGAGATATTTAAGTGTGTATTACGACACTTTTCCGTACTTTTACACGGCTGATTTCGACACTTTTTCTGATTTAAGCCTAGCAGCAGCCGGCGAAATCAAGCGCCGTCCGCGCGTCATTTCGCACTCGGCGCTTGATTTCTGTCCGCGTGCGCTGATAGACTCCATCGTGTCTGCAAGGAGCGGGCACGTTTTATCCAGAGTCGGGGTAGAGAGTTGGCTCCACGATCCCGACGCCAACCGGCCAAGAGGCACGGTGGCCCTGCCAACATCGATGAACGGAGTCCGTATGGACAATTTCTCCGTGCGCAGCGAGCGCAATTTCCACAACCTGGCAGCCAAGCCAAAACGAATGCATCTTCTGGACAAGCCGAACGGCTATGCCTCGGCCATGGTCAAGAGCAGTCTCCCCCACCAGATGCGCTTTACCGTGCAGGCGCTCGAGAAAGAGCTCTACACCGCCGGCGACCCGCACGTACTGCAGATCAAGCTGCTTGGAGACGACTCGCGCGAGCTGTCTAGCTGGAAGCTGTTTGCCGACGGCACGTGCGTCGCAAGCGGTTCGGGTGACTTTGCCCGCGAGTGCTTCTGCGATGGGGCCGAGGTGTTTTTGGACCTATGCCGAGATGCCGTCGAGGCTGCCGAGCTGCGCCATTGGAGTCAAAGGGAGTACGAGCTGCTGAGTGCTGCGCGTGGGGTTGCTATGGCGTAAGCGAGAGATCTCAGCAGTGTCACTAACGAGCAGAATCGATTTTTGCAATCAAGTCGTTCGCCCATGCCACGGCATCATCGACAGTCGGCAAAACGTTAAGTCCTTCCGCCTGGGAGAAATACAGTGAGTCCCAGCCCACTCCCCTCGAGATCATTGGAGGCCACTCCTGCTCCGCACGATACGCAAAGAGTCTGATACAGACCTCTCGAGTTTTTAGGTAATCAATTTCCCCGTTGGAAATTGCAATCTGGAGATCTATCAGATCATGGGCTCCCTCGGAACAATGGCACCCGAGAATCCGTTCCAGCCTATAGTGAGCGAATCTTCAAGCTTCGTCATGTAATCGTTCAGTGAGGATGCCCTGGCGGTATCGAGGTCGCGCGAGAACCGCGTGGCATCCTTCCCAAAGCGAATCTTCAGGGCATTTCCACCCTTTGCGGCTCCATCGGGTAGCATTTGCCCAACAACAACGGCCGCAATGAGCCTTTTAACGCGGCCCGGTTCTTCGCCCAAATCAGTGCAGAGTCGGTCTATCGCTATGTCAAGGTTACGTCTGCTGGTTGGCTTCTTGACTTCCTTCACGACAGCTCCTTCATCAGTCTCTCATGCTCATTGGAGGTAATAAGACCCTCAGCTTGAGCGTGCCTGGTTGCCTCGATGAGGCGTTCGGTCATAACGGACCCCTTACAAGCCTCAATCGCATCGGCAACGCATTGAGAAGGGATTCCTTCATAGAACGTCGTTTTCGCATTCTCTGGAGCGGGCACTGTTTTTACCCAAGCCGGCAGTTTGCGGCGAATACGCTTTGGTGTTGCCACGGTCACGGCACGAGGATCAACAAGTGCAAGTGCGTGCATAGACAGCACCGATTCGCCCCACAGGAAACCCTCGTCACCAACAAGAGCCACTGCCTCCGCAAAGACGTCACGGGGCGTCGGAACCCATTGGGTGAGCTTGTACACCCCATGTCCTCGGCGCATCAATTTCCCAGTGGCACACCATCGGCTCAGTTCTCCGGTGGTTACGCCAATCTCGCGTGCCTGCGCAGCAGTCACGATGCCGTAGCCATCTGCCGCCAGTTCGAATATTTCATCAAAGTGTTTCATGTCAAAAGACTAACACTTTTGTATGTCTTTTGACATAGACATGGTCTTAATTAAGCATTAGAGATCTATTTAAATTCGTATAGCATTGCAATCGCCCTCTCTGAATTCGAAGCCCGCGCCGACAGCATGCGGAAGTAAAAAGTACCGGCAAGAACGATATCGAATGAAATCGCTCCCGCTGGCATATATCTTACCATATAAACGAACATGTGTTCGTTCTCATTAATTATCGATTTATCACGCGCCCGCTTTAGCCGCTGTCCGCGCGAATCGTCTAGCCGATAGCTCTTCGCCGACAGCGCTTGCATCGCAAGCGGCTCGGGCACCTTTGCCCGCGAGTGCTTCTGCGAGGGCGCCGAGGTGTTCCTGGACCTGTGTCGCGACGCCGTGCACGCGGCCGAGCTGCACCAGTGGAGCCAGAGGGAGTACGAGCTGCTGAGCGTGGCGCGCGGGATTGCGGGGGTGTAGGTGGGCAGATAAGCCATCGGCAATTCCGAGATGGCAAGGGCCGGGAATTAGATTCCCGGCCTTTAACCTAGCACTGCTTTATAAGATCGAGCACCGCGGGAATGTCATCGGCATTACGAAGGGCAACATAGGTCGGTAGGCCTGGGCCAAATCCACCCTGCGTACGTTTGTCCTGGCACATGTCCTCTGGATCAATTAGGTCATCCACGCTCTTTGCCAGGCCGACGGCAATCCAACCACCGTTGCTGGTCCTACCTTCTAACACGGCATGCAGTTTTCGCTGGCCCGACCTGAAGCCTACATAGTACTTGGCTATGTAGGACTCCCACGAAGGGTTACCACTCAGAACGGACTCGCGCACCTCATCGAAAAGCTTCTGGTTGAGCCCACCTTCGGCAAAGGTGGGGTGGTTCTCCTGCAGAGTCCAGACAGGAGCCTCGTCAGACTCCCCACGAGAAGGACGGTACTTGTCGACGACGTCTGCCGGAAGGTCGGGATACTTCCATATCTCGCACGCTTCTTTCGCCAGCTCGTCCGCGCGCTGCCCAATCTCTTCCTCACCCCATTTTTCATGCGAGACAATCGATTTGTTTAGGTAGAGCGGGCTGCACTTAAATCCGACGTCAGGCAGATTGAGCTTGTCCGAGAACGACCGGTTTGAGTACTCCTGGTTGTAGCCCGTCAGCGTAAGATTTCCCAAGTTGTTGCACAGCCTGTCGTGGACGTCTTCCCAGTTCTCACCAAGCGATTCCTTCCAGCCGTGCTCATCATCGATCGTCTGGGGCATGATGTGCTCGATCTGGTAATCGTCGGCTGAGATGGACTCCTTCGGGTGGTGCCAGTTCTCCATGCGTTCCAGGTAATAGCGCTTTTTAGAGAAGCGGTTGTAGCAGTCACGCGCCTTAAACTCCTCGACAAAATGCTCGTCTGTCGGAAAGTATGCGGTCATACCGCTGCTGTGGATAAGGAGCATCGCCGTAACGTACTCCTCTATATCGTCCTGCTGCTCGAGGTTGCGATACATGCCGGCAAAGAAATTATTTAGGCCCGTGGTAAGCCTGCCGCAAACCGCCCGCCTGAACAGGAACGACTCGATAGTCTCGCAGATACGCAGAAACGCATTGTGGTTTAACATATTTCCCTCGTAAACCGAGTAAAGCAGCATCAAAAGAGGCCTGATCTGCTTCACATCAAGGCTTACGATTCTGCCGAATACTTGGTGCAGGCCATCGTCTTTCTCCTTGCCAAGGAACAACCTGGCATATCTTTGCGCATATTCGCGGAGTTCCTTCAGCAGGTCCTCAGTATCCCCATCGTAGTCGTCAGCGAAATAGCGTTTGAACTCGTGGTAGGCCTCGTTTTCCTTCGGCATCCTATTGGGAACCTTGAGCCATAGCCAGTACCAGATAAATGCATTGAACTCTTCCTCGCCGCCTTTTCCGAACAAGCGCTCGAGCGGGTACCAATAACCCTCATAAAGCTTGGTCTGCTCATCGTTGGGAAGCGACATGAGAACATAATTACGGATGAGGTCAATGGGCGTGAGCGGCTTGCCCTTGGAGTTCATGGACTCAAATATGAGCTGGGCATTATCAACGCCAGCGGTGAGCTTAGTGTCGATGGCCTGCACGCGGTTTAGCCCCGCCCAAAGCCTTGCAGGGTCGAATGATTTCCCGTGCATCTTTTCATGGAAGAACGCATGGTTCTCGACAATGCGATCCGATTTTTCATCTGGCACGGGAGACCCAGACACGATGGAGAACAGCGTCTCTTTATCGTCCTGCGAAAGCACCAGCTTGTAGCGCGCCAGACCGTTGTAGTCATCATCGTTAAAGAGGTAGTTCTTCCGCAGCGCTGAGATCTTGACGTCTCCAAGGAAGCCGGCCTTGTCGGGATCACCCTCCAGATAGTCAGCCAAGGCAGCAATCATCAACGAAAACGTCGTCATGCGCTGCTGACCGTCAATCAGAAGCACGCGCGAAATGCTCGTGGCAGAGCTCTCGGACTCGGGGATATAAAGCATCGACCCCACGAAGTGCGGTACGCCATCACGGCCCGCTCGCATGACATCATCCCAAAGCACCTCGCACTCTTTTACACTCCACGAGTAAACTCGCTGGTACACGGGAATGACGAACTGCATCTTCGCCACGCCCATAAGGTCGAGCAGATTTGCCTCGGTTGCTTTCATTTACGATTGCTCCCCTTTTCTTGTTTTACGTCACCTACCGTCAGTCCTCCACTGAACGGAGGGCGCTAAAGACGAGAGCATCAAAGCACAGAAGCAACCGGGATGCTCATATCACTAGATTTTACAACGCTTGTTGCGAACACAATTGAACGTCTGATCGGTTCCGATGGCTCCCCCTATGAGAAGAGGGTGGATGCCAGGAGCCGCGTGACTAGCGATAAGTGCATCGCGAACGAAGTGCCGTTTGAGGAGCTGCCCGATGGGTGGGCCTGGGCAAGGCTGGAAACCGTATATAACTTCATTGATTACAGGGGTAAAACACCTCACAAATCACCTTCAGGTGTTCGACTAATGACTGCGAGCAACATTCGCCAAGGCTATATTGATTACACGCGCGAGGAGTATATTTCAGAAGACGAATATGCAACACGCTTGTCTCGCGGGGAGACCCACCGTGGCGACTTGCTGTTTACAACTGAAGCCCCGATGGGGTATTGCGCGATATGCGAAATGAAACGTTGCAGCTGTGGACAGCGTGTCATTACCCTTCAGAATTACGGCACAGCTGGTCCAGACAATGCCCTGATCTGCCAAATAATTCTATCTCCACTTTTCCAAATTCAAGTTAAGCATCATGCCACGGGGACGACCGCAAAAGGAATCAAAGCGGCAGTGCTAAAAGAGCTATTTCTTCCGATTCCGCCCCTAGCCGAGCAGCGCCGCATCGTAGGGCGGGTGAACGAGCTCATGCCCCTGGTCGAGGAGTACGGCGGGCTCGAGGACGCCCGCGAGGCGCTCGATTCCGCCCTGCCTGGCCGACTGCGGAAGTCGGTGCTGCAG
>DBFADZ010000046.1:0-26147 GCA_048195375.1 Collinsella sp.
CCTGAGGAACGAGGTCGAGGCCGCGGCGGAGGCCCGGGCGGACCTGCTCTCCGAGTACAGGGCCGCCGTGGATGCCAGCCCGATCGCCGCGGAGGTGGCCGCCCTCCAGTCGATCAAGGGCTGCGCCTTCGCGCTGGCCGCGGCCTTCTCGGCCGAGGTCGGCGACTTCACGAGGTTCCGTTCCGGAAGGCAGGTCACGGCCTATTTCGGCCTCGCGCCGAGTCAGAGGTCGAGTGGCGACTCCGTGCGGCTCGGAGGCATCAGCGGTGCGGGCAACGCGCTCGTGAGGAAGCTGGCCGTTGAGGGCTCATGGTGCTACGCCGCGGCACGGCACCAGCCGAAGCTCATGCCGAGGGACACAGGCGTGCCCCTCGAGATAAGGATGCACGGGAGGAAGGGGTCCGAGCGGCTCCTGCGGCGGCGCAAGGAGATGCTCGCCCGCGGCGTGCCCGCGGCGAAGGCCAACGCGGCCACCGCGGCCGAGCTCGTGAGGTGGCTCTGGGCCCTCGGCATGATGTGCCGGGAGGGCGCGGAATAGACATAGCCCCCGTCCCGGCGAGCCGGGCGGCCTTCGGGGATACCCCCTATTTCGCTGTGCGCGCGGAGCCCTCCGCATGCGCCTCGACAGACTTGGGGAACCCCGCCGAAGGAATGGAGTGCGGGCCGACAGAACGGTATCCGCGGATATGAGACTGAGCCGAAGGCGTCGATGACATGCCGGGGGCGGACCGGGACGGGTTAACGGCAGGCCCCGCCGACCGATTGCAAGCGGTCGGCGGGGCCATTGTGGCTCTTGACAGCGGATTGGGTCATATGAGCGAAAACCCGTCAGAGCGAGCAAGGTGCCTTGAAACGAGGCGGCATTGATCTTTTGATCATGCCGCCGAAGTTGAAAGGCAGATTGCCGCTCTGGCGGGTTTGCAGCGTCAACTGGTTACGCGGGTTGGTAAACCCGCGTAACCCCCTAGTACATCTTTGCGCCGGCGGGGATGGAGGCGTCGAGCTGGATCAGGTTGAGACGCTCCTCACCATCCTCCTCGTGAACAGCGCTGATCAGCATGCCGCAGCTGGGAATACCCATCATCTTGCGCGGAGGCAGGTTGGTGATGGCGAGCAAGGTCTTGCCGACCAGGTCCTCGGGCTCGTAATAAGCGTGAATACCGGAGAGGATGGTGCGGTCGGTACCGGTACCGTCGTCGAGCGTAAAGTTCAGCAGCTTCTTGGACTTCTTGACGGCCTCGCATGCCTTGACTTTCACAGCGCGGAAATCGCTCTTGGAGAAGGTATCGAAGTCGACGAACTCCTCGAACAGCGGCTCAACGGCGATCTTGGAGTAATCGAGCGTGGGCTTAAGCGACTTAACGAACGGGCTCGCGGCGTTGCCGGCCTCTGCAGCCTTGGCGGCAGCGGCACCGGACTGGAAACCCTTCTCGGGCTTCATATGCGGGAACAGCAGGACATCGCGGATAGAAGCCTGGTTAGTAAGCAGCATGACCACGCGGTCGATACCGATGCCAATGCCGCCCGCGGGAGGCATACCGTACTCGAGGGCGCGCACGTAGTCCTCGTCATACTCCATGGCCTCGTCGTCGCCGCCGGCCTTCTCGGCCATCTGGGCAGCAAAGCGCTCAGCCTGGTCGACCGGGTCGTTGAGCTCGGAGAACGCGTTGGCGTACTCGTGACCGGCAATAACCAGCTCAAAGCGGTGCGTCAGGCGCGGGTCGTCCTCAAAACGCTTGGCGAGCGGGCTGACCTCGATGGGGTAATCGCACACGAAGGTCGGGTTGACGATGGTATCCTCGCCCAGCTCATCGTAAATCTCGGCGATAATCTTGCCGGCGGTCCACTCGGGCTTAATCTCCAGGCCCTTCTCGCGCGCGGCGGCAGTAAGCTCCTCGACCGGCGTGTCGATGGTGACCTGCTTGCCGAGCACGTCGGAGACGATGTCGGTCATGGGACGGCTGGCCCACTCACCAGAAAGGTCGATGGTCTGGCCCTGGTACTCGATGACCTCGGGGTTGCCGATGGCCTTGTTAGCTGCCTTAATGACACCCTGGGCGAGCGCCTTCATGCCCTCGAGGTCGGAGAAGGCACGGTAGGCCTCCATCGTGGTGAACTCGGGGTTGTGGGTAAGGTCCATGCCCTCGTTACGGAAGATGCGGCCGATCTCGAACACGCGCTCAAAACCACCGACGATGCAGCGCTTGAGGTGCAGCTCGGTGGCAATACGCAGGTAGCACTCCTGATCGAGCGCGTTGAAGTGAGTGATGAACGGCTTGGCAGTAGCGCCGCCCTGGATGGTCTGCAGGATGGGGGTCTCGACCTCCATGTAGCCGTCGGACTCCATAAAGCGACGGAAGGTGGAGAGAATCTGCGAACGCTTACGGAAGGTCTCGCGAACGTCGTCGTTGGCGATCAGGTCGACATAGCGCTGGCGATAGCGGGTCTCCTTGTCGGAAAGACCGTGGAACTTCTCGGGCAGCGGACGAACGGCCTTGGAAAGCAGGGTCGCGCTCTTAGGGGCAACGGAAAGCTGACCGCGCTGGGTGCGCACGACCACGCCGGTCACGCCCAGGATGTCGCCCAGGTCGAGGGCCTTGAGCGTATTCCAGGCAGCCTCGTCCATGTCGTTGATGCGGCAGAACAGCTGAATCTCGGCAGTCGCATCGCGCACGACGATGAACATGATCTTGCCCTGACCGCGCTTGGCGACCACACGGCCGGCGATCTTCACGACGTCCTCGGTGTCCTCGCCATCGGCAAGCTCGGCGTACTTAGCCTCGATATCGGCGACGTAGTCCTCAAGCTCAGAGTGCTCGGGATAGGGGTTCTGGCCCGCCTCGAACAGGGCGGCGCGCTTGGCCAGGCGGGTGGCGCGCTCGTCGTTGAGCGTCGATGCCTGTTCGGCGGCGTTCTGGTTCTCTGCCATAAGTTAGCTCCTCAAACTAAAACGCTCCCCAGGATTCGGTCCCAGGGAGCGAAAACATACCTTTACGCGGGACCGTGGTCTAGCGTGCGATCTTGGCGATGGTGTAGACGCGAGTCTTGCCGGAAGGCGTAACGACCTCGACGGAGTCGCCCTCGCCGTGACCGATGATGGCGTGACCGACCGGAGACTCGTTGGAAATCTTGTGCTCGAGCGAGTTGGTCTCGGTGGTACCGACGAGCGTGACTTCCATGACCTCACCGTTGGGATCAATCAGAGAAACGGTGGAACCGATGGAGACGGTCAGATCGCCCGTGGTGGCAGCAACCTGAGCGTTGGCGAGGATGGCCTGGATCTCGGCAATACGAGCGGCGTTCTGGGCCTGCTTGTCCTTAGCGGCATCGTACTCGGAGTTCTCCGAAAGGTCGCCGAACGCGCGGGCTTCCTTGATGTCCTCGACGATCTCCTTGGCGTAATCGCCCTCACGCCAAGCGAGCTCCTCGACGAGCTTCTGGCGGCCCTCAGCGGTCAGTACGATCTGGCTTGCGTCCATACGGATATCTCCCCAACTCTGATCAAACAATCAACTGTCAACAAAACGAAAAAGACCGGCTAGCCTGCGGGCAAGCCGGTCAGGTGCTCACCCCAAAGGGATGGGACTACTCTGCGTCCGCGTCGCTGTCCTCTGCCTGCTTCTTCTTGGCAGCAGCGAGCTTAGCCTCGAGCTCAGCGATCTCCTTGTCCTCCTCGGACTGCTCGACCACGACCTCCTCGGCCTGCTTGGTCTCGGCCTTATCGTCGCCCTCCATACCCTCGCGGATATTCTTGACGGTAGAGCCGAGGGACTTGCCGAGCTTCGGCAGGTTCTTGGGCCCGAAGATAATCAGGACAACGACGAGAATAATGATGAGCTCAGGAGCCCTCAGTCCAAACATGTAGACCTCCACAATACAGCGAGACAAGCTCGAATGAGTATACCGCGGCTATCGCGGTATCACAACAATAGCTAAAAAAAGGGACCGCAAGAAGCGGTCCCTCCTCATGCTCTGGTCGGGTTGACTGGATTTGAACCAGCGACCCCTGCGTCCCGAACGCAGTGCTCTACCAAACTGAGCCACAACCCGTTAGCTCGACTATAGTAACAAAGATTTCCGCCGTGTGCTAGAGAAATTTTTACTTCTTTGGCACTTCGATGCGAACCGTGTTGGGAATGAGCTCCGTCGCGCAGGACCACCAGCCGTTTTGCTGGGCAGCGTCGGCAAGCCTTTCGGCCATGTCGGCGGTGTCGCAAATGGCAAACGAGCAGGCACCCGATCCGCACACATCTACAGCAACGGTGCCGTCCTGTTTACGCAGCCAATCGAGAACCGTTTGAATCTGCGGCTCCATCTGTGCAGAAATGACACCCAAGTTGTTATGGATGAGCGCATATGCCGTCTCTGCATCACCAGCACGCAAGGCAGAAGCCATCGCGCCGGGCTTGTCCGCAGGCACCGGGGCCTCGTCAAAACGTCGATAAGCCTCAATTGTCGAAACGCTCGCCTCGCGCGGCTTAACCAGCACGACGGGCGTCGCGGGCAGCGCTGGGTACTCAGTTGCCAGCACGTCTCCCCCACCTACGTAGAACGCAGGGCTCGCGTGCAAAAAGAACGGGACGTCAGCACCAATGCCGCGCGCGATGTCGTCGAGTGCTGGGTCGGTGCGATCAATACCCCAGAGCTCCGCCAAGGCGACAATGACCGCGGCCGCATCCGTCGAGGGGCCGCCCAAGCCGGCGCACAATGGAATACGCTTCTCAATCGTCACGCAGATGTTTGCCTCGCGACCATAATGCTCGGCCATAGCAACCGCAGCCCGATACGCCGTATTCTTTTGCATGGGAAAATCTGATGCCGGAACCGTCTGAACGGCCAGCGCCTGCGCCGGCGTGACCGTCACGGTATCGGAAAGACCGACGGCTGCCATCAGGGAATCGACCCTGTGGTAGCCGCGGTCATCGCGCTCGGTATGAACCCCCAGGTAGAGGTTAATCTTTGCCGGCGCGGAAAGAGTCAGGGACCGATCGGTCACCGTTAATGCTCCTCGAGCTGATTGCCGAGCGGGGTAAAGATGTGCTCGCCGCTCTCGGGGTCGAACAGCTCGACCTGACCGGTGAGGACATCGATATACTGGTAGGACTGACGCGACTTACGGCCACGGCGCTCGTCGACCTCGACAATGAAGACGGCGGGGTGGACGCTCTTGATGGTGCCCATGCGCTCGACAACGCGGGTGCGGCCCATGTTGGCCTTAACCTTGACGCGATCGCCCACCATATCGGTCAGCTTCTCGTGGATGTCGTCGACGTGATTGACTTCCATCTCTTCCATGAACAGGGCCTCCAGAAGGTGCAATTCAAAAAGGGGATAATACCCCTAAGATAGACAAAACTCTAATACTATAGCACCCTGCTGCCGCCATACGCAAGTAGCTAAATAAGCCCCGTCCCAAATACGTACCAGACGACAACCTCGCATGACCAGTTGTTACGCGGTTTGGTAAAACCGCGTAACCTAAAGGTTGTCGGTGTCCAAGACGATGGTGAATGGGCCGTCGTTGACCAAGTCGACTTTCATATCGGCGCCAAAGATGCCATGTGCCACGTGTTCGGCATCTTGACGAACGAGCGTCAGGAAGTACTCGTAGAGCTCGTTGGCAATATCGGGCGCGCCTGCATCGGTAAACGATGGACGGCGACCGTGGCGGCAGTCGGCGAACAGCGTGAACTGCGACACCACGAGCACCTCGCCGTCGACATCGGCAAGCGCCAGATTGGTCTTGCCGTTCTCGTCCTCGTTGATACGCAGCCCGCGGAGCTTGCCCCACAGCTTGTCGGCCTCGGCACGCGTATCGCCATGGCCCACACCCAGCAGCACCAGGTAGCCGCGTCCAATGCGGCCCACGCACTCGCCGTCGACCGTCACGCCGGCGTTGAGCACGCGCTGCACCACCGCGCGCACGGCCTACTCCTCGCCCGTCAGTTTGGCGGACAGATGCTCGAGCGCGTGGAAACGATGGCTGATGGCGTTCTTCTCGTCCGCCGTCAGCTCGGCCATGGTCTTGCCCGGCGTGTCGACCGGCAGGAACAGCGGGTCGTAGCCAAAGCCGTGATCGCCGCGGCCCTCGTGTGCGATAGTGCCCTCGCAGGCGCCCTCACCATAGGTGACCAAACCGTCCGTGTCGATGAGTGCAACGACGCTCATAAAGCGCGCGGTGCGATCCTCGTCGGCCACGCCTTCCAGGTTAACGAGCAGCTTGGCGTTGTTGGCGGCATCGTCGCCATGCACGCCCGCATAGCGCGCGCTATACACGCCCGGCTCGCCGTCCAGGGCATCAACGACCAAGCCCGAATCGTCGGCAATGGCCATGAGCCCCGTCTCCTCGACCGCAGCCTGCGCCTTGATGATGGCGTTCTCCAAAAACGTCGTGCCGTTTTCCTCGGGGTCCTCAAAATCGCCCAGCTGGCCGAGCGCCACAAAGCGAACCTCGGGCATAACCTTGCCCAAAATGGCCTCGATCTCGGTGAGCTTATGAGCGTTTCCGGTTGCCACGACGATGGTCGCCGCCGGGTCGAGGGTGTCGATGTCGATCTTTTCAAGTGCCACGAGTGGTCTCCTTGTCTCTATAGCAATGCCGCGCCGAGGGCGACGAGGGCCTCTGCCTCTCCCCTCTCAATCAACGACAGTCTTGTGTCTAGACGTCTCCGCAGATAAAACCTACCAAATTAAACCTGTCCCTATTTGGTAGGTTAGGCGAGGGCTTGGCGCTGAAGCTCGATGAGCTCGGCGATACCCTTGTCGCCCAGGTCGAGCAGGGCGTTGAGGCGCTTGCGGTCGAAGGGCGCCTGCTCGCCGGTACCCTGGAGCTCGATCATCTCACCGGTATCGGTGGCGACGAGGTTCATGTCGACCTCGGCATGGCTGTCCTCGGAATAATCGAGGTCAAGCAGCGTATTGCCGTCGACAACGCCCATGGAGATGGCAGCCACCTGGCCGGTAAGCGGGATGCGCTCGATCTTTCCCGCCTCGACCCACATGGCGAGGGCGTCGTGCAGCGCCACCCAGGCGCCGGTAATGCTCGCTGTACGCGTGCCGCCATCGGCCTGAATCACATCGCAGTCGACGGTGACGGTGTACTCGCCGAGCGCCTTCATGTTGACGACGGTACGCAGGCTGCGGCCAATGAGGCGCTCGATCTCCATGGAGCGGCCCTTGCGGTTGGCGTGCTCGCGCTTGCAGCGCTTGCCGGTCGACGCCGGCAGCATGGCGTATTCCGCGGTCACCCAGCCGGCCTTAGCTCCCTTTCGCCAGCCCGGCACGCCCTCCTCGATAGTGGCGGCACACAGCACGCGCGTGTCACCGAACTCGGCCAAACACGAGCCGTGGGCGTGCTTCATGACGCCACGGGTGAGCTTAACGGGGCGCAACTCGTTGGCGGCGCGGCCGTTGGCGCGGTTGACCTGCATGTACTCCATAGAAATTTCCTTTCGGCAAAAGATGTGGCGAAGGCTTTGGCGGCTGCCTTACATCTATTTCAGCTCATCGATATCGATATGTTCGATGCTCTTGAGCGGCTGACCAAAGATAAAGCTGCCCGCCACCGCAAACTCGGCAATGTTATCGGCCGTCGTGGCAAAACGATGCTGCGGCTCGGCGGCGTCGCCCGCCAGCTGCTCGCGGCGCGTGAGGATATCGGTCAGCTCGCGCGTGGTCTCCTCGGCGGAGCTCACCACGCGCACCCCAGGCCCCAGCGCATGGCGGATGGGTCCCACCAACAGCGGGAAATGCGTACAGCCAAGCACCACGGTATCGATACCGTGGTCGCGCAGCGGCTCAACCGTGGCGCCCACCAGCGCACGCACGGCAGGCGTATCGAAGATGTCCTCGTTCTCAAGCCACTGTTCCTGCAGGTGTGCACCCGAGGCGAGCTCGTGTTCGACAACCTCGACAAAGCTCGAGGCAGGACAGCCATATACATCGACGCCGGCATCTAGATCCTGAATGGCGCGCGTGTAGGCGCCCGAGCGAATGGTGAGGTTGGTGGCGAGCACGCCCACCCGGCGCGTGCGGGTGCTGTTGATTGCCGCGCGTGCGCCCGGCGCGATCACACCGATCACGGGAACGTCGAGCACCTGCTGGGCCAGACGCAAGGCCGCAGCGGTCGCCGTGTTGCAGGCGATGACCATAATCTTGACGTCGTGCTTCGAAAGCCAACGACCCGCCTGCAACGCAAACGAGCGCACCTCATCCTCGGTGCGCGTGCCGTAGGGGCAGCGTTTGGTGTCACCGAAGTAGTAGACGGACTCGTGCGGCAGCGCCGTCGCGATGGCGCGCGCAACCGTCAGACCGCCCAAACCAGAATCGAACACGCCAATCGGGCGCGTGTCGCCTGCCGGATTCTCGATATCGGACATTACCTCACCAGTCTCTCTCGAAAAGACATGTCCAAGTGCAGCGACGCCGCGCTATGAACGCGCCGCGACCAGCAGCTCTGCCGTCGCCGCCCAACCGTCGACAATTTTGCCGCGCGTAACGAAAGCGTTCTCGCAAGCAGCCAGGAACTCGGGTGCGCCGGCGCTCGTCAGGCCATTCTCGACCAGGCAGAACGTACCCACGTGATCGGCCATGTAGAAGTCGGACTCAGAATCGCCGAGCGCGAGCGTCTCCTCGCGCTCGATCCCTAGGTGCTCGCAGAAGCGCGCAATGGCGATGCCTTTGTTGAGGCCCGCGGGGTTGATGTTGAATGCGCGACCGTCCTCGACGCGATCGAGCTCAAGCGTCGTCGGCTTGGACAGGTGAGTCAGATGGCCGTTGCAAGCCCAGATCAGACCGCAGCCGGCCTCGTCCAGGATGGCCTGAACCTCATCGTCGGGCACATCGCCGCGCATGCCGACGGTGACCTCACGGTACTTGTAGCCGGTAGACATGTCGTTGTGGTACTCGATCTTGTGCGGCCAGCGGGCGAGGATCTTCTCGCACACGCCGGTCTGCTCGATTACCTGGTGCGGAGTAAGGCCGCAGGCGGGGTCGTAAAGCATGTCACCGGTCAGATACTCCCAATCGTTGGCTTTGAGGTCGTACATGACCAGGCCGCCCATCTCGCCGATGTAGGAGTTGAGGCCGAGCACGCGCGCGTCCTCGTGGATCATGGTGCGGTTGCGGCCCGAGGTGGGAACCACCTGAATACCAGCGCGAGCGAGTGCCACGACGGCCTCGACGAGTTTGGTCGAGGGGTTGCCGTCGTTGTCGCGCAGCACGCACGAGCCGGGCGCGAGCATCGTGGCATCCAGGTCGGTAAAGACGTACTTGACCTTGTCCAAGCGCTCGCGCATCTCGCCCGAAAGCTCGGCAACGGTCGGCAGGGTGTTGTGGGACATGGTTACTCCGTTTACGTAGAAGGGTTTGGACTTGGACGGCATGTTTTGATTGAGGGAACACGCTTATGGCGACAGCGCACTCAGGGCGCCGCCGCCATCATGGTTCATTAGTCAAACTGGGTAACATCGATCAGGCGATTGGCCAGCGAAAGGTCGCTCTCGATGGGCACGAACTCGTCGCCCACGTGCATGAGCTCCTCGTCACCCTTTGCCAGCAGCAAGACAATGGTGGGGGCATCGCGGTTGACGTACTCCTCGCGCGCCGCCTTGAACGCCGCATGCACAGCGGCTTCGCGATCGAGGATGATCTTGTTCGGCGTATCGTCGGGAACATGTTCGGCAAGCTCGCGACAGACCTTCATCGGGTCCTCGTGAGCCGGGTCCTCGTTGGCAAAGATCATCAGGTCGGAATATGGTGCGGCCTCGCGCGGAAGCTGCTCGCGGCGCTCCTGCGCCTTGCCACCGGCAGCGCCAAACACTGCGATGACCGGGCTGGCGGGAAACGCGCGCTTGACCGACGAGAAAAGCGAACGGAACGAAAGCTGGTTGTGCGCATAGTCAACGACGCAGATCACGCGGCCGTCCTTCGACTCCACGACCTCCATACGGCCCGGCACACGCAGTTTGGAGAGGCCCTTCTTGATGGCCTCGATACCGATGCCAATCTCGCGCGCGGCGGCGATAGCGACCAGCGCGTTTTCCACGTTAAAGTCTCCCGCGATGCCCAGCAGGACCTTCTCCCCCGCCTCGGGCTCGTCGGCGCTCATGCCGTGCAAGTTGAACTCGATGTTAAAGCCGAGCATGCGGACATCGCTCGCCCACAGGCTTGCCTCGGGATGCTCGACGCCAACGGTCACCAAGCGCTCGGCCGTCGACGCTGCGTCCAGCACACGGTCGACCTCTTCGGTGCCCAAATTCACCACGGCGTTCTTTGCCTGGTCAAAGATCCTGAGTTTGCTCTCAAAATAATCCTCAAACGTGGGGTGTTCGATCGGCGAGATGTGGTCGCGGCCGATGTTGAGGAAGCACGCCACGTCAAACGGCAGATTCTCGACGCGTTGGTACTTGAGCGCCTGGCTCGAGACCTCCATGACCATGGACTGGCGACCGGACGTGCGGCAGTTGGCGATATGGCGCCAGACCTCGGGGGCCTCGGGCGTAGTATTGGTGCTCTCATAGCACTCGATGCCATCGTCGGTACTCACCGAGCCGATCATGCCGCAGGACTCGCCTGCCGCCTTGATGATGGACTGGAGCATAAAAGCGGCCGTGGTCTTTCCCTTGGTGCCGGTGATGCCCACGATCTTGACGTCGTGGTCGGGACGGTCGTAGACCTCCGGCGGCAACAGGGCCATGGCCGTGCGAACGCTATCAACAACCAGCATCGCAGCACCGCTCTCCTGCGCCAGCGGCTCCAGAGACTCGACCAGCGACTCCTCGCACACAAATGCGACGGCGCCCGCATCGAGCGCCATGCGCAAAAACGCGGGCTTAAAGGCAGCACCTTTGCAGAAGAACACGTCACCTGCCGAGACCGCGCGCGAATCAAACGAGCAGCCGGTCACGGCACGCTCGTCAACCTGCTCCGATGCGCGCAGCTCGCCGCACACATCGAGAAGCTTGGCAAGCGTATCGACCGTGGTCACGATCGCGGAATCCGAATGGTGCATCTTTCACCTTTCTCAGCCATTTGGCAGGGACGGTTTTTATAGTAACTGAAACGCACCCACGCAAAAACGGCTCCCGGAGGAGCCGTTACGCGCAGGCGTTCGTAAGCCGAGGCTAGGCAGCCTGAACAGCGGGCTGGTCCTCGTCGATAAAGAAGCGCTTGTACCACACCAGGAACACGAGCGGCGTATAGATCTTGCGCTGGAAATCGCCCTTGCCCGCAAAGTGCAGATCGAGCAGGTGCATGAGCTCGTCGGTATCGAAGAACTCGCTTGCCCACGGCGCGGTGAAGTACTCCTTGACATAGTCGTACCACTTTTGCTCGCGCAGCCAGTAGACAATCGGCACCGGGAAGCCCACCTTGGGACGGGTGGCCCACTCATCGGGCAGCGACTTGTTGGCAGCGTGGCGGAGTACCTGTTTGTTGCCGTTCTCGTTGATGCGGTAACGGTCGGGAATGTGCTCGGCGAACTCCATGACTTTGCGGTCCAGGAAGGGCACGCGCAGCTCCAGCGAGTGCGCCATGCACATCTTGTCGGCCTTGAGCAGAATGTCGCCCGGGAGCCACATGTTCATGTCCAGGTACTGTTTCTTGACCAGCTCGGGCTGACCCTTCACGCGCGCATAGATGGGAGCGGCAAGCTCGAAGGCGCCGTCGCCGGTGTTGTACTCGGGCTTGAGCACGCCGTCGACCTCGCGCTCCGGCCATACCAGAGCCTGTCCCAGGAACGACTTCTCGGGGATCTCGGCACCCTTGACCAGGAAGTTATGTCCCTTGAAGTACGGCATATGCAGCGCCAGGTTACCGAGCGCGCGACGGATGGGCAGCGGAACCATCTTTTTGTACTTACGCACCGGGACCGTATCCTCGTAGTAGGCGTAGCCGCCAAAGAGTTCGTCGGCGCCTTCGCCCGAAAGCACGACGGTAACGTCCTTGCGGGCCATCTCGGCCAAGAACCACAGCGGCACGGAAGACAGGTTGGACTGCGGCTCGTCCATGTGATACTGGATGTCCTCGAGCGCACCGAAGAACTCGTCGGCGGTGATCATCTTGCGAACGTTCTCGACGCCGAGCTTATCGGAAAGCTCCTTGGCGTAGTTGGTCTCGTTGAAATTCTTGTAGTCAAAGCCCACCGAGAAGGTCTTGTCGGGCATAAGGCAAGCGGCGATGTAGCTGGAGTCGACGCCACCGGAGAGGAACGACGCGACCTTGACATCGGCGATGCGATGGGCCTCGACGCTCTCGTGCACGACCTCGTCCAGCTCGTCGACATACTCTTCGAACGGCTTTTCGACGGCAGAGTAATCGCAATCCCAGTAGCGCTCGATGTTCATCTTGCCGGTCGGGATATCGACGGTAAAGTAGTGCGCCGGCGGCAGCTTGTAGACACCCTCGAAGAAGGTCTCCTCAGTCGCCGAATACTGCAGCGTCATGTACGGACGCAGAGCCTTTTTGTTGACCGCCTTGTGGAAGTGCGGGTAGTCCAGGAAGCTCTTGATCTCGGAACCAAAGAGCACGCCCGGAGCGCCGTCGCCCGCATCGGCCATGGGATAGTAGTAAAGCGGCTTGATGCCAAAGATGTCGCGGGCGCCAAAAAGCTTGTTCTTCTTTTTGTCCCAGATGACGAAGGCGTACATACCGCGCAGGCGATCGAGGACGGCCTCGCCCCACTCCTCGTAGCCGTGCAGGAGGCTCTCGGTGTCGGCGCCGCAGTGGAACTTGTAGCCCTTGGCCTCGAGCTCGGAACGGAGTTCTTGGAAGTTGTAGATCTCGCCGTTGAAGACAATGACGACGCTGCCGTCCTCATTGGCCATGGGTTGGGCGCCAGCCTCGGTCAGGTCGAGGATCGACAGGCGGCGGAAGCCCAGGGCAACGCGGCCGTCGATAAACTGACCGCCCATGTCGGGACCGCGATGGACGATGCGGTCCATCATCTTGGTGAGCACCTCGGATTGGTTATCCGTCCCACCGACAAAACCGACAAAACCGCACATATACTATCCCCTCTGCTGTTGCTGGGCGTCAAATCGAATCAGTAGCTTTTGAGTATACCCGAGGGCGTAAAGAGGGGCGGAATGTTCAGGCAATCTCAACTGAATCAGCTCCGCGCCGACACGCGCCAGTTACCTTTAATGGATATGAGATGAATGAGGCAATTGTTTTGCTATACTCTCTCCGCACGGGCGATTGGCGCAACGGTTAGCGCAGGTGCTTTACACGCACAAGGCTGGGGGTTCGAATCCCTCATCGCCCACCACTGAATTGTTAGGCTCCCAGCAATGGGAGCCTTTCTTTTCTGGGCCCATCGCAGAGGGATTCGAACCCGACAGGGTGCGGAGCTGAGGAAACGCGCAAGCGTTTTCCAGCGCAGCACGCGAGGGCCGTAGGCCCGAAGCGAGAGCGGGCGGCGAAGCTGCACGCGACATCCCTCATCGCCCACCACTGAATTGGAAACGGTCCTCGCAAGGGGACCGTTTTTGTTTGGGCCCAGCGCATGGGATTCGAACCCGCCAGCACGTCTGTCACAAAGGCCGTGGCCAAAAAATGGCGAAAATGAGTACTGCTACTTTGTTTACAACATATAAAAAAATAGTATTTGCTTAGTTACGCAACATATGTCCATTATAAGGACTAACAGTTGGATCAAAATCGTGCATTCATCGCCATTTCGACTTGCCATCTGGCCTTATTAGTCCAAAATTGCTGCTACCAAATCGGTAACAGTACTCATATTTGATGTTTTTTGACCAGCAGGTCTCCCTGCCTTAGCAAATCTAAGGCAAAACGGGCTCCAGACCGCTGAATCATGCCACATAGGGCACGCCCGCAGTCCGGAACCCGGTCCAAATTGAGTTATTGCGCCGCGTTAGACCAAGGCACCCGACAGGATCTCGATCAGACTGTCCACGTCGGCTTCCTCGCAGACGAGTGGCGGCAGAAAACGCAGCGTATGGACGCCCGTAGCGTTAATCACGGCACCGGCGGCCAACGTGCGGGCAACAACATCGTGCGCGTCGCCCGCGGCATCATCCAAATCACAGCCGAGCATCAGGCCACGGCCACGCACCTCTACCACATGCGGAAGCTTAGCCAGCGCCTGCTCCATATAGGCGCCCACCTTGGCAGCATGCTCGGCATAATCGCCGCGCACAAGCGCGGAGAGCGTCGCGGCACACGCCGCGATGGCCAAGCAGCTACCGCCAAAGGTCGAGCCGTGGTCGCCCGGCTTAAACACGTCGGCAATCTCCTTCTTCGCCACGACGGCACCCATGGGCACGCCATCAGCAATGCCCTTGGCAAGGCTCATGATGTCGGGCTCCACGCCATAGGTCTGGAACGCAAACGGCTTACCCGTGCGGAAGATACCGCACTGGACCTCGTCGGCGATGAGCACGGCGCCCACTTCGTGTGCCAGGTCGCGCGCTGTCGCCATAAACTCCTCGGTCATGGGGTGCACGCCACTCTCACCCTGGATCGGCTCGAGCATCACGGCACAAATCTCGCTCCCCAGCTGCTTAAAGATCGCACGCAGCTCGTCCACATCGTTGGGCGTGCAGGCCACAAAGCCACCCGGCAGCGGGCGGAAGCTGTCCTGCAGCCAATCCTGCATGGTGGCGGCAATGGTCTCGAGCGTACGGCCGTGGAAGCCGCCGCGCATGCACACGATGGTGTTACCGCCGTTACCGGCACGCTTGGCGTACAGGCGCGCGAGCTTCATCGAGCCCTCGTTGGCCTCGGCGCCGGAGTTAGCAAAGAACGTCTCCCACACCTGCTCGCCCGCAGCCGGGGCACCAAGAGCAGCTGCCGTGGTCTCATCGCCGGCGGCAATGGCATCGGCAAGCACGCGCGCACCATCTACGTCGTCGTTAGCAAGCTTGGACAGCAGCGCCGCGACCTGTCCACGCTGCTCGATGTAGAAGTAATTGGAGACATGCATGAGCTTTTTGGTCTGTGCCTCGAGCGCCGAGAGCACAGCCAGGTTGCCATGACCTAGGCTGCACACGCCGATGCCGGCAAGAAAGTCGAGGTACTCACGGCCATCGTCGCCGGTGAGCTTCATGCCGTGACCCTCGACAAACTCGACCGGAGAGCGGCCAAAGGTATGCATAACGTAATGGGATTCAAGCGATTGCTGAGCTGCAAGTGACATGGGATGCCTTTCGTTGAGCGCCGGACGGCGCAGACCTATGGGTGCAGGAATGGGGCGGCTGCGGGTCAGCTAGACCGTCTGAAGCTTCTCGACCTCGTCAAGGTTCTCGGTCAGACGCGCAGCAAACGTCGAAAGCGGATGCGGATGCGTATCGAACTCGTAAGCCGTCTCGGTGGAATGGATCACGGTGCCGACGCCGGCATCGGTCAGCAGCTCCAGGAGCAGCGAATGCGGCGTAGTACCGTTAATGATGTGGGCACGAAATACGCCGCCGGTAAGCGCATCGACGGCCGCACGCAGCTTGGGAATCATGCCCTTATCGACCTCGCCGCCGTAGAGCATTTCGTTAACCTCGTCGAGCGTTAGGTTGGAGATAAGCGAGTCCTTGTCGCTAAAGTCCTTGTACAGGCCATCGACATCGGTCAAAAAGATCGCCTTGTGCGCGTGGAGCGCCGCGGCAACAGCACCGGCAGCGGTGTCGGCGTTGATGTTGAAGAAACCGCCGTCCTCCCCCGCCGCAACGGTAGCGATGACGGGGATGTACTCGCTATCGAGCAGGCGCTCGATATAGTCGGTGTTGACGTGCGTCACTTTGCCCACGCGACCGAGCTCGGGGTCGAGCGGCTCGGCGATGAGCGTGCCGGCATCGCTGCCCGACACGCCCACGGCCAGGTTGCCGTGGTGGTTGATGGCAGCAACCAGCTCCTGGTTAACCTTGCCGCCCAGCACCTCGCGCACGATATCCATAGTCGCCGGCGTGGTCACGCGCTGGCCGTTCTTAAACTCGACGGGAATATCGTAATGGCTCAGCGCCTCGTTGATAGCCTTGCCGCCGCCGTGCACGATGACGGGGCGCATACCGATGATCTTGAGCAAGACGATGTCGCTCATCACGTCGCGGCGCAGCTGCTCATCAACCATGGCGGCTCCGCCATATTTGATAACAACCGTCTTGCCGGTCAGGTTCTTAATCCACGGCAGCGCTTCGAACAGCAGCTGCGCGGTTGCTTCGTTGGATTCGCTCGAACGACAATCGCGTGCGAATTTCATAATCTGCCTCGTCTTTCGTATCGTTATCGCGCCGTGCTCCGCTGTCCGCAATCGCGGCAAGATGCGCAGCGTGCCTGGAATCTAGGAACGGTAGTCGCCGTTGATGGAGATGTACTCATGCGTGAGGTCGCAGGTCCACACGGTCGTTGCCGCGTCGCCTGCGCCCAGGTCGGCCGAGATCACGATCTCGGGCGCCTCGAAACGTCGTAGAGCCTCGTCCTCGTCAAAGGGAACAGTCAGACCGTCGCGACAGACGGGCATGCCCATCATGTCGATGGAAACGTCTTCCTGATTAAACTTCACGCCGCACTTGCCAAGCGCCATAGCAACGCGACCCCAGTTGCAGTCGTGGCCGGCGATGCAGGTCTTAACGAGCGGCGAGTTGGCAACGGCACGGGCGGCGATATCGGCTTCCTCGTCGTTCACGGCGCCGGTAACGTTGACCGTAACAAGCTTGGATGCGCCCTCGCCATCGGCGGCGATATTGCGTGCCAGGCTCTCGCACACCTCGTGCACGGCAAATGCCAACTCGTCGAAGGCATCGGAGCCCTCGACGATAGGCTCGGCATCTGCGGCAGCGGCACCGGAGGCAAGCATGATGCAGGTGTCGTTGGTCGAGGTGTCGGAATCGACCGTTACCTTGTTAAAGGTCTGCTTGACGGTCGAGAGCAGCAGGGCATGAAGTGCCGCAGGCTCGACGGGGGCATCGGTGGTGATAACTGCGATCATGGTGGCCATGTTGGGCATGATCATGCCCGAGCCCTTGCACATTCCGCCTACCGTATAGACATTGCCCGCATGACCCGCAGCCTCACTGACGTAGGACACGGCGTACTCCTTGGAGTGCGTGTCGGTCGTCATGATGGCGCGAGCGGCATCGGCGCCACCGTGGGCGGAGAGCGCCTCGTAGGCAGCAGGAATGGCGGTCTCAAACGTGTCGATCGGCAGAATCTGGCCAATCACACCCGTGGAGGCAACCAGAATCTGCTGGGGCTCACAGCCGATGACCTGCGATGCGATGCTGCACGTCTCGCGCGCGCATGCAAGGCCGGTCTCACCCGTAGCGGCGTTGGCATTGCCAGAGTTGACCGAAACGCCGGCGATGATACCGTAGCCCTTGTCGGCACCGCCCAGGCTGGCACGGCTCACCTGCACGGGCGCCGCGCAAAAGCGATTGGTGGTAAACACGCCGGCACCGGGACAGGGTTTATCGGGCACGACGAGCGCGTAATCCAGACGCTCGGGGTTCTTGCGGAACCCAGCGTGGATGCCTGCAGCCTTAAAACCAGCCGCAGCCGTAACGCCACCCTCGACGGCGCGAATCTTGATATCAAACAGCTCGGTATTCATCGTCTTTATGACTCCTTATGTCAAACAAAAAACGGACATCGGTTGGTGCGCCATGCCAGTCGTGATCATGAGACCAGCTTAAGAGTGGCGCCCCACTCGATGCCCGACTACCAAATCGTTAACAATCGAATGTGCTACACCGGGCACGCCACTGTGGGCAAGCCTCGTCGCTCGTCAAAGCCAAAGACGATATTGGCGCACTGGACCGCTTGGCCCGCAGCGCCCTTGCACAGATTGTCGATGGCGCCCGTCGCCACCAGCACGCCCGCGCGTTTGTTGAACGCAAGGCCAATCTGGGCGGCGTTGGTGCCGACGACCGAAGCCGTCTTGGGCTGCTGGCCGGCATCGAGCACGCGCACGAAGGTGCGTCCAGCGTAGAACTGCTTGTAATAGTCGACGACATCCTCAAGAGCCAGGGAGTCGATGGCCTGCGGCGTGAGCGGCAGCGTCACCGTGGAGAGCAGGCCGCGCTTGAGCGGTGCCAGGTGCGGGGTAAAGACGACGCGATCGGTCAGGCCCAGGATCTGCTCGATCTCGGGCGTGTGGCGATGCTTGCCCACGCCGTAGGCCTCCAAGTTCTCGTCGGCGCTGCAAAAATGCGTACGAGCGTTGCAGGACTTGCCGGCACCCGTCACACCGCTGATGGCATCAACGATCACGGGGCCGCTCTGGGCAACCCAGCCAGCGCGCACGGCGGGCGCGGCGGCAAGGCTCGTTGCGGTGGGATAGCAACCGGCGCAGGCGACCAACACGGGCTTTCCGGTGGCATGGTCGGATGCGGCGGTCTCCAAATCCTGGGAGAACAGCTCGGGCAGACCGAAAGCGCGGGTCTTGAGCAACTCGGGGCTCGTGTGCTCGGCGGCATACCAGGCCTCAAAGGTGGCTGGATCGCTCAGGCGATAATCGGCCGAGAGGTCAATGCAGGAGACTCCCGCGGCAAGCAGGGCGGGCACCTGAGCCATGGCAGCCGTGTGCGGCACGGCCAAAAATACCGCGTCGCAGTTCTTGAGTTCGGGGGCATCATGCGTCGTGAAGACAAGATCGCTTACGCCGGTGAAGCTCGGGTACACCGCAGACAACGGCTGGCCGGCATCGGCGTTGGACGTAATGGCAACAAGTTCAAACTCGGGATGGCCGAGCACGAGGCGAATGAGCTCGGCTCCGGCATATCCAGCCGCGCCGACGATTCCAACCTTCAAAGACATATCAGACTCCTTGTCTGCGATTTATGCACCGATGCGCATTTCGCAGCGGTCGTTATGAAGTGGGTTGAAACTTTAGCACCAAAAGATGCATTTACACGTAAATGGCTTGCATATTCATGCATTGAAACATTCCCGACACATTCGCTTGAAGGAATTGACAAATAGAGCGGGCCCCGTATTGACCGGCACTCCTTACGGTGCCGGGCAACACGGGGCCCGCCCATGCGAAAACTAAGTTGTTAGGATGAGCCAGCTGGCTAGAGCTCGACCGGCACCCATTCGTCGTGATTGCAGATAAAAGCCTCGGGATCTTCGACGCTAAAGAAGACGAGCGTGGGGTCGTTAGGCCCCTCATAGTGCTCGCCCAGGCGCTCTAGATGCTTCCACCCGGCTTCGCGCATTTCGTCTAAAGCCCGGTCATCCAAGCCGGCACGCCCGCGCAAGATGAGCCAGCCATGGCCCGGCCACCAACTCGTGGCCTCAAAGCGCTGGTTTTGCAGCAGTTCCTGCCACACATCTTTAGTGCGCGCTGTCACAAACCACAGCTTGCCGTCCTGAATCTGTGCAAACGAGAACGGACGCACATGTGGTTGCCCGTCCACGCTCGTCGCCAAGTACCACGCCGGCACCGACGTCAGATACTCCAACACCGTATTCAATCCGTCCACGTTTCCTCCTGTACTAGCCAGTTTGAGAGCCTGGTTTGTGTGAGCTAAAGCTCCAGGCGCTCCTCGCTGCCGTCGATATCACAGAAGCGGGCGGCGATATTTCGCACCGAGAAAAACGCAAGGCGACCGTCGTTGGCACTATCGTGTTGCTCGCCGATGCCCACCATGTGCTTAAAGCCGGCTTGGCGCACCCGGTCGCTCACGACCGCGTCGTCCTCGAGCGCGGCCTCGCCGGTCAGCACGATCCAACACTCCCCCGGTTTCCAACCCGAAACCTCAAACTTGGGGTTCGCGCTGAGCTCGGCCCACACGTCCTTATCGCGCGAGGTGCAAAACCACAGCTTGCCATCATCGACCATGGCAAACGAGAACGGCCTCACGCGCGGCTGATATCCGTCCGTCACGTCGATCGTGGCGAGATACCACGCCGGAATACGCCTAAGATACGAACAGGCGCGCTCGAGCTGCGCCGTGCGATCGTTGTCGGTCATAGGGACCCCTTTCCTGCGCTCGAATCGCGCCTAAACAAGTTGAAGATTGATGACGATGACGCAGATGAGCAGCAGCGTCGTCACCACCGCTGCCAGCGCATCCCCGCGGCCAAACGCAAGCGTATGCAGGCGTGTGCGGCCCTGCTCGCCGTGATAGCAGCGTGCATCCATGGCGGCAGACAACGTTTCGGCATGACGGAACACACCCGTGAACAGCGGAATCGCCACACTGCCGAGCATACGCACACCGCCGAGCAGGCCTCCCGTCACGCGCGCGCCGCGACTCGCCTGTGCATCGGCCGTCTGCTTCATCTCGGTGGCAAACTGCGGCATAAAGCGCAGCGCGATACCCATGATCATGCCGAGCTCGTGCGCAGGAAGTCCCACACGCGCAAACGGCGCGAGCAGGCGCTCAAAGCCCGCGGTGAGGTCGAGCGTCGGTGTGGTGAGCGTGATGGCACTCATACCAGCCATCATCAAGGTCAGACGGCACGCCATAAAGGCAGCGGAATGCAGCGAGCCCTCGCTTATCTGCAAAAAGCCGAGCTGCCACAGGATGCGCCCGCTCTGGTCGGAAAACAGGTTGAGCACCGCGACCACGATGACGATCGCCAGCAGCGGCGCCATCGATGACAGGACGCGACGAGCCGGCACCCGAGACACGGTATAGATCAGGACAACGAAGATTGCGACCGGGACCAGTCCGCGGAAGCTACTGACCGTGAGCGTCGTGATCAGAAACACAAAGCCCAAGAGCAACTTAGTTCGCGGGTCCAGGCGGTGGATTGCACTATCGCCGGAATAGTAGCTGCCAAACGAAAACGCCTCCATTAGCAGCCCTCCTCTCGCTCGACCGTCTTGGATTTAGCAATGTCCGCGACGTTAGAAGGACCGTCCGAGCGACCGATTAGCAGGTCCACCAACTCGTCTGTCAGCGACTCAACCGTATAGAGCCCGCCGCGACGCAGCGGCACGCCCGCCTCCGTAAGCGCCAGCGCCATACGCTGGGCGGCGGGAACGCCCAAGCCGATCGACTTGAGCTCATCGGCATGCGCAAACACCTGCACGGGCGTTCCCTCGGCAAACACCGCGCCCTCGTTCATCACAACGATACGGTCACAACAATTTGCCAGGTCATCCATGCTGTGCGAAACCATGACAACGGTCAGGCCCTCGCAATGGAGTCGATCGATGAGCCCTAGGAAATCCCTGCGCGCAGCCGGATCGAGCCCCGCCATGGGTTCATCGAGCACCAGGACCTCGGGCTCCATGGCAAGCACGCCGGCGAATGCCACGCGCCGTTGTTGACCGCCCGAAAGCTCAAAGGGGCTCTTGTCGCCGACCGTGGAAAGGTCGAGGCCCACGCGTGAGAGCGATGACTCGACACGACGGTCGACTTCATCTTGCGGCAAGCCAAGGTTGTGCGGACCAAACGCCACGTCCTGCGCCACGGTTTCGGCAAACAGCTGACGCTCAGGATATTGAAACACCACGCCGACCTTGGCCTTAACCGCGGCGGCGTCTTTCTTGTTTGACAGATCGAGCCCCAGCGCGCAAACGCTTCCCTCCTGGGGACGAATCAAACCGTTGAGATGCTGGACCAGCGTCGACTTACCCGAACCGGTATGACCTGCCAAACCCAGGAACTCGCCGCGACGCACCGTCAGCGATACATCGCGCAGCGCCCACGGGCTGCTGGGGTCGTTTCCCCAGAGAGCCTGTTTGTTCGATTTGCCCGCAGTGGCCGAGCGCTTATGCCAGCGGCGGCGCTCGCGCGGACTGAGCGAATAACTGTACGAAACATGGGCTAGCTCGATGACGGGCTCCGACGCGTTGTCCTCGTTGTCTACCGGAACAGTGCCGTCAGCGATTTCCAACTGGGATACGGAAGACTGCCCCGCGATGTCTGCCCCACTTCGCTCGGCATAAGTCTGCGCAACCTCGGCGACCATATCCACCTCGCGCACCCGCGCGTGAACGGGCACGCCCTTCGCACGAAGCGCCATGCCCAAACGGCACGACGCCGGCATATCTAGGTTGAGCTCCGCGAGCTCATCTGCCCGCGTCAGAATCTCCTCGGGCGTGCCCAACATGGCAACTCGTCCCGCCTGAAATACCGCGATGCGATCTGCCTCGGCGGCTTCTTCCATAAAGTGCGTAATCATCACGATGGTCATGCCGCGATCGTGCAACGCGCGGCAAGCCTTCATGAGACCCTTGCGTCCACGCGGATCGAGCATCGAGGAGGCCTCGTCCAATATGAGCACGCGCGGTTCCATGGCAAGCACGCCGGCAAGCGCCACGCGCTGCTTTTGGCCGCCCGAAAGCGCATGGGTCTCGTGGCGCTCAAAGCCCACCAGGCCCACGCCCTTCAGCGCCTCGCGCACGCGCTGCGCAATTTGCGCCGATGGCACGCCAAGGTTTTCGGGACCGAACGCAACGTCATCTTCGACAAGCGTTGCCACCAGCTGGTCGTCGGGATTCTGGAATACCATGCCCGCGGTCGAACGAATGTCGTAGACCAGCTCGGGGTCGGACGCATCCATGCCGTTGATGCGTACCGTGCCCGCATCGGGTTGCAACAGCGCATTCAGATGCTTGGCAAACGTCGACTTGCCCGACCCATTGCCACCGAGGATGCAGAAAAACTCACCGTCCTCGATGTTCAGATCGACACCGTCGAGTGCCGACACGGCACCGTCATAGCTAAAGGAAACGCCCCGACACTCAATCATGCGCGGCCTTTGACCTGGTCCTTTTTAGGCGTGATGAGGTTGGAGACTGCTTTATACACCGCCAGCGTCAACACCGAGTTAAGCACGGTCTTGATAAGGTTGAACGGCAGTACGGCAGGAATCATGAGCGGAGCGATCACATCGACCGAGCCATACCAGAACCATACGCCAATGGTAAGGTTTGCGACCATAGACAGCGCTGTAGCGGCAATGACGCCGAGCACCAGGCCAATCACGGCACCCTTATAGGTGTGCATCTTCTGGTAAACGATAGCCGCGGGCAGAATATAGCCCAGCGTGGCAACCAAGTTCATAAGCGCACCGACCCAATCGCCCGTGATAAGCGCATGGATAACGATCGCCATGGCGGCAACAGCTGTGCCGGCACCGGGGCCATACGCAAACCCACACACCATCGCCGGCACCAGCGACGGGTCATACGTCAAAAACGGCGCCGAAGGAAGGATGGGCAGCTGCACGTACATAAACAGGGCGCCCAAGGCACACATCAGCGCCATGGTAACGAGCTGTTTGGTGCTCCACCTATTCGTGTTCTCAAAATGGATATGCTGCGACTGTTCAGACATAAGATCACCTGCCTCTTTCATCCGGACTCTAACCGTTGGTACTGGGATCTCACCAGTTCAGCCGGCATGCGAACCAACACACGCTCGGGTCGCGGACTCATCGGCTCGGTCGCAGACACCTCGCCTGCGCTACGGCGTCCCTTTGACACCGCCCGATTTACCGCCAGTGGGGAATTCCACCCCGCCCTGAAACAGCAATTGCAAGTGTAGCACGAGAGGGTATTCGTGCAAGTATGCTGAGGCTAATTTATGGCGGGGGAACGCTCCAGAAATGCGACCGGGACAAGTTAACGCGACAACCACGTTCTCCGTCCACGCCAAAGTAACGCGCCTTTCGCGGCAAAGCCGCGAAACAGCGACCGGGACACGTATCCCCATCAGCCACGATCTCCGCCCACGCCGACCTCAAGGCCGTAAACGTAGGGAATCCGGGGGCGTGACGGGGTTTCTCTCCGGAACATTCCGCAGGACGCAAAGAGGCTCCGCAGCGCGAAGCGCGATGCGGAGCCTCTTTGCATGTCCGAGGACGTTCCGGAGAGAAACCCCGTCACGCCCCCGGATTCCCGGTGGGAGTTCTAGACCTTGTCGGCCTTAGTACATACCGCCGCCCTGCTGACCAGCGGTAGCAGCAGCGATAGCGTCCTCAAGCTGAGTGTTCTTGGGGACATCGGAGACGGTAGCCTCGGTGATGAGGATCAGGCTGGCGACAGAAGCAGCGTTCTGCAGGGTGACGCGGCTGACCTTGACGGGGTCGAGGACGCCCATCTCGATCATGTCGCCCCACTCGCCGTTGGCAGAGTTGAGACCCTGGCCGGCAGGCAGCTCGGCAACCTTGTCGACCACGACAGCGCCCTCAAAGCCAGCGTTCTTGGCGATGGTAGCGACCGGAGCGGTCAGAGCCTTCTTGACGATGTCGACACCGATCTTCTCCTCGGGGTCGTCAAGCTCAACGGCGTCGAGCGCAGGAGCAGCGTCCATGAAGGCGACGCCGCCACCGGCGACGATGCCCTCCTCGACAGCAGCGCGGGTAGCCTGCAGGGCGTCCTCGACGCGATGCTTGATCTCCTTGAGCTCGGACTCGGTAGCAGCGCCGACCTTGATGACGGCAACGCCACCGGAGAGCTTGGCCAGGCGCTCCTGGAGCTTCTCACGGTCGAAGTCAGAGGTGGTGTTCTCCATCTCACCCTTGATCTGAGCGATACGAGCGTCGATGGCCTCCTTGGAGCCAGCGCCGCCGACGACGACGGTGTTGTCCTTGGAGATGGTGACGGACTTAGCGGTACCGAGCATATCGGCGGTGATGTCAGCGACCTTCACGCCCAGCTCGTCCAGGGCAGCCTGGCCACCGGTGAGGACGGCGATGTCCTCGAGGATGCGCTTGCGGCGATCGCCGTAGCCCGGAGCCTTAACGGCGCAGACGTTGAGGGCGCCACGGATCTTGTTGAGGACCAGGGTAGGCAGAGCCTCGCCGTCGATGTCCTCAGCGATGATGAGCAGGCCACGGCCAGCGCGCTGGACAGCCTCGAGAACGGGCATGATGTCTTGAACGCTGGAAATCTTCTGGTCGGTGATGAGGATGTACGGATCCTTCATCACGGCCTCCATGCGGTCGTTGTCCGTGACGAAGTAAGCGGAGACATAGCCCTTGTCGAACTGCATGCCCTCGACGGTGTCGATGGTGATGTCGAACGTCTGGGAATCCTCGACGGTGATGACGCCGTCCTTGCCTACGACCTCCATAGCCTCGGCGATCTTCTCGCCGACCTCGGGGTCACCGGCGGAGATGGTACCGACGGAAGCGATCTGCTCCTTGGTCTCGACCGGCTTGGCCTGCTTCTTCATCTCGGCGACGGCGGCGTTGACGGCCTTGTCGATACCGCGACGGATGGCCAGCGGGTTGGCGCCAGCGGCGACGTTGCGCAGGCCGTCGTTGACGATGGCCTGGGCGAGCAGGGTTGCGGTGGTGGTGCCGTCACCCACGGTGTCGTTGGTCTTGGTGGCGACCTCCTTCACCAGCTGGGCGCCCATGTTCTCGATGTTGTCCTCGAGCTCAATCTCCTTGGCGACAGAAACGCCGTCGTTGGTGATGGTCGGAGCACCGAACGTGCGCTGCAACGCAACGTAGCGGCCCTTGGGGCCCATGGTGACGGTAACGGCATCGGCCAGAGTGTTGACGCCCTTGGCGAGCTTAGCGCGGGCATCGGTGTTGAACGTAATGTTCTTTGCCATGGTGGGTAATCCTCCAAAAGAAATGTGACTCGCGTCGCCGCTTCCGAGTCCTATGCGGCGACCGCGTTCAAAGACGAATCAGAGAGCCTGGTGAGACTAGGCCTCGACGACGGCGTAGATGTCGTCGGCGCGCATCAGCAGATACTTCTCGCCGTCGACCTTGACCTCGTTGCCACCGAACTTACCGTAGATGACAACGTCGCCAACCTTGACGTCCATGGGAATGCGCTCACCCTTGTCGTTGACCTTGCCGGCGCCCACGGCAACGATGGTGCCGCGCTGCGGCTTCTCCTGAGCGTTGCTGGCGATATACAGACCAGAAGCGGTCTTCTGCTCGGCCTCGTCGGGCTTGACCAGAACACGATCTGCAAGCGGCTTCAAAGACGACATGCTTGTCTCCTCCTTTTTGGGCCGCGTGGTTATGCCACGCGAATTAACCCTTTTTGTTTGCGTACGCGTTGAATGGTACCCACGAATGGCGGGTTATACAACACAGAGTCAAAAAATCTTATTTTTTGGCACTTAGATTTTCTGAATGCCGGGGGATAACTTAGCAGTGCCTCCCGGGGCGGACCGGAGGGCATGAAGTTTGCTGCTCTACCGTCCTGCGCAAGCCGGAAAGCACATTCAGTGCTTTCCTTTGCGTGCGGAACTCGCGACAAACTTCATGCC